>CASEEG010000028.1 GCA_949286885.1 uncultured bacterium
AAGTTGTGCAATCCTACCATTAATGAGCGCACCAACTGTTCTGTGTCCTACTTCTGTGTGAATACGATAAGCAAAATCAACAGGAGTAGAGTTTGCAGGCAAATCTATAACATCGCCCGCAGGAGTGAAAGCAAATACCTGATCTGAGAACAAATCCAACTTTACACTTTCGACAAAGTCCTTTGCATTTGAGGAATCTTTATCAATCTCCATCATTTTTCTCATCCACGAGAATTGAACATCATACTTATTATCAGACTTAACAGAACCTGATTCTTTATACCTCCAGTGTGCAGCAACACCGTATTCTGCAACTTCATGCATTTCTTTTGTTCTTATTTGAATTTCTACAGGCTTATTTTTTGAACCTATGACAGAAGTGTGTAAAGAACGGTACATATTGCCTTTTGGCATTGCGATATAGTCTTTAAACCTTCCCGGGATAGGTTTAAATTTTGAATGTATAATCCCTAAAACTTCATAACAGGTTTTTTCATCATCTACTATTACACGAATTGCACTTACATCATATAACTGATCAAAACTTACATTTAAACGTTCCATTTTTTTATAAATACTGTAATAGTGTTTTGCTCTACCGTTTATTTTTGCACTTATGTTATTGTCCTTAAGGCTTACTTTAATATCCTCGATAAGAGCCGATATTGTTGCATCCCGATCAGCTTTTGTCTGGGCTACCAGTTTTGCAATTTCATAGTACTTTTCAGGATTAATATACCTCAACGATAAATCTTCAAGTTCAGCCTTAATTTTTCCGATACCGAGTCTGTTAGCAAGAGGAGCAAATATATCAAGGGTTTCTTGCGCAATTCTTTTTTGTTTGTTTGCAGCCATATAGCCCAGTGTACGCATATTGTGAAGTCTGTCCGCAAGTTTTAGAAATATTATTCTGACATCTTGAGCCATTGCAATAAACATACGTCTAAAGTTTTCTGCCTGGCGTTCTTCTTTTGACTTAAATTGATATTTGCCCAATTTTGTAACACCCTGGACAAGCTTTAATACGTCTGCACCAAAATTTTGCTCAATTTCTTCGGGCTGAGTATCAGTATCTTCTAAAATATCATGCAAAAAAGCTGCAATGATACTGTCTTTATCAGCTTTTAGCTCAACAAGAATTTTAGCAACTTCAACCGGATGAACAATATACGGTTCTTCGGAAATTCGATATTGTCCCTCATGGAGTTTTCTTGCAAATTCAAAAGCGCGTTCAATGTCTGCAATTTCGTCACTCGTACGGCCTTGTTTCTTTAGCAATTCCTTTAATTCTTCATATATTATAAGATAGGACATTTGATTTATTTGGTATATTATATAAGTATCACATAGGAATTTTACAACTTTGGGGACTTTTTTACCATATGTCAAATGATGTAAAAAAAGCCATATTGCCTAAATCTCTTGATGAATTAGTCAATATTGTAAGCAATTCAACAACTGCCATAAAAGTTCAAGTAAAAGTAAAAGCAAACTCTAAGAAAAATTCAATAGAGTTCTTAGACGAATACATAAAAATCAAGATTTCAAAGCCCGCCATAGAAGGTAAGGCAAACAAAGAAATAATAAACTTTTTAAGCAATATTTTAAATTTACCTAAAAATAATATTCAAATTTTAAACGGGGAAAAATCATCTTTAAAAATGTTACTTTTTATTCCAAAAAATTTACAATAATTACTGACACACTTCTTTTTTTAAAAAAATATGTTATAATTCTTAACAAAAAAAGCAATTATTATTCTGTATGTGATTTATTAGTAACAAGTGAAGAATTTTTTTTCGGAAGGTTGACGTGAATTATTATAAAAATCCCCATAATGCAGGTCAAACGGGCGAATCAAGTATAAAGTCAGAAGATTCAAGAATAAATATTTTATTTTCTAACCCCATTAATACCCAAAAAACAAGTACTCAGAACAATAGAACGAGTGCAAACAGGTTATATGGCGGGTATTCGACCAATTTGAACACAAAAAATCTCAATATAAATTATAAACAGACCCTAAAAATAATAAATGAAGCATTTGCACAAAAAAATGACTTAGGACAACTTTTTTATGTTCTGCACAATATCTTATCAGCAAATATGCAAACAAATTTTAGCGCAATTGGTCTTCTAAATGCACAGTCTAACTGTATAAATATAAAATTAATAGATAAAATAGGTTCTATTTATAATACAAAAATAATGTTAAACGAGGACACAAACCCTCTTATAAAATGTTTCTTAACAAAAACTGTACAAAACTGCCAAGATAACAGTTTTCTAAAGGCAAACTACTTAAATAGCTCTCCATGCATTGTCTTACCCTTGCTATCTTTCGGAGAATGTCTAGGTGTATTTATTGTAGGGGACAACCACATTAATACTTGTGTTGAATTATATCAATTTTTATCAAGCTACATAGCAATATTTGTGCAAAACAGAAATCTAGCTGAACTTGTTGATAAAAATACTGATATAGACTCGCTCACAGGACTTGCAAACCATAAGTGTTTTCAAGAAGAGCTTATCAGACAAATTGAAAGCTCCAATAAATCCAACTCCCCGCTGTCAGTTTGTATATTTGACATCTTAAATATATCCCAGATTAACAGAGAATTTGGTCATGCAAAAGGTGATGAAATAATAAAAACCGTAGCAAAAAAAATTAAACAGAATATAAGGAATACCGATTTCGCGGGACGTTACGGCGGTGATGAAATCAGCGTAATTATGCCAAACACATCTACAGATGAAGCCAAATACATAGCAGAATACTTATCCTACGCTCTTTCTTGCGTGTTAATAGATGATGTAGGCCCTATCAAACTCAGTTGCGGCATAGCAACATATCCTCAAACATCAAAAAATCATGAAAAGCTGGTATTGCTTGCAGAACAGGCAATGTATATCTCAAAAAGCAAATGTTACGAAAGCGGTAGTTGTGTGATAGTAACCTCCGAAGACTATAATTTCTGGGATGATGAAGCCCTTAAGTGTTTTGCAGAAGTATTAACCAAAAAACATGCGCAAATTGGGGTAGATTTCGAGGAAGAACTTATACACAAGTTCCATAACGAACAAATTTTATCAAGTAAGCATATGCTTGAAGTTGTAACTTCGCTTGCAGGGACAATTGATGCTAAAGATCCATACACAAAAGGTCACTCAAGTCTTGTTTCAAGGTACTCTGAGGCTCTTGCAAGAGCAATTCAGCTACCCGAAACAGAAGTTGAGCGCATAAAACTGGGTGCACTGTTACATGACATAGGCAAAATAGGAATTCCTGAAAATGTGCTAAGGAAACCTGCTATGCTTGATGATGACGAGTGGGCAATAATGAAACAACACCCCGTGATTGGGGCTGAAAAAGTACTTGCACCAAACGAGTCATTACGCGATCTTATACCTATGGTTAAATATCACCATGAACATTGGGACGGAACAGGCTATCCTTGCGGGTTAAAGGGTGAAGAAATACCTCTTAATGCAAGAATTGTGTCTATTGCCGATGCTTACCATGCTCTTGTATCAGACAGACCATACAGAAAAGGCTTAAGTGTTGAAAAGGCTTGTGAAATTTTAAAACTCGGTGCAGGTGTACAATGGGATAAAGAACTGGTAAGGCAATTCATTATAATTGCGCCAAGTTTGTCTACAACGGTTTAGACTCTTTCATTGTAGAACTCTAACTCTTTTTGCAAATTCAATCTTTTTGCATCGTTTTTAAATATTTTTGATTTAAAAACACCCAGATTTGCAAGAAAATACTCAACGCTGACAATTAAAACCCCACAACCGTATTTAATTGAACGTTTTAAATTTATAGAACTTGCATCCGGAAAATACTTTGTAGGACAAGAAATTTCGCCTATTTTAAAACCGTAAAAAAACGCAAGAGAAAGCATTTGGTTATCAAAAATAAAATCATCATCACACTCGCCCAAGGGCAATGTCTTTAAAAGTTCAGCACTAAACGCTCTAAATCCGCTATGATATTCGGAAAGCTGCTTCCCAATGAGCAAATTCTGAAACCAAGTCAAAAATTTATTCGATAAAAACTTATAAAAAGGCATACCACCCTTAAGTGCCGAACCGGTGAGCATACGCGAAGCAACAACTGCATCATACTCGCCGAAAGCTATCATAGATGATATAGCAGGAATTAACTTAGGTGTATATTGATAATCGGGGTGCAGCATTACAACAATGTCGGCATTGTCCTGCAAAGCTGCAATATAACAAGATTTTTGATTTGCTCCATAACCCATGTTATTTCTATGCACAATAGTGGTAATGCCAAGGCTTTTTGAAACATCTTTTGTATTATCAATGGAATTATCGTCAACAAGTATAACCGAATCGACAATCTCCTTGTAAATTTCAGAAAATGTTTTCTCCAAAGTTTTCTCCGCGTTGTACGCAGGCATAATTACAACAACTTTTTTCCCATTTATCATACTTTTATTTTAAATGTAAAGCAAATGAGTTGCAAATGATAAAATAAAAAAATATAATAACGTTATGAACACAAACAATGAAAACTCGATTGAATACATAAAAAAATCATTTGAACTCAAAAATTCAAAATTGTACAAAGAAGCAATTGAGATGCTCTACAAAGCATTGGAGAGTGAAAACGGCAATGCAAACATTGAGATTATTTCACAAATTGCAGATCTTTATGTTCTTTTAAAAAATTACGAAAGAGCTCTTGAAGAATATGAAAAAGTTATTGATATTAATGAAAACCATATACACTCATTGAATGAAATGTCAAAAATATTTGTTCAGCTGGGCAAATACAACAAAGCTCTTGAAATTTCGGAAAAATTACTCAAATCTACACGTGAAGCCCAATATTGCATAGATCATCTGCAGATTTTGTACAAATTAGAATATTTCGAAAAAATGAAAGAATTGTACGAGTCTTTTGATGATGAACTTAAGAATAATGCCCAAATATTGTATATAATGTCTAAAACTGGGCTTTTTCCAAAAGTAGAGTTTTTAGAAAAAGCTATAAGCAGGGATTCAAATTTTGCAAGTCCTTTTTTTGAGCTTGCACTGCATTGCTATGAAAATGAGAATCTGAAAAAGGCTAAAGAATTATTTGAACATGTTTTAGAACTTGAAAAAAATTCGACTGCGTACTTTTATTTAGGACTAATAGAGCATATTGGAGGCAACTTTTTTGAAGCCATCGACAATTATCTTGAATGCATCAAGCTGGATAGAAAAAATGATAAATGTTACTTTGAACTTGCTAAAGCATATATAGATATCAATTGGTTGGATGAAGCACAATTAGCCATCAAAAGTTCAATCAGTGTTATAAAATTGAAAGACGAATTTTCGCCAAAATTAGACGAGCACCACTTTTTACTTGCATGGATATTGTCTAAACAAGATGATAAAAAAGGCGCAATACTATATCTTGACTTAATAGATAAAGATTCGCCTATGTACCCTAATGCACAAATTCTAAAAAATACACTTAATCTCAATATTAACAACTACATAAAAGCAAAATCTGTTCTTGAAAATTATTACTACAACAATCCTGATGATGCAAAAAATCCTATTTTAATAGACTCGCTCGGCAAGATATACAAACAGCTGCAACTCTACACAGAAGCACAAAAGCTTTATGAGGCAGCATTGGAATCATTCCCGGGGTCCGTTTTTTATACCGTTGAACTAATCGACGCTTTAATTGATGATAAAAAATATGACAGAGCACTGGAACTTACAAAACAACTGGAACACACAGCCCCAAAATGTCCGAGCACATATAACTCTTTTGCAAGAATATACTACAGGCTAAAAAACTACAGTGCAGCAATAGAAAATCTTAAAATTTTAAATGAACTTGACATAAACAACGCAGAAGGGTTTTATTTTCTTGGGCTCGTTCAAAATGATACCTGTCAACCAGAAGCAGCACTTGAAAACTTTAAAATTGCGCTTACGCTCAATCCGATGCCCGCGAAATATTACGCACAAACTGCCAGAGCTTACGAAACAATGGGCAATATAGAAGATGCAATGTTATACATTAAAGAAGCTATTGAAATAGCGCCTGAAGAAATAAATTACAAAAGACAAGCAAAAAATCTGGCACAAAAAATGAACGACAAAGAAAAAATAGATTTTTATAACTCTCAAATTCAACGCCTTGAACAACTTTTAAGGCAAAGAGGCTAGTTTTCTCTTATTACCATTTCGCAATTTTTACAATCAAAATCCAAGTCAAATTTTTTATTCTTCTCGTTAATTAAAAATAATTTTTCAGTATCGGCACCATTTTTAAGACAAATATCAAAAGCGCGCCTTAAGCAGTGTCTAGTACGCATCAGTTCTGCATTTTTAGCTCTCTTTGTTTCGTATGAAGATTGTATACAATCAACCCCGCATTGAAGATAAAATTCCTTAGATAAACTGTTGTGCATATTTAATCTGTAATCATTGTTTATTAAAGGAAATTGCGCTATAGAAATTTTCTTATTCACTCTTTTACTGCACATTTCTTTATAAACATCAATACGCTTATCTGTAAGCATTTTTAACAATTCGCGCCTAAGTGCATTGATTTTTGAAATTTTAAAGAACGGAATTTTCTGACAACAAAATTCAACCTTTTCAACATAAAAATCGCTATCGCCAGACTTTTTTAACTGCTGATCAATGACAATCTTCATTTTTTGACAATCATTTCCAATTTCAAGAGAATTCAACTTAATCGAACATTCAATATTATCTTCGTCAACAACGCTTATTCTGTCATTATAAAGATAAAAAATAACCGTTATTTTTCTTCGTGTTTTTGAATTATCCAGAAATTTATTATATTTGAAATCTAAATTCCTAAAAATCTCCGTTCCGACCCTTATTTTGGGCATAACATTTGGATAAATTTTAACAATATTCTTTTTGTTAACAATTTTATTAACTAAAAAACCCTTCAAATCATTATTTAGAAAATAACATAGACCATCTTGAATATTAATCTCAACATTTGTTTTTATTTCCAGAAAATCTTTTCCTAAATTTGTTACCGTACCTATTTTTTCACCAAAGTGCTTTGGCGTATCAAAATTATAAATATTCTTGCCCTTGCCATCAAGAAAATAATTAGTATAACCACGATTAAAAGTTTTATTTATATCAGGTACAAAATCGTAAAAAATTTTCCCTGACGAAATTCTTTTTCTGCTGCCAAGCGCAATATTGTAAAATGCACACACATTTTTAACGTAATTTTTGTCTTTTAATCTGCCTTCAATTTTAAAAGAAGCAACTCCGGCATTAATTAAATCGTTTAAATAATTAACTGCACAAAAATCTTTTAGCGACAAAAGATATTTATTTTTGGCATATACTTTTCCACTTTCGCCCACCAGTGAATATTTCATTCTGCATGGCTGCGCACACTCGCCACGATTTGAACTCCTGCCGCCAATTGCACAACTCAAATAACATTGTCCGCTATAACTTACACAAAGTGCGCCATGTACAAATGTTTCAATTTCAATATTTGTATTTTTGCAAATCTCTCTCACATCCTCAATTGAAAGTTCACGGGCTAAAATAACCCTATCTAATCCAATCTTTTCAAAAAATTTTGCTTTTTTCACATCTCTAATATCACACTGTGTACTTGCAGAAATCAAAAATGGCGGCAAATCCATTTTAAAAATTGCAAAATCTTGCACAATAATACCATCAACTCCAATATCATAAAGTTTATAAAGTAATTTTTGAACTTTATCTAACTCATCATCTCTTAAAATTGTATTCAAGGTAACATAAACTCTGGCAAAAAATTTATGTGCAAAGTCAACAACTTCTTTAATATCATCCAGAGTGTTTGAAGCATTTTTACGGGCACCAAACTCCGGCGGACCTATATAAATCGCATCGGCACCAAAGTTAATTGCCGCAATTGCACATTCTTTATCTCTTGCAGGGGCTAAAAGTTCTAATGGTTTATTCATTACAGAATTATACCATGGTAAAATTAAACTATGAAAAACAATATCTGGGGTGAAACAGAAAGACTTTATATAGAAAAAATGTCCATGGATGACTTTCAGGATATTTCAGAAATGCTAAAAAGTACTGCAGTAGCCAACATGTGGGAACACATTTTTTCAAACAGAGATATAAAAAACTGGATCAAGAATTGCGAAAATTCATATAAAAATACACTTGCAGGATATTTTATTATAAAAGCAAAACAAAGTAATAAAAAAATTGGGCAAATTTCCTTATCAGATGATACAATCGAGGGGAAAATATACTATGAAATAGGATATATGCTAAAAGATGAGTACAAAGGCAGAGGATATGCAACCGAAGCAGCAAAATATATGGTAAATTTCGCCTTTAACAAACTTAATTTGAAAGAAGTAATTTTAGAAATCAGACCCGAGAATTTAGCTTCGATTAAAATTGCAAAAAGACTAAAAGCTAAAGAAAGCGGATATTTTTTTAAAAAAATAAAAGGTAAAAAAATAAAGCATATAATTTTCACCATTAAAAACCCTAACAACACAAAATGCCGATGAGGGGACTCGAACCCCTGACCTGTCGATTACGAATCGACTGCTCTACCAGCTGAGCCACATCGGCAAAATTAGAATAAAAGAGCCCTGAAAAAGAGCTCCTTTATGGCGCGCCTGAAGGGATTCGAACCCCTGACCTTTTGGTTCGTAGCCAAACACTCTATCCAGCTGAGCTACAGGCGCATTGAATTCAACTAAATACTAACACAAACAAAAATAAAATAAAATACTTTTTTAAAAAAACGGGGTGCTATATAAATAACCTGGAGTGCACCCCTAATAATATGAATTAAGATACGAAACTTTAATTACTTGTATAATCCGTCCAATATATATACACATATCCGTCTTGACCATCTCCACCTGTTCCCGGATTGTTATAGGGATATGCAGTAGAGTTATGAGACCAACCTCCACCACCTCCACCTGCACCTGCAGAAC
>CASEEG010000029.1 GCA_949286885.1 uncultured bacterium
ATCAAGCCATAAATTTGCACCTTTGACATCATCTTTAATATCTCGCACGCAAAATTTGCATGCGTTTGTGCAAGCGTTTGTTATATTTATATATGCCTTTTGCCCTAAAAAGTAAACTAAATTTGACACTAAAAACCTCAAAAACTTTTATATAAAAATTATTGCACTAAAAGTTTTTAAATCAAGGAATTAATGTTTTGACAGTTTTGGCATTTAAGAATTTTCCCGAGGATTAAGAAGTGCATCGAGCACCATTACTACTCTGTCGTATGCTTTTTGCGGCTCCATGCCCTTTTTGATGTAACCGTCCATTAAGTCTTGGGCGAATTCATTTAGTATTTCCAAAGTAAAAATATCATCTTCAATAGTGGAGGTTTCTATAGGTTGGTGTGAAGATGACCTGTTTATCATAGCTCTACCGTAGTTGTCACCGGGCACATGTTTTAGAGGGTCTTTATCTTCATAAATTTCTTCTTGTGTTTCTTCAGGCTTGCAAAATTCTCCGCTACAAGGAGCTTTATGTCCTTGGGGATTAAAACCCAACGGGTTTGCGCTGTTCATATTTCCTATATTATTATTCATTTATTCTCCTTAAGAAAATTCGTGTTTTGGGTTTTACTATATAAAACATGAAAAAAAATTTTTTTGCTAGCAATATTGAAAAATTATATACTTTTTGTATTTTTTATTTATTAATTATCCCGAAAATTCAATAAAATCAATACCCTTATGGGTATATATTTTGTCTTAATATTTCTTAATAAAAAAAAGCCAAGTTTATAAAAACAATGGCTTAACAAGGATGACAATAAAGTTAATATATGGTGTTTAATATGTTTTCTCTCTTATGTTATTTATTTCGGCCAGTATGTTCCACGCTTTATTTTTTTGTATCAAAAATCCTCTGTTTGATGTAGAATAATCTTATGAAGTTGGTAATTCAGATACCTTGCTATAATGAGGAGGACGGTCTTCTAACCACTTTAAATGCCTTACCTAAAAAAATAAAAGGAATTAAAGAGGTAGAGGTTTTAGTTATAAATGACGGTTCTGTTGATAAAACCGCCCAAATTGCAAGCGACTGGGGAGTCAAGAAAATTATTTCTTTTAAACGTAATTTAGGTCTTGCCCGTGCCTTTGTAAGCGGGCTAAAAACGGCTGCTGAAATGGGTGCTGATGTAATTGTAAATTTAGATGCAGATAATCAGTATTGTGCAGACGACATTGAAAAATTAATTGAGCCGATTTTAGATAAAAAGGCGGATATTGTAATCGGGACTCGCCCTATAGAGGATATTAAACACTTTTCTTTTGCAAAAAAAGTTTTGCAAAAACTTGGCTCTTATGTGATGAGAAAAGTTTCCGCAACGGATGTTCAAGATGCGCCAAGCGGTTTTAGAGCGATTAGTGCGGATGCGGCAAGAAGAATAAATATTTTTGATAATTATACATATACGCTCGAGATGATTATTCAGGCACAAAGAAAGGGGTTAAATATTGTTTGTGTGCCGATAAGGGTTAATGAAGATTTGCGTCCATCAAGGCTTGTAAAGAGTAATTTTAGCTACATTGTGCGCTCAATTGTTACAATGATGAGAATTTTTATAATTTATCGCCCGTTCAGATTTTTTGCTTTTATAGGACTTCTAATGCTTTTGTCAGCAGCAGTTCTCGGTTTTAGGTTTTTGTATTTTTATTTAACTGGTGACGGGCAAGGACACATTCAGTCTTTAATTTTGTGTGCAATATTGTCCATTCTTGCATTTCAGTGCGGGCTATTGGCAGTTATTTCGGATTTACTTGCCATAAATAGGAAATTGCTTGAAGATATTCAATTTAATTTAAGAGAGAAAAAATAATTTTATTGTTGTTAAGTGTTGAAAAAACCCTCCTTATATAAGGAGGGTTTAACTTATCTTTAACTAAGTGCATCGCACTAAGGTTTGATTAAAGTTTTCGGGTACGGTGTCGCCCTGTCCGCCTGCTCATCGCAGCCGCCACGGGCTCACACACCTGAGGCAAACTTTATCTCACCAAGTGCATCGCACTAAGGTTCGATTAAAGTTTGCTTGCTACCATCAATGTTGTTTCAGCCAATCTTGTTGAGTAGCCCATTTCGTTGTCGTACCAAGAAATAATTTTAACTTGGTTACCACCCATAACTCTTGTTAATAGAGCATCAACGGTTGAAGATTGTGAAGTACCGATGTAATCAGAAGATACAAGTGGTTCTTCTGTGTAGCAAAGTACGTGTCCGTCAGCACCTTCTTTTAAAGCTGCGTTAACTTCTTCAACAGTAACATCTTTCTTAAGTTCAAATACAACGTCAACTAATGAAACGTCGGGAGTGGGAACTCTCATAGCAAAACCGTCCAATTTACCTTTTAATTGAGGTAATACAAGAGCAACAGCTTTAGCAGCACCTGTTTTTGTAGGAACAATGTTTAGGGCACCAGCTCTTGCACGACGAGGATCTTTGTGTCCTGCATCAAGAATTCTTTGGTCGCCTGTATAGCTGTGTACTGTTGTCATCAAGCCTTTAACGATACCGAATTTTTCATCGATAACTTTTGCAACCGGAGCTAAGCAGTTTGTTGTGCAAGAAGCCATTGAAATTACATTATGTTTAGCAGGGTCGTATTCTTTGTCATTAACACCTAAAACAATTGTTTTGTCTTCGTTTGTTGCAGGAGCAGAGATAATAACTTTTTTAGCGCCTGCATCGATGTGAGCTTTTGCTTTTGTAGCATCTGTAAAGAAACCTGTAGATTCAACTACAACTTCAACACCTAAATCTTTCCATGGAAGTTGAGCTGGATCTTTTTCAGCGAAGAATTTGATTTTTTTACCGTTAATAATAATACCTTCTTCGTATGCTTCAACCGTACCGTCGAATTTGCCCATAACTGAATCGTGTTTGAATAAAAGCGCAGCTTCAGCCGGTTTTAAACCAGGGTCGTTAACTGCAACATAGTTAATTTTGTCAAAAATACCTTCTCTGATAGCGGCTCTTAAAGTGTTACGGCCAATTCTGCCAAAGCCGTTAATTGCTACATTTACCATATTTGGCTCTCCTTCTAATGTAAAATGTAAATACTACGGTTAAATTATGTAACAAACATAAAACATGTGCAACAGGTTTGTGTTAGTATATGTATATATTTTTTAGTGGGTTAAAAGAAGAGTGAAAGTTTTTTTGAGAAAAATTTGGGATTTTATAAAGAAAGTTAGTATACCTGATATTGTTTTTGTAATTATAATCCTAATATTGGTTATTATACCAAGTACAAAATTGGATAAAAAACAATATGAGTTTGTCGAAAAAAGACCCCTTGCAACTCTACCAAGATTAATTGTTGATGGCAAAATTAATAAAGAATTCGGGAAACAATTTGAAAATTTTTACAACGACAGGTTTAGAAAAAGAAGCGTTTGTATAGATAAAAATCTTATAATAAAGGGATTTATTAACGGCAGAATGGAAAATTATCTTGAAATCGAAGGTCAGGACAGTTGGCTATTTTTCAAGGGCGATAATTCTGTTGCAAATTATCAAAACAAAATCTTATTTTCAGATTTAGAATTGATAAGAATAAAACATAATTTAGATGTTTTGAACAATTGGTGCAATAAAAACAACATTAAGCTAATTGTTATTATACCTCCGGATAAAAATAGGGTCTACGGGGAATATTTTCCAAGACATATTAAGAAAGTAAACCCCAAAAGCAGAGTGCAGCTTTTAAAAGAGTATTTGGATAAATATTCAGATATAAGTGTTATTTATCCGGTTGAACAAATGAATATTAGAAAAAAGCTGGATAATGAACCATTGTATTATTATACGGATACTCACTGGACTCCGGTTGGGGCATATGTTGCATATAATGAGGTTATTAAACAAATGAAGCAAAGTTATCCGTATATTAGGGGGGTTGATTGCAATAGATTGAATTCAAAAAGAATGACTTTTGAAGATAGGTTTAAAAGATATGGTGACGGTGCAGATAATTTGAAGATAAAAGACTATGATTTTCAATATTTATTTTTTGAAGACAACAAAAATTATCACCCTAATAAATATAATTTAAAAATAGGTATTATCGGAGATTCTTTTTCAGGTGAGCTTTCATACTGGCTGGGCAAAACTTTTAATACGCAACGTTACTGGTATAACGAAAAAGTTGAGTTATTTGATAATTTTTCAATGAAATTATGGGAAGACAAGATTTTAAGTTATAATCCCGATGTTTTAGTTGTTGAATTTGTTGAAAGATATGCTTACAAGTTGCTTGACTTATATAAGGATTAATTATGTTATTTAGTTCAATGGTATTTATATTCGTATTTTTGCCCATAGTTTTGGCTTTGTATTACATTTCTCCACGCAGGTTTAAAAACTTAATCCTGCTTATATCAAGCATTATTTTCTACGCATGGGGTGAGCCTGTTTATGTGTCTATTATGCTGGGTACAATTTTAATAAATTACATAGGTGCAATTGTTGTAGATAAAATAAAGATAATGCCATACAAAAGGCTTGCTTTAACGCTTACAATTTTGACTGATTTATCCATACTTTTTTATTTTAAATACTTTAACTTTTTTGCGCAAAATATAAATAAATACTTGCATGGAAACATTGATTTTATTTATGTAATTATGCCAATTGGTATTTCTTTTTATACTTTTCAAGCAGTGTCTTATGTAATAGATGTTTTCAGAGGTGAGGTTAAGGCACAAAGAAACATAGAAAAACTTGCGCTGTTTATTACATTTTTCCCGCAATTAATTGCCGGTCCTATTGTAAAGTATCATGACATTTGCGCTCAAATAGAAAACAGGCAAGAGACAATTAAAGATTTTATACTGGGTCTAAAACGTTTTATAATTGGGCTTGCAAAGAAAATAATTATAGCAAATACAGTAGCAGAAATTGCTGATTCAATATTTTTAACAGGGATAAGCGAGCATGGCATGCTTGTTGCTTGGCTTGGAATTATTGCCTATACACTGCAAATTTATTTTGATTTTTCGGGTTATTCCGATATGGCAATAGGTCTTGGCAGGATGTTTGGTTTTAAAATACTTGAAAACTTTAATTTTCCATACATTTCAAAAACAATTACTGAATTTTGGAGAAGGTGGCACATATCACTCTCTACCTGGTTTAAGCTTTATTTGTATATCCCATTAGGCGGCAACAGATGCTCTTTAGCAAGGAATTGTTTTAATATTTTAGTTGTGTTCTTTGCAACAGGTTTCTGGCATGGCGCAGCTTGGGTGTTTATTTTATGGGGTATGTGGTATGGCGTATTTTTGGTCATCGAAAAAATTACAGGTCTTGCAAAGAAAGAACTTACACGTGCTCAATCTGTTTTAGCGCACATTTACACCTTGTTTGTTGTAATTATCGGCTGGGTATTTTTCCGCTCTGAATCTTTAAGCTATGCGCTAGGCTACATTTCATCAATGTTTGATTTTTCAACCCTTGTTTCATCTTTTTCAGAACTTGGCGAATATCTTGATAATTATAAAATTCTCATGATTGTTTTAGGTATCATAGGCTCAACCGGCGTTATGAAAAATGTAATAGAATTTGGTGAAGTTAATAACTTAAGAAAATCTGTTGTTAATGTTTATCTTATAGCATTATTTTTATGGTGCTGGAGTTGTCTTGCGGCGTCAACTTATAACCCGTTTATATATTTCAGATTTTAGTTAAAAAATGCCTCCTAATTCAGGAGGCATTTTGGTTTATTATTTGCTTAACGCCTCTTTTTAGAGGCGCTTTGGTTTTTTAATCTTCTTTAATTGTTAAAGTTGACGCACAAGCAAGAATTAGCATAAATGCACCAACTAAAAAAGCGTATTCATAGTGATTGTTTGGCATATTATTTATTGTCGTTGTTGAAATATTTATAAACCAAGCTAAAACTGTGCATACAAGAATTTGCGGAGCTGCAATAAAAATGTTGAAAATGCCCATAACAGCACCTTCTGTACCTTCTTTTATGTATTTTGAAAGCATTGCAAAAGGTAGTGCTAAAATGCTTGCCCAGCCAATGCCTGCAAGTGCCATAGCTGCAACGGTTGAAATTGTATTTGGCAAGAATGTAAGCAAAATGTATGCTAATGCCATAAGTAAAAGACATACAAAGTGTACTTTTTTGTTGCCAAAGCGTTCTGCAAGCTTGCCTATAGGTATTGCTATAATAAAGCAAATCAGGTTAAATGCTGCAAAACAAATGGATGAAAAGTTTTGTCCACTCATTACAAGAACATCGTAAGACCCTTGAAATTCTTGCGGAATAGTTGTTAAATCTGGCACTTGATATAGTACATGAATCACATACTGGGTAAAGAATATATTTAAACTCATAACTCCAATCCATGAGAAGAACTGCACAGTGCAGATTTTGCCAACTTCGGGTGAGAGTAAAAAGAAATCTTTTAAATTTTCAAAAAACGATTTTTTAATTTCTTCTCTTGCGTTTTCTTCTTCAATTTTTAATTCTGTTTTTGATAATTTTCTTTCTTTAATTGTAAGGCAAGTCCAGCTCATACCAAGTAAAAATGCAATTGCAGCCATGTAAAATTGAGCTGATGTTGACATTTGATAATTAAATACATATTTTAAAACAGGCGCAGTAGCTGCTGCTATAACAGAACCCAAGCCTATTGCAAAGCCAAGGTATGAATTTGCAAGAGCGTGTTGTTCACGAGGAATATTGTCAGGAATTAGCGCTCTGTAAGGACCTTGAGCAGCATTAACACAAGCATCAATTACCCATATCATAATCGCTGCGATAAAAAGTGCACTCCACCAGGGGGCATTTTCTCCAAAAAGCGAAGCAATATTTTGTGAATTTGGAAGCAAGAAAAGCCCTATAGCACCAAGAATTGCACCGCCCATAAGATATGGCAAGCGTCTGCCAAATGGAGTTTCTGTATTATCGCTCAGTGCTCCTATTATAGGCTGTACAACAATTCCCGTAAAAGGACCTGCAAGCCAGATAAGACCAAAAAGCAAAGGGCTTGCACCAAATGACTCTGTCAGGGGACCGGATAAAATAATTCTCATTTGCCAGGCAAATTGCAGACCAAAAAAGCCTATGCAGAAATTCAACAGTTGGGATGTGCTGAATTTCTTCAAGTTTTCTACTTCCATTAATAAAAATCTCCTTAATACGCAATAAGTATACTTATTTTACATTAGATTATGTTAATTGTAAAATTTAATCATGAAGTTTTTGAGTAGAGGATTTTTAATTTTTGCGACTATATTATTGTTTTTAACTCCTGCTTTTGCACAAGAAGAAAAAACAACAATAAGGGTCGGCATTTCAAATCAAGGCTTTTCAACTTATGAGCACAGCAGCGTAAAATTTTCTTCGCCTGATGAAATTTTAATTGTTGATATGGCTCAAAATAGCCAATTTAAAGTTAAGGAAAATCAGCTTGTAGCAATAAAAATAACTGATGGAGTTTTTAAGATTTTAGCAGATGGTGAAGTTCTTTCAAAAGATGCAAAGGGACCAATTGTCTTAACCCCAAAAGAAAAAATTGCAATAGTTGAGCTAAATAGAAAAGGTACTCCTGCATATTATTCAGGGCTTATTGAACTGGTAGCGACAAAAAATGATAAGTTTAATATTATAAATCTTCTTGATCTGCAAACTTACCTAAAAGGTGTTGTGCCAAATGAAATGCCTGTATCGTTTGGTTTAGAGGCTCTTAAAGCGCAGGCAGTTGCGGCAAGAAATTATGCCAATCGTCCACAAAATGCATATAAAAATTACGATGTTTGCGATTCTACCGCATGTCAGGTGTATTATGGTATGAATTCTCAAAAAGAAATTTCAGACAAAGCGGTTGATGAAACAAAAGGAATTTACGCTCTATATAAAGATGAACCTATTCTTGCGCTGTATTCATCTACTGCAGGCGGAATTAGCGAAGACTGGAAAAATGTTTATGCACCTAATCAACCAAATACTCCATCCAAACCTTATTTAGTTTCTGTTTGTGATGATGCTAATCAAAAATTTTTAACGACCGAAAAAGAGGTAAGAGATTTTTATTCAAATAAAACTCTTTCCTATGATATAAAATCACCTCGTTACAGATGGGTGGTTGAGTGGGAAACGCCTGAATTAGAAGCTGTTTTAAATAAAACTCTTGTAGAGCAATCACGTGCAGGTCTTGTTGAGCCTAAGTTTGATGGCAACTACACTTTAGAGGGGTTAAAAGATATTAAAGTTTTAAAAAGGGGCAACTCAGGTAAAGCACTGGAAATTGAAATAGTCTTTAAAAACGGTACTTTTAAAGTAATGAGAGAGCTTGGCATAAGGAGAGTTTTAAAGAAAAATAATGCAATGCTTGCAAGCGGAAACTTTTTTGTAGATAAAACAGAGTCAAAAAAAGAAGAAAAAGTTGAACAGGAGGAAAGCAAAGCTGTTTTTAGTTTTGAAAAATTTATTCATCCTGATGAAAATAAAGTAGAAAAATTTGTTTTAACAGGCGGCGGTTTTGGTCATGGTGTCGGGATGAGCCAGTACGGCGCAGGCTATATGGCACAAATGGGTAAAAAATACGATGATATTTTAAAACATTACTACAGCGGAATTACTCTTGGCACAATGCAAAAAGAGGTTTTATATAACCCTTATAATCTTGAATACAAAACGGAATTTTATTATAAAAAGTCATCAGGTGAAAGTGTTATTTTAAAGGTTATCAACCCTAAAAAAGTTTCAAGTTTGAATTTTAAAATTAATGAAAATAGTTTTAATCCTGAAATGGCAGGTTACAGTGCAAAAACTTTAGGGATGGACATTACAAAATATCTTGTAAATGGTGTAAATCAAATTGTATTTTCGCCATTAAGCGAAAAAGACAAAAATAAATCAGTAATTTTTCAGGTAGAGATTGGAAATAAAATTGGCAAATGAATGTGAAAATGCGCCAAAAAAAGGCGAAGGTTTATTAAGAGCTGCTTGGTGGATTGCAGTAATTATATTTTTATCAAAAGTAGCGGGCTTTTTAAGAGATATTGTTGTTGCAAATTTCTATGGCGCAAGCATTGTGTCTGATGCTTACTTTTTTGCATATCAAATTCCTGCGCTTGTTATTGTTATTTTAGGCGGAGTCGGTGGGCCTTTCCACTCGGCAACGGTGGCTGTTTTTTCAAAACTTGTGAAAGATTTTTCAAAAAAACCGGAGCCAGAGATTAAAAAACTTTTCAACACCTTTGAGACATTTTCAATACTTATATTTTTAATACTTTCGCTTTTGTGTTTCTTTTTCCCGCGCCAGATAATGAGTATAATAATAAACAACCCTGAAACTCCTGAGCTTTTAAACCTTGCGGCTTATCATTTAAAGATTATGTCGCCAATGCTTGTTATGGGCTCTGTTTTGGGTCTTTATTACGGCATTTTGGTTACATATAAGCATTTTTTGCTGCCCAATATTTCCCCCTCAATGGTTTCTTTTGGAATAATTATTGTCCTTTTAATTGCAAAAGGTGATAATAACGGGTTTTATCTTGCGCTTGGTACAACAATAGGCTGTTTTATGCAGTTAATTGTGCAATCTCCGGCGGTAAGGCATTTAGGATACGGGTTTAAACCTTCTTTTGACTTTTTAAAAAATAAAAATTTTAATGAACTTTTAGAACTTTTATTCCCTGCATTTTTAAGTTCAACCATAGGACAGCTGGGTGTTTATGTTGATATGTTCTTTTCATCCGGTTTAAAAGAGGGTGCCTGGACTGCTTTTGGATTTGCAAACAGAATTTTCCAATTTCCAGTAGGACTTTTGTTAAGTGCAATTTTAGTTCCTTTATTTCCTTTGTTTTCAAGGCTTGTAGCGCAAAAAGACTTTGATGGTGTAAGACACTATTTTACAAAAGGGGTGGGTTCGCTTATTTTTGTCGGCAGCTATTTAATGATTTTAATTTTTATAATAAGGACAGATGCTATAAGAATTGCACTTGAGCGTGGAGCTTTTAACTCTGAAGCAACGCTTATGGTTTCTGAAATACTTTTCTTTATTTCTTTATCAATTATTCCATACGTTTTTCGTGATAGTGCAACAAGGCTTTTTTATTCGTTTAATGACTCTAAAACACCATTTTATGTTGCAATTGTGTGTATTTTGCTAAAGGTTATTTTAAATTCACTTTTAGTAAAACCTTTTGGAATAAACGGTATAGCTCTATCAACTACACTTATAACCGCATTTAACGGTATTACACTTGCACTTTTATTGAGAAAGAAAATTTCAATCGGTTATAGAAAACTCTTTAAAACCGTACTGAAGATTTTAACAGCCTCGGCAATAGCTTTTGTTATAGGGGACACATTTAGTGTTCTATGGGACAAAATTGTCGGCTATTCGCTTGTTTTAGGTATTATAAAAATCTTTATTGTTATGATTTTAACCTTAGCTGTTTATTTAATCACCTCTTTTGTGTTAAGAATTGAATACTTAAAAGACTTAAAAGACAGGATTGAAGCAAAATGGAAAAAAGCATAATAAAAAAAGGCGAAGCTTTGGGTTTTCAAACAGACACTGTCTGGGGTTTAGGGTGTTTACCCGATGATTTTGAAGCAGTTGAGAAAATCTATGAGGTAAAAAATCGTGATCGCTCAAAACCGCTTATTTTAATGAGTCATGACGTAAAATATCTTGAAAAATATGTCTTAGGTATTTCTGTTCAAGCAAAATTACTCATGGATAAATTTTTCCCCGGGGCACTGACTTTAATTTTCAAGCGTTCTGAACTCTGCCCGTCCTTTATTTGTGCGGGTTTTGATACTGTTGGAATAAGAGTTCCAAACAGTAAAAATTTTAGGGAAATAACTACTCAAGTAGAAGGCTATGTTTTAGCTACAACTTCTCTAAATATCTCAAATGAACCTCCCTGTAAGGATTATAAGGAGGCTTGTGAAAAATTTGGCGATAGAGTAAAAATTATTAAGCCAAAATATAGGGAAAACATTCAAAATCTGGCTTCTACTGTTGTTTTGTGCGCAGATGATGAAATTAAAATTTTAAGGCAAGGCAGTGTAAAAATATAGAAAAATTGAGTATTTTAGGCAAGTGTAATTTATTCTAAAATGCGATAAAATTGCCAAATGGAAAAGATATTATTGCAAAAGCGCTATTATAGTGCCATTTTCGCTGCTTATTTTGATTTTATAAAAACTGTTTTAACTCGAAAAATTTGCGATAAAGAGTTTACTTATAATTTGAAGGGGGTGGGGCAAAAGTCTTTCAGTACCTCTATTGTGTGCGATTTTGATTTTATGTGCAGAAAAATAAGCGAGAGAATTTACTGTAATATTAAATATAAAGAAAGGTCAAAAAAAACAACTGTTACATTCAAGATAAAGTCGCCCAATAGTTTTTTATGTTTACTGGAAGCATTGAAAATGGCCTCATCGTGCCTCCTTTCATGTTATTTATTTGAACTTGTTTGGGGGCTTATTGAGGCTTTATTTGATGTTGAAGATGTCAACTTTGACGATTTTAATTGCTTGTTAATTCCGTGTATTAGCAAAAAACCGAATTATATTAATCCTTTTTTAACTTTTAAGAAGTATTCACAAAATAAATATCTGACGGATGATATTTTGTGCATTTTGTATAACCTTTTTCTAAAGAGGAAAAATTTATACTCATTTATAAAAGTTAATGCTGAGGATGTACTGATTCTAAGAGGAATTAAAAAGAAATCCGCTCACTATACAAATGAAGATAAAAGGCGCATTTGCAATGCAATTACAGAACTTAATGCTTTTAATCTGATTAGAGCTGTAAAAATTAAAAAATATGAGTGGAAAATATTCATTTTACCGGAATTATTTACCGATTGTTATTTTGCGCCAATAGAGATTTTTCAATTGAACCCTCGCACTAAGTACTTTGAAAAATATTTGGCACATTATATTGCTGCGCAAATTCAGCAATCTAAAAAAAATGTTGAATTAAAAAAGCCGATTGATTTTTTGTATAAAAATATAAAATATTTAAAGCCTTCATCTGCACGTGAAAGGGTAGAAAATGCTTTTGATGAAATGGTAAAAATAGGGCTTATAAAAAACTGGGAGTATAAAAAAATAAATGAAAATGAACTTTGCGGTGCAGACTGGATTGTAAAGTATAAAAAGCTGAAAATAATTTTTGACATAAAAAATTGCGGGCGAAATTTAAAAACCCGACCCGCAATTTAAAAAAGTTTAACTACACTTTAGCTGTGCAAAGTGCTTCAATAATTGCTTTAGCAGCGGTTTTACCTGCACCCATAGCGTTAATTGCAGTAGATTCGCCTCTTGGCGCAACGTCTCCGCCTGCATAAATATCTTTAACAGATGTTTCGCCGTTTTCATTGATTATGATGTAGCCTTTTTTATCTGTTTCAATGTCAATATTTTCTTTTGTTGCACTTTGTTGAATAATCGGGTTTGGACCTGTACCAAGTGAAACAATTACAGCGTCAACTTCCATTGTGTCAAATTTGCCGGTGGGGACTGGACGTCTTCTGCCTGATTCATCAGGTTCGCCAAGTTCCATAACTTCTAGTTTAATGCCGTTTACAAAACCGTTTTCACCTAAAATTTCAACAGGTGAGTGAAGAAGTTTAAAAATAATACCTTCTTCTTTAGCATGGCGAATTTCTTCTATTCTTGCGGGAAGTTCTTCTTCTGTTCTTCTATAAACAATGTAAACTTTTTTATAACCGACCCTTACCGCTGTTCTTGCAGCATCCATTGCAACGTTACCGCCGCCTATAATAGCTGCTCTGTTACCGACTTTAAGGGGTGTCGGTGTGTCAGGTTCGTTTGCGTGCATTAAATTAACACGAGTTAAAAATTCATTTGCACTGTAAACGCCGTTTAAGTTTTCACCAGCTACACCCAGCATTTTAGGCAGCCCTGCGCCGGAGCAAATGAAAATTGCATCGTAACCTTCTTCTTTTAATTGATTTAGCGTAATTGATTTACCTACAATTACGTTTTTATAGAATTTAA
>CASEEG010000030.1 GCA_949286885.1 uncultured bacterium
CAGCGAAATCGACCTTACGCTGGATTTAATCCGCCACGAAACCAAAAATAGAATACAAATAATCAGAAATTACGGTAATCTTCCTCCCGTTAAATGTTATCCGAACATGCTTAATCAGGTTTTCACAAATATTTTAATAAATGCCTGTCAGGCAATCGAAGGAGAGGGAACTATTGATATCACTACGTTTGCGCACGACGACAATATTACAATAAAAATAAAAGACAGCGGTATCGGAATACCTAAAGAACAAATAGATAAAATTTTTACAGCCGGTTTCACGACAAAAGGCGTAGGGGTCGGAACAGGCTTAGGATTGGCAATTTGCGCAAAAATTATAGAAAAGCACGAAGGGAAAATTATTGTAAACAGTGAGGTTGGCAAAGGAACCTGCTTCACTATTACTATCAAACGATAGTAATAGATGTAACAAAATATTACGCACTTGCCCCCTTGCCGTTGTTAAAAAGCACTTATCTTTATAAAAACAATTTGAAAATATTTTAAAATTATGCTTCAAAGCACTAGAAAAGCTCAATGAAAAATGCTAAACTTTTAATATAAAGTGTTTGTTTTACCCTTTTAGAAAAACACAACACAACTTTTATCCAAAATATAACCGAATGTAACAAAAAATTAATAAAATATATAGTAAAAGGCAATTAAATTATTCAAAAAAACTTTATATAGAAGTGTGTAGTGAATAGTTTATTTGGTGTCGGAGGAAAAGTTAATGACAATTAGTGTGAACAGTAAAAAGAAACAGGTTAAGAAATCATTTGACGAATTATTAACAGATTTAAAAACCAGCAATTCCGAAAAAGTTAGATACAACGCAGCAAGAATTCTAGGCGAAATGGGCGATTCAAAAGCTGTTGAACCATTAATTGACGTATTAAAAAATGATAAAAACGGATCGGTAAGATTATACGCAGCAAGAGCTTTAGGCGAACTTGGCGATTCAAAAGCAACTGTACACTTAATCCAATCTTTAAGAGAAGATCGCAACGTTGATGTACGTGTACGTGCAGCAAGAGCTTTGGGCCGTCTGGGCGGTGCTATCGTTGTTGAACCGCTGGTTGAAGCTCTGAACGACGAAAACTCTCAGGTTTGTATCACAGCAACTGATGCTTTAATCGAAATCGGTGATGTCGCAACCGATGCTTTAATCGCATCATTAGACCACGAAAAAGTTAACGTTAGATGCGACGCAACAAGAGCTCTGGGCGAAATCGGCAACAAAAAAGCTGTTGATAAGGTAATTAATATGTTGTATGACGAATGGGTTAACGTCAGAATTTACGCTGTAACATCACTTGGTAAATTAAACGATGTCAAAGCAGTTCCTGCATTGATTGACGTTATGAAAAACCGTTCCGAAAATGAACTTGTAAGAGCAGGTGCAGCAGCTGCACTGGGTGTTCTTCGCGACCAACGTGCATTACTTCCGTTAAGAGAATTGATTATGGAAGCTGAAGAATTGGGCGAACTTGAAGACACAGCTCTTAAATCATTCAAAAAGATTATGGCAGCAAACTGGCAGTCAATTCCGGGTGCTGCTCCTCAAAAGAAAACCACTATGGTATAGGCGGGGTCAACCGCCTCTCTTATCTGGCCGGTCGGCTAAGTATAATGTTACAAATGAATTATTCACAAATATCGGGTATCATTCAAGGGTACCCGTTTTTTGTGCCCTGCCCTCTGTCACCCTGAACTTGTTTCAGGGTCTGTCCAACATTACATACTAACTATTGCAGACTTGATAAATTTTCTATTAGTTGTTGAATTTCCTTATAAAATTGAGGTAATTTATCTTTAATTGTTTTCCAGATTATCTCATAATCAATACCAAAATAATCGTGTATTAGTTTGTCCCTCATACCGGCGATTTGTCTAAAGGGAATGTGAGGATAACTGTTTCGGAAGCCATCCGGCAAATTCTTTACGGCCTCGCCGATAATCTCAAAATTTCTTTCAACAGCATCCTTTATCATATCATCCGAAAGAAATTGTTCATAGCTAATATTCTTCGTGTATCTGAAGATTTTTTGGAGAGAACACTCTATATCTTGCAAAAAATATAACGGATTTTTATTTTTCATAAAGCAATCGCTTCCTTCATAATTTTGTCTTTTATAAATTTTTTAAGACTATTGGCTGTTCCCAAATCAATTTTCTTATTAAAAAGTTGTGAAAGATAATCCTGTAAATCCATAAAATCGAACATATCAACAGGCCGCGTAAAACTCACCAATAAATCAATATCACTGTCAGGGGTTTGCTGGTTTTTAGCATAGGACCCAAATAACAAAAACTTTTCGACAAAATATTTTTCTTCAAAGTCGCTTTTATGATTTTGAAGAATTTTTCTTATCTCAGCAATTGTATAAACTTTTTCTTTATTCATATTGGTATTATATCATATTTTTTGTATTTTGTTAAGAAAAACGACTCTTTTTATGCTATAATTTTTATATGAAGAGAATTTTTTTGACAGCTGTAATTATGGCATTGGGGATAGGCATCGCACATGCCGGTGCGTTGACGGAGGATTACATTGACATCGCATCATCTTATGCCAAAGACGGAAAATATTCGCAGGCACTGGGGTATATCAACAAGGCGTTAGCCCTTGAGCCGCAAAACTCACGGCTGCTTGAGATGAAAAA
>CASEEG010000031.1 GCA_949286885.1 uncultured bacterium
GTTCTGCAGGTGCAGGTGGAGGTGGTGGAGGTTGGTCTCATAACTCTACTGCATATCCCTATAACAATCCGGGAACAGGTGGAGATGGTCAAGACGGATATGTGTATATATATTGGACGGATTATACAAGTAATTAAAGTTAACTAATTAAGATTATTATCATATCGGCGCAACTCCAGGTTAAATTGCGCCATTTTTTTATATTTTTCTTGCAAAATTGTAAAAATACCGCTAAAATTATAATATTCAACTATGCGAGCAATAGATTTTCTAAAATTTCTGCTCTGTGGTCTGAAAACAATTTACTAACCAAAGGAGACCAAAATGTACCAAGACGAAACCCTTAAATGCGAAGATTGTGGCAAAGAATTTATCTTTAGCACGGGTGAACAAGAATTTTACGCCGAAAAAGGTTTGGTAAACAAGCCAAAAAGATGCCCTGAGTGCAGAAAGGAACGCAGACAAAAAAACAGAAGAAGAATGCACGAGGCAGTTTGTTCTCAATGTGGGGCAAAAACAAAGGTTCCGTTTAAACCTATCGAGGGCAAAGAAATCTATTGCAAGGAGTGCTATCAAAAAAGACAAGCGGAAACAAGTGTTTAAAATACAAGCCACTCTTAGTGAGTGGCTTTTTAGTACCAAATCAATCCCAAAGGGTATTTTAAATTCCGTTAAATTATGATTTAATTATAATATAGTGAGACTAGGGGCAGTAAAAATGTTTAGCGAACATGTTTTGGCAATGATTCTTGCAGGTGGACAGGGAAAAAGGCTTTTTCCCCTAACGCGTGATCGGGCAAAACCTGCGGTACCCTTTGGTGGTAGATATAGAATCATAGATTTTGTGTTGAACAATTTTGTGAATTCAGGCTTTTACAAAATAAAAGTTTTAACACAGTACAAATCAGATTCACTAAACAAGCACATTTCACGTGGTTGGAATTTGTCATCCTCGGTCGGGCAATATGTTGATTGCGTTCCAGCTCAAATGAGAACAGACGGTAATTGGTACAAAGGTACTGCTGACGCTATTTATCAAAATTTAAATCAAATCTTAGATGACAATTTTAAAATTGTTTGCGTGTTTGGCGGAGATCACATTTATAAAATGAATGTGCGTCAAATGATTGATTATCACATTGAAAAATGTGCAGATTTAACAATATCAGCTATCCCTATTCCAATTGAACTTGCAAGTGAATATGGCATTATGGAAGTTGACGACAACTGGAGATTAATAAACTTTGTCGAAAAACCAAAACACACGCCAAAGCACATCCCTGGCGACCCGACAAAGTGTCTTGCTTCTATGGGTAATTACATATTTAAACCCGAAAAACTGATAGGCGAACTTGAAGCAGACGCATTAGATGAAGCCTCTGCTCATGACTTCGGCAAGAATATCATCCCAAATATGCTAAGGGGTGGTAAAGCAATTTACATATATGATTTCGCCACAAATACATATCCGGGAATGAGCGATTCAGAGCGTGGATACTGGAGAGATGTCGGAAATGTCGACAGTTATTGGCAAGCAAATATGGATTTACTTGAGTACAATCCCGAATTAAACTTGTATTCAAGAGATTGGCCGCTAAGAACCTTTAACTACAACTATCCTCCCGCAAAATTCATTTGGGATGAAGATAAACGTGTAGGTATGGCAAAAAATTCACTGGTGTCTGAAGGTTGTATTATAAGCGGGGGTTCACTTTCACGCTGTGTTCTCTCGCCAAAAGTAAAAATTAACAGTTTTTCTACTATTTCAAATTCAATCTTACTGGAAAATGTAAATGTAGGTAGACACGTACATATAAATCGTGCAATCATCGACAAAAACGTAATTATACCTCCTTACACAGAGATTGGCTTTAATCAGGAAGAAGACATAAAGCGCGGTTTTTATGTTTCACAAGGCGGCATAACTGTTGTACCAAAAGATGCTATTTTAAACTAAACTCGGGCATTTTTACACATTTAACATCATCCTGTATGTCAAAGAAAAGTTTTGCGCTTTTCTTAAATTCATCAGGAGCCTTTGTAACATAAAAATCAATATCACCTTTTGCATCTGTGTTTTTAATAACCGCTGCGACACTTTTTGCAAGCGAACATGCCGGATTAAAGAAAATCTCTTTCGGCGCAAATTTCGACAATAAGTCAACAAGGTACGGGTAATGCGTGCAACCTAAAATTACCCTTTTTGCATTGTTATCAAGAACAATTTGCATTTTTTCTTTAACCAGATTATAGCTGTCTTTGCTCTCATAAAGTCTATTTTCAACAATTTCAACAAACCCCGGACATGGTATTTCAACAACTTTTAGTGTCGGATTAACTTTTTTAATTTCTTGAGCATATTTTCCGCTTTTTGCAGTTGCAGTTGTCGATAAAACACAAATGCAGTCATTATCATCTAGACCTTGCACTGCATTGTATGCAGCAGAGTGAATTAAAGGGAAAATTCTTAAACCTTTAGGCGCAAATTCTCTCTTTAAATCCTCGTAAGTTAAAGCAGAAGTTGTGTTACAGGCTATTGCGATGTCTTTTACACCTAATGTTAAAAAGAAATTTAAAATGTTTCTGTTAAAAAATAAAATTTCTTCCTTGCTTTTGCAACCGTATGGTAAATTTGCCGTATCACCCAGATAAATGTATTTTGCTGATGGCAAAGCCTTCAAAAGCTCCTTTAAAACAGTAAGGCCGCCAACACCTGAATCCATTACACCTATTGTATCGCAGTATGTCATTTTCTATCTTTTAAATACTCCATTATGCCATCAGCTATTGCTTTTGCAACTTCTTCCTGTCTTTTTTTCTTAACAAGCTCGCGCCTTTCATTAGGATTTGAAATAAAACCTATTTCAACAAGAATAGCTGGGGCATTTGTATGATTTATAACATAAAATTTTGATTGGAATAAGCCCCTGTCAACAGTTTCCCATTTTGATAAATTTCTGGAAGAAGCCATTTTAGAATGTACTTTTTTTGCAAAATCTAGACTCTGAGACTGATACCAATGTGTTTCAACACCAATAATATCCTCTTTAACGGAAGAATTAACATGCACGCTTATAAACACATCAGGATTAACTGAGTTTGAAAAATCGCTTCTTTCATTTAATTCTACCGTTTTATCCCTATCACGTGTCATATGGGTATATACACCTTGTTTTTTAAGGTAATTTTCCAACAATTTTGAAACCTCAAGAGTTATATCTTTTTCATAAATATTAGCCCTTGTTGCACCTACGTCAGAACCTCCATGTCCCGGGTCAATTACAACAGAGTACATCTGTTTAATTGTACTGGGTCGTTGTTTTTCTTTTTCCTGTTGTTGCTCTTTTGGTTCTTGAACCTTTGAAGGAGTAACAACAGGAGCAGTTTTAACTCTTTTCTTAAAGTATATCCTTAATTCCTTTGCATCAGGTGATATTTGAGCATTAATTGCGGTGGAATCCTTTAAATAAAATGTTAATCTTGTTTTTTCCGTTGCAATTTTCTGAGCGGTAATTCCTGTATAATCAGGGTTTAAATGTAATTTATCGATTGCTTCTTGATTGAAATCGTTAACATTTTGTAAATCTACATAAAATTTTGAATTTTCTTCAAAGGTTGTAAGCGCAACCGGATTAGAAAAATTAATATTTACAACATCTAAGTTTTCACCGGCATTTTTAGCCTCATAAGACAAAACCGTACTTGTTGTTTCTGTTAATTTAGCATTGAGCACATCTGTCCTCTTTGCAATAAAAAGCCCCTGTAAATCGGGCGAAAGAACTAATCTGTAATTTTTTGCTTCACTCCCCTGAACAACAAGCCGTGCGGTGGAAGGCGTATTTTGCCCGAGCCTTAAAATATCTCTTTGAGTAACTACCCCATTTACAACAAGTGCGCTAGAAGAGGGTAAAGAAAAACTTTTGTTTCTTAAATCCTGCGCCACAATAGCATTTTCAATATCATAAACAACCCTTAAAGGGTTTTCAAGTACAAACGAATTTTTAAGGGAGAGCATACCGCTCCCTTTTATCATAAGTCCGTTTGAAAGTGGGGAAACAGAATCCAAATAATAAAGTGCTTTTAATTTTGTATTTTTTTCATCCTCTTTTACGGTTTGAAATTGCGCTTCTTGAGTGTTTGAAACATTTAATATTTTTTCTTTTGTCTCGCTTGAATACGTAACACTTTCCAGTATATCCGCTTTTCTTTCTCCTTGAGTCATATTATTATATATAGTTTTATATTTTTCACTCCCGACTAAAGTGCTGGAGTATTGTATCATTATTTGTCTGTCATTAGCATAAATTGCAAAATCTTTGGGGTTAAATTTTTTATTATACTCAAAAACAATTCTTACAGTGTGCGGGTTTGTTGAAAACTGTGATATTTTTACATTATTTAGGGATGAATTCTTAAGAGTATATGTTCTCTGATTCCCGGCCAAGACTGCATTTGTTATATCAATAAATACTCTGTCGGGATCTTCAAGAAAACATTTTGTAATAACATTTTCCGGAGTCCTTAAGCTTTTGTCATTATCTTCGGGCGTTTGTTGAGTTTTTGGAAAAATTTTGCCGATAGACTCCACAACTACAATATTGTCGGAATTGTCAAACTCAAGACCGGTAATTTTCACAACAGGAGCAGCTTCCGCACAAAAAGTAACGGTAAAAAAAGTAAAAATTGCCAGTATGAATTTAATAAATTTCCCCATAACTCCTCATAATTAATAATAGCACTAACTTAGTTTTATAGCCAATAACAAACGTAAAATTTTTTTAATTTTCTTTAGCAAAGTGAGCCATGCCTTTTTGGGTTTTTCAAGTAAATTTTTCTTCATTAAGTTTGTAAATTTTAATTTTTCCTATTGGTTATTAGGGGCATGGTTAATTGTAAAAAAAAATTAATATTAAAAACATTGCCCATGCGCTTATTTTAGTATTTGATAATTATGTCGAAGGAATTAAAGAAACACTTTTGAAAGGAGTGGTGGCATAGTATTTCGGTGTTTATCATCGCAAAGAGGAATGAAAAAGAGAAAAGACTATTAACAACAAAAAAGATTTTAAAAGGCAGTTAAGCTGCTAGACTTGAAAAAGAGGAAATAACCGTTTCATACGAAACGGTTTTATTTTTTAAAATATTGCTCCATTGGGCTAATTTTGTAAAATTATTATGAGCTTTTTTATTTTTTTGTTAGAATTTATATGTAAATTCTTATAAGGACACTAAGAGATGAAAAATAAAATCATTCTTTTTTGGGTAATTGTAATAATAACAATTGCTTGTTTGGGTGTAATAATCAAAAAGCCGACATCTTTAGGGCTTGATTTAGTTGGAGGTTCAAGGCTTACCCTTGAGGCGCAAACGTCTGCTACCGTTAAAAAAATCACTCCCGAGATTATGGACTCACTTCAATATGCTATTGAAAACAGGGTAAATGCTCTGGGTGTAGGCGAAACAACGGTTCAAAAAATCGGCGAAAAAAGATTGATGATTGAAATACCAAATATTTCAGATACCACAAAAGCAAAAGAGTTCTTGGGTGAAACAGCAGAACTTGAATTTAAAAAACCAAACGGTATTAATGAAAACGGTGAAATTATTTGGGAAAGCACCGGTTTAACCGGTAAAGACCTTAAAAAGGCTCTGGTAGGTTCGTCCCCCGGAAACGGCGAATGGGTTGTTTCTATTGAATTTAATCAAGAAGGCGCAAAGAAATTTGCTAATTTGACAAGACAACTTGTAGGTCAACAAATGGCAATTTTCTTTAACGGCGAACTAAAATCTGCGCCAAGAGTAAATGAAGAAATAACAGGCGGACATGCTCAAATTACAGGCGGCGACGGCGGCTTTGAATATCAAGAAGTTAAAAATATGGTAGATTTATTAAATGCCGGCGCATTACCAGTTGGTGCTGAAATTATAGAAGAAAATTCAGTTGGGCCTACTTTAGGTGCTGACAGTATCCAAAAAAGTAAAGTTGCAGGTGCTATAGGTCTTGCGCTTGTTATGATATTTATGATTTTATACTACAGGGCTCCGGGGGTTATCTCTTGCATTGCCCTTATGATTTACAGCATAATTGTTTTTGCAATATTTAAAATAATTCCTGTAACACTAACGCTAGCCGGCATTGCAGGTTTTGTACTTTCAATTGGTATGGCGGTTGATGCTAATATTTTAATATTTGAAAGAACAAAAGAAGAATTAAGGGCCGGACGCTCACTCTTTACTGCAATTAACTCAGGTTTTGAGCGAGCTTTTACAAGTATTTTTGACTCAAATATGACAACAATCATTACTTGTGCTATTTTGTACGCCCTTGGCACAGGTGTTGTAAAAGGCTTTGCGCTAACACTTGCAATAGGTGTTTTAGTTAGTATGTTCAGTGCAATTACCGTTACAAAAAACTTTATGCACCTTGTATTTGGTACAGGTGAACTTAAACACCCCGCATTATTCGGCTTAAAACCTGAAGAAATTCAAGATGCATATTCTGCGGTTGAAACAAAAAAAGAAAAAGCTAAATTTGGCGTACTTGACTAATTTTAAAGGAGATAAAAATGGCTAATCCCAATTTAATAAAAAGCAGTTATTTAATTGATGTTGTAAAACACAGATGGCATTATCTGGCAATAAGTATAATTATACTAATTCCTTGTATCTTAGCAATGTTTTATCTGATTTTTACACAGCCGAACCACTCTCCTGTTAAATTAGGCATAGACTTTACAGGCGGTACAATTTTGCAATACGGTGTTGAAAACTCTGTTACTCCTGAAAAAATCAGCACTATAAGAGCTCAACTTGAAAAAAACGGTATTGCAAATCCTGTTATTCAAAATATAAGCAATCAAGGCAAAGATGAAGGCATAAAAAATATTATCTCTATTAAAACAGGTTTTATCGGTGAAAAAAATAACAATCAAATTAATAAAATTACTGCGGTTTTATCTCAAAACACAACAGCTCCGCAACTTATCTCAACAACATCAGTCGGACCTACTTTAGGTAAAGAACTTCTTAAAAACTCTCTTGCAGCTTTGCTTTTAGCGTTTTTAGGAATTGTTATTTATATATCATTCAGATTTCAGGCAGACTATGCAATTATTGCACTTTTAGCACTGCTTCATGATGCCGTTTTTGTGGTTGGCGTATTTTCAATTCTTGGAATATTATACGGAGTTCAGGTAGACAGCTTATTTATCACTGCAATCCTTACAGTAGTAGGTTTTTCAGTACACGATACAATTGTTGTGTTTGACAGAATAAGAGAAAACAACCGTTTTCTTGCTAAAAAATATTCAAGTGGCGAAATTATTAACGCAAGCGTAAACCAAACTTTAGCAAGAAGTGTAAATACTTCTCTTACAACGCTTTTAACCCTGCTTGCGCTTTATTTCTTCGGTGGCGCAACAACAAAAGACTTTGTGCTTGCTATGATTTTAGGTATTATTGCAGGTACATATTCAAGTATATTCTTTGCATCGGTACTTTTGGCATGGGATAAAGAAATTAAAGCGAAAAAAGCAAATGCACAAAATAACTAAAAAATACGATTCGCTTGCGCAATTTGTGTCTTGTGAGCGTGAAAAACTAGGACTTTCACAATCAGGGCTTGCAAAAAAGTGTAATTTAACTCTGGAGCAAATTGGCTCGATTGAATCAGGTATCGAAATTTTTTTATCAACTACTGTAAGACAAAAACTGTCAAAGGGATTAAAAACCTCTTTAGAGCAGATTAAAATTTACGAAAAAGGTGAAAATTTTACCCTTGGCAGTGCAAGTGATATTGAGGATTTAAAAGAACAGATTTTAACAAACGGTGAAAATTCTAAAGTTGCGCTCTACTGCCCTGTTTGCGGCTCAAAACTTATTGTCAGAATTGCAAAGATGTACGACCTTGAGGACAATTTGGTTCTGCACCCAAAAGCAAGGTGTTCCAAGTGTCCTTTTCAAGTTCAATAAAAAACGCTCTTTAAAGAGCGTTTTTTAATCTTTGAACAACTTTATCTTTACCTAAAATCCAAATTGTTTCTGCCATATCAGCCCCACGTGTTCTGCCTGTAAGGGCTGCACGAACTGCCCACATTGTTTCTTTTGGCTTATATCCTTTGTTTTCCTTAAAATATGTCCTTAAATCTGCAAGTTTATTGTGAATGTCTTCTTCATCGTCAAAATTCCAACAATCAGCGCTATCTATAACATATTGGATAACCTCTTTTGACAAATCTTTATCTAAAACCTCTCTTACTTCATCATAAGACAAA
>CASEEG010000032.1 GCA_949286885.1 uncultured bacterium
CTTTGTAGCAGTATATTTCATCCAAATCTTCCGGAGTTAGGAACTTGCTTGAAAAAGCCCATTGGGCAGCGATTTTTTCTATAGTTACAACGGATGGCTTTACAAAGTTTTCATAAACATTTTTCCCTGTTCCAAAGCCTTCAATGTTGCTTTTAGCCCTGTTTAATATCGATGCAAATTTTTTTTCTATTTCTGTTTTGCCAAAGTCATTGGCAAGTTCGATGGCTCTTAGGGCGTATTTCATTATTTGCGTTGTTTCAATTCCTGAAATTTCTGCAAAAAACCAACCGCAACTTGTATACATCAGTTGACAAAAACGCTGCATTTCCATTAATTTTATAGCATTTGTTTTTTCTTTTTGTGTTAAATTCTTTTTTGCATTTTGTTCAAAAAATTTGTCATAGCTTTCTTCGCTTCTGTCTAGTATGACATCTATGTATTCATTTCTGGCCTTCCAAAAATCTTTGTAATATTTAGAGCCTTCAGAAGAGCACAGTTTTATAAGCTCATCTCTTACGTAGTCAAGAGCATCTCTAAGTGGCTTGCGCCATTTTTGATTCCATCCGATTTGCCCCCCTGTCGAACATCCGCAGTCATCCGCCCACCTGCCTACACCATGACAACAACTCCAAGCTGATTGTGGCTTAATATCGACTTGAAATTTTGGGGGAAATTTTTCCAGAAACCATCCGTAATTGGTTATTTTAAACCCAAGTTCTTCCGCTTTGACCTCAAGTACATATGAAAGAGCCATATCTCCAAACTTTGTATGGTGTCCGTAACTTTCTCCATCTGTTGCTATATTTACAAGCTGAGGGTGTCTTCTGTCTTCAACATAACCGTCTTGTAATCTGTAGGCAAACTTATTTCCATCGCAGAGCAAGTTGTCAAAGGCTACAGACTTAGAAATTGCGCCATCATAGAAGAATAAATCTATGAATTTTGATTTATCTGTTTCGTCCGGAAAATATCTGTATGGCATTGAAGGGTCTATACTACCCCAGCTTACATCATGCCAAGTATCTTCTTCATTCATTTTTTTTACGCATTGAGCCTGATGTGGTGATAAGATTGTGTATTTTATGTTACAGTCAATGAGTACTTCAAGTGTTTCGTTATCAACAGCAGTTTCGGCCAGCCAGATGCCTTCCGGCTTTCTTCCAAAACGTTTTTCAAAGTCTTTAATGCCCCATATAACTTGTGTATATTTGTCGTTAAGATTTGCAAGTGGCAATATCATGTGATTATATACTTGCGCAATTGCGCATCCATGCCCATCATGCAACATTACCGAATTTTTGTCTGCTTCAATTATTCTGTTGTACGCACTTTTTGCATGTTTTTCCATCCAGCTTAAAAGTGTTGGGCCAAAGTTAAAGCTCATAAGTTCATAGTTATTGACTATGTTTAGAATTCTGTTTTGGTTATCCACGATTCTTGAAACCGAGTTTGGTTCGTAGCATTGCCAACAAATTTTCTCATTCCAATCGTGTTTTGGAAATGCACTTTCCTGCAGTTCTATTTCTTCAATCCAAGGGTTTTCTCTGGGGGGTTGGTAAAAATGCCCGTGAATTGTTAAATATTTTGTATGTTTATTTTCTTTGTTTTTTGTTTCTTTCATACTATTCTTAAAGCCTAAAACACCTATTTATCTATTTTTTAGTTTTGTCAGGATTTGTCTTTTTCTGCAGAATTGTTATTTTACTCACATCGACCCATGGATCTCCAAGTGCATTTGAAAAAACCTTGCCGGTTATTTGTATTTTATCTCCGGAATCCAATTCGATAAACTTCTCTGCATAGTCCCTTTTTATAAAGAGTTTCATTTCCGACAATGGTACATTGTGGTCAGTTACATCATCCCTTTGAACTAAAAAACCTATATAATCAGCCGAGGAACGCATTGCCTTTTTGTAATCAAGTCCAAGTGTAGAAAATTTATCAAAAGTTGCTTTCATTGTGACTGTTTTGTTCAGATATTTTTGTGGCGCAGCTACAACGCTGAGCGGGGTTGCACTTACTTGATCAACCGTATTGACAGAAGCATAAGCAGGTGAGAGAATTAACAAAGTGCAAAAAACGGTCGATAATATAATATTTTTTAATTTTGTAAACATTTAAAACTCCTATTACTATATGCAATATTCTAACATATTTTATCAACCGTACAATAGCCGATTTATGCTAAATTCCCAATTTCTTCACCTTTTAAACATAAATGCGCTATCGGGTTGTCAAATACGAATTTTTTTGCACTGCTTGTGCTGATGAGACCTGTATTGATTGCAAGTTGCGTTATTTCGTCTAAAAACAAAACAGATCCTGCCAGAGTTCCATTTTTGTCTTTACCGTTTTTATTTATTTTCTTGTTGCAAAATATAACCTCATTTTTGCAGTGTGCAGCAGGCAGAGCATCGCTTATAAAAATAATTTTTGAGTTATTTTTAATTTTTAAAAATAACTTTAGCATATTTTTACTCAAATGAATCCCATCTGCTATTATTTCACAATATATGCTATTATCAAAAAGGCTGTCTAAAGCCAAATTCAAGCCTCGATGGCTGATTTGAGGCATTGCATTAAAATGATGCGTAGTGGCACTTGTTTTCCCTTTTTTGTCAGCTTGTGTGTGACCTGCGTGCACTTTTATATTCATTTTTTCTAGAAAGTCCGTAAGTTTATCATTTTTATCAAGTTCAGGTGCAAGTGTCACTATTTTTATAATATCTTCATAGCCGTCGGCAAGTTTTTTGAAATTATTTATATTTGGTTCTAAAAAAACCTTGCTGTTTTGCACTCCCGGTTTTTCAGGATTTAGAAAAGTTCCCTCAAGGTGTAGACCAATGATATAACTTTCTTTAATTGAGCGGTTGTTTTTTAGTTTTTTAAAAAGTTCAAAGCGACTTTGAAGATTTTCAATGTTGTCTCCTACCAGGGTTGGGCATATCCCAACTATCCCCCTTTTGTATAATTTTTTTAAAAGAGTCTTAATTTCTTCGTATGAGGAGGTGTTGAAATTTATGCCATACCCTCCGTGTATATGTATATCTATATATTTCATACAATTTGATTATACATTTTTTTTGACATTTTTAAAATAATTATTAATAGATTTATAGTGTGTTATTCAAATTGGTCGGATTAAATGTTAACAAAATGTAACATATGTGTCAAAAAACTAAAGTTTAAATATTTCAATGTCGATATTAGTTATATAAGAACAATGGAGGCATAGAAAACAATGGGAATGGCAGCAAGCCAAGCAAGATTTTTAGGTCTTACGGCAAGAAAAACTAACGTTGAATACGAAGGTCAACAAGTTAACCAACAAAGAACTGTTCTTTCGAACGAAAGTGCTGGGCTGTTTAATCAGATGCTTGAGCTTCAAGTGCCTACTCCACCTAGCGCTACGGATTATTACAATACTCGCTATGTTTTTGATTCGATGGGCGAAGATTATTCAATTACTAAATTCGATACAACAGCAGGAAGCACAACCGGTTCTTATAACATAGTAATAGAATACTCCGAAGTGGAGCGTAAGGCCTATTCTTCTGTTCCTATTACTCAAGGTACACCTATGTCATTTAATGACAAAACACCTTCTAAAATATATCTTGACGGTAAAGAATACGAAATTACACCTGCAGATGTTACAGGTATAGATAAGGGTAATATAGAAATAATAAATGCTGCAATCATTGCAAATGATGCAACAAGAAGACCCGAAGATGATACTTATTACAAGTACACCATAAATAAAGGTGAAACAGACGAAAGAACTTATTATATCTCTTCATACGATATTAATAATGCAAATTTACCGTCTGACCCTTCAGAAATGTATACCGGTGGTTTAACCCAATACTTTGCTCAAGACGCAACGGTAAAGAAAAAGGCCAACGCTACCGCTTCATTTGATGCTACATCCGATGGAAGATTTGAATCAGTAAAAATTACGAGCGTTTCAAATGAAGATCTTAACCAAAAGTTAGCAGGAAAATCATTTGATCTTGATTTGACCCAGGTCGATGATACCGAAGGTTATGAAGCCGCAATGAAGGACTATGAATATCAAAAAATGGTCTATGAAAGAGCCATTCAAGATATTAACGCAAGAACGGAAATTATCCAACAACAAGATAGAACTCTTGAATTGAGATTAAAACAACTTGATACTGAACAGGAAGCTCTTAAAACTGAAATGGATGCAGTTAAAGAAGTTATCCAAAAGAACGTTGAATCTACATTTAAAACATTCGCTTAATTTAAAATCAACAATCTGCACCATGTCAAATTTTTGGCATGGTGCAAGAATAAAAGAAAGTACACGAGGGTTAGTAAATGGTATCTTACAAAAACATGCATGCGCTCACAATTGCAAATAAATATGGCTCGGCAAGTTCAATTGCAAAAGCCGAGTTGTATGAAACTTATGACAGATTGAGAGATTTGACCGTCTCAAGCTCTGCTTCATCAGGTAGTGGTTTTGGTACAGCTGGTGGCTTCTTATGGCAATTGGCAAGTATGTTTTCTCCCAGTATGTTTATGCCTGTTATGGGCGGCACCAGCATGATGGATATCCCCGGTACTTCTTATTGGTCGCCAATTACCGGTTCAACTGCGTCCTATGATGGTGCAACTTCTGCTTTTGGTATTGGTAATTTAGGTTCTTATCCCGGGTGTCCCTCAGGTGCTGCAGGAATTACCTTAGGTTTTGGTTCGGAAGGCTCTCCCACAGGTGGTGCTGCCGGTCTTTCAACAGGGTATGCTGTAAGTTCAGCAGGAATTGCTGCTATGAATACAGCATCTGCTGCCCTTGGTACTGCATCAGGTGGTTTTAGCTTTGGACAAAATATAGTTTTACCCTTAGCCGGCATGATTTCTGGCTGGGGGGGGTTACTGCAAGCTATGTCTCCTTATATGGGCGAGTGGGGCTTAGGTGCTATAGTTGCCGGTAACTTGATGCAGGGCACGGGCAATGCTGCAGTAAGTGCTTATCAGAATGTAACTGGCAGAATCACGACAAATGCTGATGTAATTTTATCCGACAGGGTTAAAAATATTGAAACTGTTTGTAAAATGTTGGATACACAGGCTGATATTGTAAGAAAAACACTTAAAAATGATATCGAGTCTGATTCTAAGCTTGCTCAAGATTTGTAAATTTTTGTAAAAATTTAAATTCAAAAATAAAGTTTTTATATCATCAAGTCGTTATAAATACTAGATATGGGTTGTTTATAAGGTTATTTTCTAATAGGCAATTTTATCTGAGGTTATGTTTTTATTAGTTTAGGGTTA
>CASEEG010000033.1 GCA_949286885.1 uncultured bacterium
AAACGAACACCTCAGTATTGCAAAGAACATCCAAAATGAACTTTTAGAATGGCAAAAAAGTTTCAACAAAATGGGATATTACATTAAATATTTCGATAGAAAATATATTGCCAACTCAAATCTGGGGGTCTCACCCGATCCCAGAGCAATATCAGCATTCAACAGGCAACTTATGGTATTGCAAAATTACCATGCAGAAAAAATGGTTTATCTAATAAAAGAGACGACTGATCTTTTCAAACAAATGCAAGAAAATGACACTAAACTTAGCTCTGCAACAACCGAAATCGAGGGTATGGTAAAAAATATGCGCATTTTACCATTATCAACTATCTTTCACCTATTCCCGCGTATGGTGCACAATATTGCAAAAGAGAAAGGCAAACAAATTGAGTTTATAACAGAAGGTGCAGACGTTGCAGCAGACAAGAAAATTATCGAAGAGATAAAAATCCCCTTAATACACATTTTAAGAAACTCGATAGATCACGGTATAGAACTCCCTCAAGAAAGAAAAGACGAGGGCAAAAATCCTGTCGGAAGAATAGCGATAAGTGCTAAACACCACGAAAATAAGATTATAATAAACATTACAGACGACGGTCGTGGTCTTGATGTAGAAAAAATAAAACAAAAAGCACTTGAAAAAGGTCTTTTAACGCAAGAAGAGCTGGATAATATAGATGAGGAACATCTCGTAAACCTGATATTTTACCCCGGTTTCACAACGGGCGACTCCGTAACGGAACTTTCCGGAAGAGGACTCGGGCTTGATATAGTGCATACAAAAATTTCGCAATTAAACGGTAGAGTCGATATATTCAGTGAATTTAAAAAGGGTACAGTGGTAACAATTGAACTTCCGGCAACTATGGCGACAATAAAAGCTTTTATTGTATCGGAACAAAATCAGCTGTATGCTATACCAACTTCTGCAATTAAAACAGTTTTAAGAGTAGACACAACCGATGTTTTTGAGCGTGACGGAAAAAATTATTATGTCCACAATGATGATGTAATACCTGTTTATACTCTATCTCAAATACTGGAGTTGGAAAATAAACCAAGATGCGCGAATAAATACACTCTTATGATTGTAAAATCTGACAACCTGACAATAGGAATAATAGTTGAAAAACTCGCCTACGATCAGGAAGTTTTGCACAAAAAACTTGAAGCACCTCTTTTCAAGGTTAAGAATATTTCAGGTATTACAACACTTGCAAATGGCGAAATATGCCTTATATTAAATATCGGCGACATTTTTTCTGCTACTTTGCCCAAGAAAATAAGTTCAAAAATTGTTGCATCAAACAAAGCAATAAAAATGAAAGAAAATTATACACATAAAATTCTTGTGGTTGATGACTCTCTCACAACCAGAACACTTCAAAAAAATATATTGCAAAGTTATGGCTACAGAGTTCAAATAGCGACAAATGCACCGGATGCACTTGTTAAAATGCACAAAGAAAAATTTGATTTAATAATTACAGATAATGAAATGCCTCAGATGAGCGGGCTGGAATTCGTAAAAGAAATAAGAAAAGAAAAATCCTGGTCTGATATCCCTATAATAGTTCTGACATCTATGCCTGAAGCAAAGTGGGGAAAGCTATTCAAAGAAGCCGGAGCTCAAATGTATATCCAAAAGGATCGTTTCGAACAAGAAAGTTTTGTAAAAAACGTAGACAATTTCTTAAGAAAGTCAAACAATGAAAGTTGAGGAATATCTAAAAAATTATTTGAACTCAAAAAATAGTTTGGCGCATGCAAAACATGTCGAAGAAATTAGTCTTAAAATATACACTGATTTTAGAAATATTTTTCCAAAAAACGATTTGCTCGATTTTAAAAACGCACAAAAATTAATATCTTACAGTGCACTTTTACATGATATAGGCACATTTTTAAGCCCGTCTTTACTTAAACCTCATAATAAAGTTGGTTCAAAACTTGTTATGGAAAACAAGATTGACGATTTATCAGAAAAAGAAACCGAAATAGTCGCACTGTGCATAAGATACCACAGAGGGTCAAAACCCAAGAAAAATCACAGAAAATTTAACGTATTGGATGAAAAAAGTAAAAATACCATAAAGGCAATTTCTTCTATATTAAGATTAGCGGATGCACTTGACGGAATGCATCTGCAAAACGTAGAGAATATAGTTTTAACGTACGATTTTGATGAAAGTATTTTGACTTTGCAAGCTCAGACAGGTATAATTAACAGTAGGGGTATTAAGGGAGTATTTGACAAGAAAAAAGCTCTGTTTGAAGATTTTTTCAAGTTAAAAATTTGTCTTAAAGATGTCTGACGCAAATAAATTATTTTTATCCATATTTGTCATTTTGGCTGTATACATAACAGTCATAAGTCCGTCTTATAGTTCGGAAAAAATTAACGCGGGCGTTGTTTACGAATTTTACCTTGATGTAAATAATCAAATTAGGCAAGAAAGTATATATGATGTTAAAAACCTGCCTGAAATTAAAGACGAAGAAATAAATATAGCTTATTTTAAAGAGTTCCGACCGCTTAACATGTTATGCGAAAAGAATGTCAGTATCGTTCAAAAATTACCAAAAAAAACATTTAATTACAGACAAATACCAAAGGAATATAATCTTTCTTTGCAAGATAGGATAATGGCGGCATCAAAACTTAATCCTTCTTTCGAAGATTATTTTGCACAGGCTTTAGACTTAAAAAATAAAGAAAAGTATAAAGAAGCACTGGAAGAAATAAATAAAGCTCTTGAGATGGACCATTTTAGTGCGCAAGGATATTTTCTAAAAGCAGATATACTAAGACTGAACAAAAAATATAAAGAAAGTGTATTTGCTTATGCTGTCGCAATAGAACTCGATCCTTACTGTACTGATGCTTATTTCAACATAGCAAAAATTTTAGAAAGTTCAGACAAAAAAGAACTTGCACTGGAATATTACAGGTATGCATACTCCACAAACCCAAATGACTACGAAATAAGAAATATTATATTAAATTATCAAAGACAGGGAATTAACTAGTCTGCTCACCCAAAAGGTTTGCTCTCATTTTATCCAACATTTCGTTAAATTTTGCTATGTCATTACCAGTAGAAATTATTTTACATAACGTTCCGTATCTAACCAGCCTCCTGTACAACTGATTTTTATCTTCAAGATTATTCGAAATAACAATAGAGTCATTTTTTACTTTTATAACTCTTTCCCCCTCATACAAAGTATAAGTTCTCATTAATCTTCCGCTAATTTCAAAAACAGTATATGGAGCAAAAACACACTGTGTAGAAACCTCCGGGGTAGAATAAATTTCTTTTATATCTTTTAATAAATATAGTTCATAATTTTTGATAATTTCATTAAAGGCATGCAGATAAACATTATCATCTATATATTTAAAGGAAATATGAGATATTAATATTTTTTCACCATTGTACAATATTTTAATCTTAGCATTATCACGCCCGTATTTTAACAACTTTGCTATTTTTTCTTTGTATATAAATGGCTCTTGAATATCTTTTTCGGATTTTGAAAAAAGTGAAATATATTTTTCATAAACACCTTTGTCTGTCATGGAAAGTATTTTCTTTATGGCGTCTTTTAAACTTGCTTTAACATTATCCCCATATAGTCCGACTCCTAAATTTGCAAATATTTCAATATTGTCATAATCACAGTCAGAAAGATTAAGGGTAAACGGAATACTCTCAAGGTAAAATTTCCCCTGTTTTTTGCGCAGTATACACCCAGACTGCCTTATTGTTTTGAAATACTTTACCAAAGTCTCTTTGGTAACTACGATATTTTCTCTATATAGTTCGTCGATAATCTCAGACAAAGAACAAGGCTTCTCATAAAGTAACTTAAAAATTTTCATTATTCTGTACGAGGCATCAATTTTTCTCAAGTATACATCTCCTTGATATCATCAATCAGCTCAACCAACTGTTTTCTCAACACACTGTCTTCCAACGAAATAAGATTTTCTCCGTAGGAAAGCAGTTTTTGTTTGATAAAAAAATCATTTGAATACTCTTCCCTTATGCGAACATATTCTGGTGTTATTTTTAAAATTTTTTCTTTCGCGTTATTTGCAAGTGATATGTTAGACTTACTGGAGAGATTATAAACACAAGTCTTTGTCTTCTTTTTGAATCCAACATTAAATCTTTCAACCCTAACTATTCTTTTTATATGATCAGTCCTTAGGTAAACATCACCATATTCATCACATTCTCCCCATAGATAAAGCTTGTCGTTTTTTTTAGAATACTCAAGTTTGTCACAAATCACTTTCATCTCCCTTTTTTTCCCGGACGGAGAACTGTAGAAAATTATTATTTCATTTTTATGCCTTGCATGTACATCTAACTCTTTTAATATCTTAAAATTTGTCCTCAAAATATTGCCAAAATTTAAAAGAGCCTCAGCTTGCTCCTTTGATTCAAGCAATCCGGCAATTTTTTCAAATGTCTCATAGAGTGAAACTATATATCTAAAATCCATAAAATGAAAAATTGCTTTTTTTGCAGCAAGCAAAGCTTTTATCTCAGATTTTGAAAGTTTAATTTTTATGGGATTTAATTTCAGTTCATAACAGTAATTATTGCCTTTATTACCATGAGATATATCAAACCCCACAGATTTTAGAGTATTTATATCGAGCGTAATGGTATCAGGAGCAACCTCTTTTAAAAGAGGATTTTTTGATATTTCTTCTATAATTTGAGCTTTAGAAATTGGCCCCTTTATTAAAAGTTGGATTAAAAACAACACTCTTAAACCTGTTTGAGCAACATTGGCATCTATTTTCAGCATAAAATTCCAAAAACTTTTACTTTATAATTACCCCTTAATATAGTAACAAAAAAAGAATGCATAGCATAAATTTAACTTTTTATCTCATTCATACGACCTATTTATTAAGAATTATTAATCAAAAAATATGTACTATGCCCAAAAATTTGCTATAATCATAAAGGATGATAATACAAGGAGACTTTTTGAGTATGTGCCCATCTAACCAGATTAGTGATAAAGAATATGAAGAACTTCTTCAAAAATACGAATACAGTTTCCAAAAGGGTGATTTGGTAAAAGGTACTGTATGTACCTATGATAGCGAAGGTGCAATTGTTGACATCGGAGCCAAAACAAATGCCATTTGCCCGGAAAAAGAAGCAAAGTTAAATAAAGATGATAATATCGAAGAAATTCTTGAAAAAGGCAAGGAATACGAATTTTTAATTATCAAGGAAGAAGACGAGGACGGAAGATTTACCGTATCCTACAGGAAAGTCGCCATGGCATATAACTGGAAAGTTCTTGAAGAAGCAAAAGCTCAGGATAAAGTTGTTGAAGGTACGGTTATACAAGCAGTCAAGGGTGGCATATTGGTTGATGTTATGGGAGTTAGAGGCTTTGTACCATCCAGTCATCTGCGCTCAAAAGATCCGGAGACCATCGTAAATCAAGCAATTGAATTAAAAATTTTAACAATGGATATGGCGCAAAATAACTTTATCTTGTCCAACAGAAAAGTTTATGCCGATAATCTTGAAGAAATTAAAAAAGATGTATTTGGACAACTGGAAGTGGGTGCAGTCGTTAAAGGTGAGGTCGTAAGAATAGCAGACTTTGGTGCGTTTATTGATATAGGCGGAGTAGATGGACTTTTACCACTATCGCAAATATCTTGGAGATGGGTTGATCATCCTTGCGACATCTTAAAAGTAGGCGAAAAGATTGACGTTGAAATTATAGGTATAGATCTTGACAAACAAAGAGTATCATTAAGTCTTAAAAATCTTGAACCTGATCCATGGGTTGAAGCTAAGGGTAAAATAACAGAAGGTGCTAAAGTTAAAGGTAAAATAACAAGAATTAAACACTTTGGCGCTTTTGTCGAGGTGTATCCTTGTGTTGAAGCACTTTTACCACAAGCAGAACTTGTACAATATCAAAACGAACATGGCACAATTCTTGATGTTGGCGATGAAATTGATACAACAATTTTAAAATTTAACCCTGACGATAAGAGAATTTCGTTAAGTGTCACTCACAATGAATAACAAAAATTGGTGCAGTTTTTATAGCTGCGCCAATTTTATAAGCTCATCCACACTTACTTCATAATTAGTTTTCTCATCGGTTGATTGAATTAAATATCCCTCTATTTTATCCATTATGGAAATTGCCTTATCTGTCAGAGGGTCTGCGCCTCTTTGATATGCACCAATATTTATTAAATCCTCATTTTTTGAATAACTTGCAAGCAAAGCACGAATTTTTCCTGCAGCCTCTTTATGTTCTTTTGAAACAACATTATTCATAACACGTGAAATACTCTGCAGAACATCAATTGCAGGATAATGATTTTTATGCGCAAGAGAACGTGAGAGCATAATGTGCCCATCTAAAATACTCCTTGCAGTATCTGAAACAGGCTCGTTAAAATCATCACCTTCAACCAAAACCGTATATAATCCTGTTATTGTACCATATTCATTACAACCGGCACGTTCTAAAAATTTTGGCATAAGCGCAAAAACAGAAGGAGTGTAGCCTCTTGTTGCAGGCGGCTCACCAACTGCAAGACCAACTTCTCTTTGTGCAAGGGCAATACGGGTAACACTATCCAGCATAAAAAGAACATCTTTCCCTTTATCCCTAAAATATTCAGCAATTGCACAAGCTACAAAAGCAGCTTTTATCTTAACAAGAGATGGTTGCTCAGACGTTGCAACAACAACTATAGAGCGCTTCATACCCTCGACACCCAATGTGTGCTCAATAAACTCCCTTACCTCCCTGCCACGCTCACCAATTAAGGCTATTACGTTAATATCGGCAGAGGTATTTTTTGCCATCATAGCAAGAGTTGTGCTTTTACCAACACCTGAGCCTGCAAAAATTCCCATCCTTTGACCTTTGCCAATGGTTATAAGCCCGTCAACTGCACGTATTCCAAGACTCAAAGGTTCATCAATCGGTTTTCTGTTAAGCGGGTTGATAAGCTTGCCGCCTGTTGAATAGTATTTATCCGCGCTAATTTCACCAAGTCCGTCAATTGGATTCCCTAAGCCGTCTAAAACCCTACCTAACAATGAATCAGATACTTTTACTTTCATATCTTCGCCGGTGTTAATAACTTTTGCCCCAGCCTTTAGCCCGTCAATTGACCCTAGCGGCATAAGTAGAATTCTATCCTCTCTAAATCCGACAACTTCTGCCCAAATGGGAGGCATATCATCAGATATTATATGACACAAGTCACCAATTGAAGACTCCGGGCCGTCTGCTTCGATTATAAGGCCTATAATCTCTACAACTTTACCAATTTTATTGATAGGATTAATCTCCTCAACAATTTTTTTATATGGAGAAAAATCAAACTTGTCCAAAATCTCCCTCATCTTTCTTATCAAAAGAAGTATTCAGTTCTTTTAAAAATTCTTTGGATATATTATCAAGTTGAGAGTTAAAACTTAAATCCAGTCGCTCTTTTGGAGTTTGCACAATTAATGTATCGTCAGGTATTTTTGAATTATAAACAAGTTTTATGCTTCTTAATTTATCGATATCAATTTCTAAATCGGGCTTTTGCCCTAATAAATCATCATTTAGTACCTGGTTTAGAAGTTTTGCATACCTTTCACTTAAAATCAATTCAATATTTTCTTTATCAGTTAATAATGAAATAGCCTTATTAACAACACTGGCAATGCAATCGCAATCAATAGAATTAACAGATATTTTACGTGCAATCATAAGCACAAGATCAACAATTTCTCTTTTTGATGAAATTAAAATTTTATTCTTTATATCAAACGTGCTTTGCGTAATTTCTTCCATGTCATTTATTTTTTGCAAAAGCTCTTGTTTAATTTTTTCCAAACCGTCCTTATATCCCGAATCATAACCATCTTTTGCGCCTTCTTGAGAAGCTTTTTCCCTTATCTGCACAGATTCATTTTGTGCGTTTGAGATGAGATTTTCAGACTCGATCTTGGATTTTTCTAAAACTTCACTTGCTTCCTTCGCAATTAAGGCTGACTCTTCATGTGCTCTGCGTAATATTTCACCGGCTTCGGCATTAGCACCGTCAATAATTTCTTTTGCCTTGTTTTTTGCATCGTCAATTATTCTAATCGCCTTGTCTTGAGCTTCTTTTTGCAGTAAATTCAATCTCAACAACTCATCTTGAACAATCTGTGAATCCTCGTTCATATCTTTTTCTTCTTCGTTTTCAGAAGAAAAAAAATCAACCACAATCGACTCGGCAAAATTTACTTTATCAGATTTTATTCTACTCAATTAACTCATCTCCGGCGCCATCGCGTACAACAACAATTTCACCGTTCTGTTCAAGCATTCTTATTATACCAACAATTCTTGATTGAACTTCTTGAACTTCACGAGCCCTGACAGGTCCCATATATTCCATATCTTCAAGTAATATTGCCTGAGCACGCTCTGACATATTACGTAAAATTTTGTCCTTAACGTCGTCTCTTGAACCTTTAAGCGAAAGTGCGAGGTCTTTTGTATCGACTTCGCGCAAAATTCTTTGAATTGCTCTATCATCAAGGTTAACAATATCTTCAAATACAAACATAAGACTTCTTACATCCTCAGCCAACTGCGGCGTTTCTTCTTCCAGCATTTCAATAACATTCTTCTCAGTAGCTCTGTCTGTTCTGTTTAAGATACTTGCAAGGGCTTCCGTACCGCCAGCCTTTGAAAAGTCTTGTATAACAACATTAGAAAATTTGCTTTCAACAATTTTTTCAACTTCTGAAATAATTTCAGGGTTTGTTGTCGCCATTTGAGCAATCTTCAAAGAAACCTTATGTTGCACAACAGGTGGCAAGCAATTTAAAACTTTAGCAGATTGTTCGGGTTTTAAGTATGCTAAAATAAGTGCAATTAATTGTGGGTTTTCATTTTGAAAAGATGTTGCAAGCTGAATAGGATCCGCATCATTAAAAAATTGAAACGGGTTAGAATTTAATATCGTCACTAATCTATCTAAAATTTTATTTGCTTGATCAGTGCCGTATGCTTTCTCTAAAAGTGTTTTTGCATAATTCATACCACCTGAAGCTAACATTGAATTTGCTTGAAAAATCGTGTGAAACTCATCTACAATTGCTTCAAGCGTTTCAATGGGGAGTTTATTCATTGCAGCGATATCTAAAGTTATTTGCTCCAAAATATCATCATCTGTTATGTTTTTCATAATCTCAGAAGCAGCACCAGGACCCAGCACTATCATAAGTGCTGCAACTTTTTGTGAATGTGTCATGGCTTCTATCTGTATTGGGAGCATTTCTCTTTAGTTCTTCTCTCTTTTATAATTTATTCTTTAATATATGATGTGAGCAGTCTGGCAGCATCTTGGGGGTCGCCCATAATGATATCAGTTATTTCTGCCCGTTTTTTATCCACTACTGATGTAAATAACGGCTCATCGCTATTGTTTTGTTCCATAAATGTACCGTCAGCCCCTTCATTATTTGCCAACAGAAGATATGGATCAAAAGCATTATTGTATTGATTTTCCTCTTGATAGACAGGCTTAGGAGGCTCGGGCTTTTTAAATATTGAAGAAAAAGTTGTCAATCCTAATATACCAAGCACAAGAACCACCAAAAGCGGTGCAACATTTGAAAATATAAATTCAAGCATTTCCATAATTTTTGCATACCTTTCTTGGTTTAGAGTTTGTAACTGTTCTGCCTTATCAATTCCCATGAATTTAAGACTTGAAACATTAACAACATCCCCGCGACTGATATCCATACCGGCAGCAGCTATTACAAGATTTTTGATATCTTCTTTTTCTTCATCTGTTAAAATTTTATTTACTGCAACGGCAACAGACAAACGAGTTACAGCCCCCGGTGCATATACAACCTGCTTAACTTCTTTTGTTACTGCATAATTAACCGCATTTTTCTCTTTCTCATAGCTTAATTCACGTCCTCGAACTTTATCGGTTACGTTTCTTGCATTCTCATCTGCTTCACTTATACCGCTTTGTTCTTCAACAACTGTCATAACATTTTGAGTTTGAGGGTTTTGAACATTTTGCGCTTGTGCATCTTGAACACCCTGTTGTTGATTTTGTGCATTAGGATTATTAGGATCAAGCGCAACTTCATCCTTCTTTAATACAATTGGCTGAGGCTTCTTGTATGTTTCTTTTTCGCTTTGTTGCCCTAAAATTACGCCTGCCTGAGTACCATCAGCGGGAACATAGCTCTCGATTGTTGAGCGAGTTGAGTTAAAATCCATAACAGCACTTACCTGCACTGACACGTTATCCTTGCCCATTATAGTTTCAAGAGTATCTTGGATTTTCTTTGCAGCTTCTTTTTCAAAAGATGTTCTATAAGATTGCATGTCTGTATTATTTTTAGAAACATCTTCACTCAGGGCATTTCCGTTTTGATCAGTTAAAAATACTCTATCATTTGTAAGTCTTGGTACAGAATAAGCTACAAGATTTTTAATTGCAAGAATTTGAGAAGGTTTTAACCTGTACCCTGGTTCAAGAATTAATATAACACTTGCGCTTGGTTCTTCATCGTCATCAGAAAATACTGAGCGTTCAGGTTCAGCAAGCTGAACACGAGCTTTTTGAATACCGCTTATTTTTTCAATAGAACGTGTTAATTCACCTTGAAAAATTCTTTGTTTTGTAAGTTTATTTTTAAAATCAGTAGAGCCCATTTGCAAATCATCTAAAAGTTCAAACCCGGGGGATGAGTCTTTTATAAGGTCATTTTCCGCAACATAAATTCTAAGATTTTCTTTATCTTGCTCGCGAACTAAAATTGCAGACTTATCATCAGATAATTTAAAAGCATAGCCGCTTTTTTTAAGGCTTTCTGAAATTGCCGCCACATCATCACGAGACAAATCAGAATACAAAACAGACCAGTTAGGCTCCGTTGCTTTAAAAATAAAATAAATACAAACAACCATGGCAACAACTAAAAGCGCGGCTATAATAAACTTTTGATTTAGGTCAAATTTGTCCCAAATCTTTTTTATATCCAGTGCCATGGCTTTTAGATGTTCGTTCACTTTATTAAATATCCCTGATTATTTTGACTGTAATACTACAATATTTTAGACTTATTTATAAATTAATTCAATTTGTTAAGCTTTTTAAACTCTTAGGTTTTTAAATTCACTGTATGCATTAATCATCTGATTTCTAAGTTGAATTGCCATTTGCATTGCAAGAGAAGACTTTTGAGAAGCTATCATCACCTCATGCACGCTTATATCGCCACCTGCAGCAAATGTTTCCATTGCATCTTCCGCTTCCTTTTGAGTTGAACTTAAATTACCTATTCCTTTTGAAAAGCCCTCCCCTATATCACGTGCCATTCTTGCAGTGTCTGAAAGGTTTTCAATCTTTTGCGCATTTATAGCATCAGCCCCTAAAAACATTTCGACAGAACCCTTTAGCTTTTGCGGTTCTTTTGTATTTTTGGGCTCGTTAGATGTAAGCGCATTAAAAACTTCGTTAAAATCAGACGCATTATCAATTTGCTCGTTAAAATTTTTAATGCTGTTGTTAAAACTTTTATTGAAATTATCTATTGAACCAATATTTGTATTAATTTGAAAACTCATATTTTAAACCTTATATTTGAAGCGCACTTTGTATCATGGTTTTTGTAGTTTGAGCTATTGTAACATTTGCCTCATAAGCTTTTGAAGCATTTACCATATTAACCATTTCTTCAACAACATTAACGTTGGGCAACTGCACCATACCTTTTTCATCAGCATCAGGGTGAGTCGGATCATATACCATTCTGTATGGATTTTCGGATTCTCTTATCTCATCCACCATAACACCTTGCGCCATGCCATCTTCTTGAAAAACTACCCTGCCTCTTAAATAAGGTCCGTTTTCCATATCCATTTGAACTTCATGATTGCCTGTCGGCATTGCAGGACGCAGAGAGTTTTTATAAACAGCTTTAAATGTAACTTCTTTTTTTGTGTATACTTCTCTCTCGCCCTTTGCATTTCTTGTGGTGTTAGCGTTTGCTATGTTTGATGAAACAGTATCCATCATAACACGTTGCGCATGCATACCCGAACCTGCTATATCAAATATATCAAAACTCATTTACTACCTCCTTTATTGACCCTTAATTACGTTTTGTAAACTCTGAAAAGACCTTGACATAAGGGTTGAAAGTATTGTGTATTGTGTACCGGTTTTGGCTTCATCCATCATCTCTGCTTCAAGATTAAC
>CASEEG010000034.1 GCA_949286885.1 uncultured bacterium
CTTCAGGCTTTTGCCTTCGCAAAACCCTTTTGGGCTTCACACACTTTGTGTTTTTCCGCCTGCTCATCGCAGCCGTCACGGGCTTCACATTCTCAAGGCTCGCTTGCTCTCAAGCAGTGCAGTCGCACTAGCTTTCGAGCTTCGCTCGCAAAAAAAAGGATCGGTTTCCCGATCCACTGTATTGCCATCACCAGTTAGATTGTTTTATCTACTTAGCTTTTGTTGTAAATCTATATTAGAGATAAAGCAATCGATGGTGATTGGTTAGCTTGCACTAAAAGTGATGCGCTGGCTTGTTGCAAGATTTGATATTTTGTATAATTTGATGATTCTTCGCCGATATCAGCATCCATTATTCTTGATTTTGCTGCAAGCAAGTTTTCATTTTGAATATCAAGTGCTTCAACAGCTGATTCCAACCTGTTTGTAATTGCGCCTATTGTACCGCGTCTGGTTGAAATTTCTTTAATACCAACATCAACAGAGTCTAATATATCTCTAAATTCTGTTAAATCTACAATATCGCTAACTCCATCCGTAAATCTTATCGGATTACCCGCCCTACCTGTTAAAACAGATACAGTTGCTTCAGTAAATACTCCTGTTACCGATATTGTATTTGTTGCTTCATCTGAATTTGCACCGACTTGCAGGACAAGGTCATCAGCTCCGCCTGTCGGGAACAATTCAAACTCGTTGAATTTTGCACCGTTTGAGATTCTGTCTATTTCAGCTGTTCTTGCAAGAACTTCATCTTCCATTGCCTTTACTTCATCATAACTATAGCCGCCGTTCATAGCTTGCAAAGTAAGATCACGTATTCTCAATAAATGCTCTTGAATTACATCCAAATTTCCTTCTGCTGTTTGAAGAAGGTTTATACCTGTTTGAGCGTTGTTTTGAGCTACAACAGAACCTCTTTGTTGAGCTTCCAAACCTTTTGCAATAACAAATCCTGCAGCGTCATCTGCAGCCTGATTAACTTTGCTGCCTGTCGTCAAACGCTCAACTGCTTTTGACATATTTGTACTTGCAGAGTTTAAGTTTCTTTGTACTCTAAGTGAATCAATGTTCGTGTTTACAACAATAGCCATGGTGATGGACTCCTTTCAAATTGACGGCTTAATTCCTTTTTCGCCGTTTAAATCTAACTAACATGTGGGGATGTGATGGTTTTTATTTTTGGCAATTAACAATCTTTTAAAAAAGTAATTGGTGATTGACTACATTGTTAATATACAAGGTTTTAGGAGTCGTTTGAATTATAGGAAAGTTAGAATTTTGTTATACTCAAGTATAAAAATATTGAGTAAATTGCTTTAGCATAATATAATTATTTAGAGAGTTTAGGAATGGAAAAATGGCATTACAAGTAAAGGAAAACAGTTCAAAAAGATTGCCTCCACACAATTTAGATGCTGAAAAAGCAGTTCTGGGGTCAATTCTTATAAACCCTGTGAGTATGAACAGAGTTGTTGAAATTCTTGAGGCGGATTATTTTTATTCACCCTCAAACAGACTTATATACGATGCAATGTTTAACTTGTACAACCAAAATAAGCCGGTTGATGCACTTAGTGTAAGTGATTATTTTCAATCAAAAAATCAATTTGAAAGCGTTGGCGGTGCAGAGTATTTAAGTGATTTAATGTCTGACACCGTCCTTAGCTCAAATATTGAATATTACGCCAATATTATCAAAGAAAATTCAATAAAAAGAAAACTTATAAACGCAGGTTCAAACATAATAGAACAAACCTATAAAAACGCACAGGCACAAGACTCACTTGAAGCCGCAGAAAAATATATTTTTGATATTGCGCAACAAAAAAGCTCCCAAGATATTGAACAACTAACAAATTTACTGATGGAAACTGTTGAAAAAATTGAATATCGTTGTGCAAATAAAGGCTCATACACAGGTATTGCAAGCGGTTATGTAGATTTGGACAATTTAACAGCAGGTTTTCAAAAGTCTGATTTTATAGTACTTGCAGCTCGTCCATCTATGGGTAAAACCGCATTTGCACTGAACATTGCACAAAATATTGCAATAAGGCAAAATATTCCGGTTGTAATATTTTCACTTGAAATGTCTAAAATTCAGTTAGCACAAAGGGTGGTATGTGCAGAAGCCGAAGTTGATGCACAAAGAGTAAGAACAGGGGAACTGCAGGCAAACGAGTGGGAAAAAATCACAAATGTGATGAATGAGCTGCACCAGGCACCACTTTTTATTGATGACTCGGCAGGGGTAAGTATATCAGATATTCGTGCAAAATGCAGAAGGTTTAAAATGAAATACCCTGAATTGGGGCTGATTTTGATTGATTACTTACAGTTAATTGAAGACAGAAGCTCAAATGACCGTAATCAACAAATTTCAACAATATCAAGAGGTTTAAAAGCTATTGCAAGAGAGCTTGACGTGCCGATTATTGCACTTTCACAATTATCACGTAAGGTTGAAGACAGAAACGATAAACGACCAATGTTGTCCGATTTGCGTGAATCAGGCGCAATAGAACAGGATGCCGATGTTGTAATGTTTATATATCGTGCAGAATACTACGACAAAGAAAATCCGGAATTAAAAAATAAAGCTCAAATAATCATAGCAAAACAAAGAAATGGTCCAACCGGAGATTTTGAACTTATATTCCAAGGTGCAACGACTAAATTTAAAAATAAAGTTAATATAAATTTTCAATAAAAATAGTCTCAAGAGATTTTAGATTTTTTTCACAAAATTCTCTTCAGCCTTTAATTGGCGTGACATTAAATTCATAAAAATTTCTTTTGAATTCTCTTTTGAATATACGGCCTCATAAATCGCATGTGAGATAGGAGTTTCTAAATTTAGTTTTTCTGACAACTCACAAATGGCTCTTGAGGTCTTAACACCTTCAGCAACAGAACCAAGTTGTGCTAAAATATCATCTATTTTCTTTCCCTGAGCCAACATGCGCCCTACAGTATGATTACGACTTAAAGGACTGGAGCATGTTGCAATTAAATCACCCATTCCCGATAAACCCCAAAAAGTTGAAGGATTTGCGCCAAGGGCAGTACCTACCCTAACAATTTCTGCCATGCCACGAGTCAAGATTGCACCTGTAGCATTATCACCCATGTTGAGCTCTGACAAAAAACCTGCTGCAATTGCAATAACATTTTTCAAACTGCCACCAAGTTCTACACCTATAACATCGTCATTAGTATAAAGTCTGAATTTACCATCAACATTTAAATGTTTTTGTACAAATTTAGCAACTTCAGAATCATAAGATGCAACACTTGCAGCAGTCGGCTTGCCTTCCAAAACTTCACGTGCTAAAGTAGGACCACTAAGCACCGCAAATTTTTGATTTGGCAGAACCTCTTTTATAACTTCGCTCATTCTTTTTAAAGATGGCAACTCAAGCCCTTTTGAAGTATTTACAAGAATTTGAGAAGGTTTAATTCCTGCATCATTTAATTGCTCACATACAGGGCGAATTGCACTTGTAGAAACAACAAGCAGGATAATATCAGCATCTTTAATTGCTTCTTGCATATTGTGAGTTATGTTTACTTTTTTATCTAAATTAACTTCAAAAGGCACTTTTGATTTTTTATTTAAAAGTAAATCTTCAGTTAAATCTTGTTTCCTTGACCAGCCCCAAACATGATCAAAACAAGGAGTTAAGAGCTTTGTCAAAACCAAACCCCAACAACCTAAACCTAAAACTGCAAGTTTCATCTATTAAATCAATCCCATTAATTTTAAATCTCGAGCAATTTTTTTATCAAACATGCTCGCATAAGCCAAATCTTGGCATGGATTACCGGTATAATTGTGTGCTTGATGAGCTTTATTTTGCAATACAGTTTGACCCTTTACGGAAATAGCATTATTTTTGCCGTATTTAAGAATTATTGGTGCTATTTTCATCGGGTGAAAACTCCTTTTCAAAATGTGCTCAACGTATCAATACTATCACAAAATTTTTAGCATGACAATAAAAATTTTGTTCATTTTTTGGAATTAATTATGTAGAAAATAATTCCTGCAAATACAGCAAGGTTAAGGGATTCGACATTATTTTCATTTTTAAGCGTTACAAATAAATCAGAAATTTTTAAAATTTCTTTACACAATCCGTTTGCCTCAGAACCAAGTGCAAGGACATGCTTTCTGGGGTAATCGATTTTTTGGCAATCATGCGCCTTTTTGCCAAATTTGCCAAAAGGTGCAACAGTTGATATTATTTTATGCGTTTTTTTAATTTTTTGCATTACCGAGATATCCTCGCCAGTGTGGATAATAGGCAATTTAAATATATTACCCGCACTTGAGCGTATAACTTTTGAGGAAAATTCATCCACGCACTGACCGTACAATAAAATCCCATCCACTCCAAAAGCGCATGCACTGCGAATTATTGTCCCCAAGTTACCTGCATCTTTTATATTGTCAAGCAAAACCAGCTTGTCGCATTTTAGAGTTTCATCTAAAGAATATTTAGGCTCAAGCGCAACTGCTGCAATATTTGATGCAGTTTTTACAGTTGCAATTTTGTCCATGACTTTTTCATTGACTTTATAAAAATCAACACCACTTAAATTTTTAAAAGCTGAAATATTTTTCTCATCAAGATAAAAAATACTCTTTAATTTAACATTTGCCTCAAGCGCACCTGTGAGCGATTTTTCGCCCTCCAAAAAAATAAGTCCGCACTCTTTTCTATATTTTTTTTGTTGCAATTTTACAACATTTTTAACTGTTTCATTGTTTAGTGATGTAATTTCAAAAAAATTATTTTCCGACATAAAATAAATCCGTTTTTCCTTTATTATAGCGAATAAATTTTTCTTTGTCTTTTCCAAAAAATTCAATCACAGGGCGCACATCCTCAGTATTTGGGAATTTTACCGAACTTTGCACAAACCAATAATTTTTGTTTTTATCCAAAGAATTTAAGAAAATTAAATAATCGTAAGAATTTTTATACATTTTCTCAACCTTTACATCTGACGCTAAAAAGCCATAAACCCTTGAATAGTAAAGGTATTGGGGCAATGATGTTTCATTTAAAATAATTACATCTCCCTTTTTATAATTTTCTTTTAGCTCTAAAAACATTGCCCTGTCTTGAGATGGCAGATTTTTCATTACTTTTTGTGCACAATAGCTGGGATAAAGTGAAAAAATAAAAATCAAACCAAGCACGACAAGTGAAATTGATTTTTTTGAAAAATAATCAAAAAATTTAGAGAAAAATATTAAAAACATTGGTGTTAAAAAGAGTGTAAGCCTGTCCTGATAAGGATAAGAGCCAATACAGGCAAGCAAAAGCAAGATAAAATAAGGCATACTAAGCAGCCAGAATTTAATTTTATTTGACTTAAAAATAAAAATTGCACCAAGTAAGCAAATTAACCCGAAAATAAACGCTTGCGCACCAAAAGGCATTTTAAAAGGTTGAAAAATATAATAAATATTTTCAAAAAATAAATCAAAAAAGTTTGAAAAATCCTTTAAAATATACCCATGCGCCCAGATTTTTGTCATAAAAAATCGTGTATTTTCTATTGCACCCAAGTGCAGTGCGAATAAAAAGACATTTAAAAACTGTGGCAAAATAAAAAGCAAAAAGTTTTTTAACTCTCTTTTATTTTTTATAACAAACGCCAAAAGCAAAATACTGTAGGCAAAAGCCATAATCCCAGAGGCATAAGAATACCAAGTAAAAAGCGCAAAAATAAACCCAAGAAAAACAGGGGATTTTAATTTAAATCTCAAAATCAAAAGAGGCAAAGCAATTGCAGCAAAAACATCAAGCGCGTAAGGCTTAAATTCCGTTGAATAAAAAATTAAATTTGTATTTATTGCAAACAAAAATACAGCCAAAAGCCTTGCAGGACGGGAATATAAAAAATATTTTGAAAAAATATAAAATATAGGTAAGGTTAAAATAGAAACCAAAAAAGGAATTGTGCGAAAAGTAAACTCGCTGAGAGGAAAAATCTCGACAAGCATTTTTGTTTCAAACAAAAACATTGGCGGCGCACTCTGGTAATAGGAAAGCTCTTTAAATAAGTCAA
>CASEEG010000035.1 GCA_949286885.1 uncultured bacterium
ATGAAATATACTGCTACAAAGTAAAGAAAATAAACACTAAAACAGTTAAAAAAAATCAAGCCTCAATTAATTTTGGGCACATCGAGCTAACTTCAAAAATTACTTTTGAAAAGTTCGACTTGTCTTTTGCCATTTTTAATACAGCAAGCGGAGAATTTTACTGCTCTGTAAAAAGATTAAAAACAGCCGATGAATACACTGATGACAAAAGCGCAATTACAAAAGTATTTATGTCCAGTGACTTAATAGAAACATTAAAAATAATACAAAATAGAATCAGTACAACATATTATACTCTAAAAGATATCCTAATTGACAAAAGAAAAGTAATTCTTGACAAGATATTAGTTTCAAAACTTTTAAAAACGGAAAAAACATATAAAGACTTGTATGATGAACTAAAAGCACCTGTATCGTATTATATTGACCTTGGTATGGATATCCCTGATGTATTTAGGGTAAGTGCAAAATTTACTCTATTGCGCAGGTTGGAAGATGAATTAACAAATATTGAGGATTTTTGCAATGAAAAAACTTTAGCAAAAATTATTTTGATAAAACAAAATGCAGACAAATTCAAAATTAATCTAAACAAAAGCAGGGCAGGGTTAATAATTTCTAAAAAACTTGAAACATTAATTCAAAAACTCGCCCTAGGCATGGAAATATCTGACGCACAGAATATTTTGGGACTTTTAAACATGTTGGAAAAACTTGAAATTCAAACCAATATAAACGATGCGCAAAATACATTTTTTGACTCAATTTATTCAAAAATAAATATATTAATAGAGCATCTAAGAACCTCGAAAGACAAAAATAACGACAGGCAACTTGCACTAAAAATTTTAGAAATAGGTCAAATGTTAAACATAAATACTGAATTTTTCAGACCGCACATAGATAAAGCAAGCTTGCCAAAAAGAAAATAGTTTAAAATGGTTTACCAAGAACTTTTATGCTCTCAAATTCAAACAGTTCTATAACATCATCATTTAAAGATACATATTTAGCAAACATAGCGCAAACTATAGATTCAAGTGAAGATGCACTCAGCATGTTGTCAGGCAATTCATCAAAAGCGTATTTTATCTTCAAGGAACTTTGCAGACTTTTGCAATCAAGTGAAGTTCTGGACAGATAATGAGCATTTAAGGAATACGCCTGTCTTAGTTGATTTATATCACAACGAAAAACATTAAATCCTTCTTCTTTTAAATTCAAAAGTGTATCGCAGAGTCTGTTTGAAAGTCTCTTTGTCCACTTTTGACGATTTATTTTAAAATAATCGCCAAGCATCTTGTAATTTTTTGAATGAATACGCCATTTACCATCAAGTAAGGAATTATCATAAGGTACAGATACACAAATTGTTGAGTTGTGAACGTACGGAGAATCTTTAAAAAACATCTCTATATCTTGTGTAAAATAAAACTTATCAAGCAAAACAATCTTTGAGTTTCTATCTAATACACACACAGAACTGTCGTAGTTTGATGAATTAGACAAAGACAAACCTATGAAAAAATTTTGACTGCTTGACTTTTGGACCATATTTAAGAGTATAATTAACTATCAGCAATTTTTCAAGGAAAATTTTGCCCTTATGTTTATTGAGGTTTTTATAGGTTTTGTAAATAAATACGCAAAAAAATTCAAACTTAAGTTAGCTTTTTTGCTTATACTGTCGACTGTTGCAGCATTTTTTGAATTTGCGGGACTTACTTTAATTTATACTTTTATGATTTTACTTTCAGAAAATTCAATAAACATCACAAATGAATTTTCCTGGTTACTGCTTTCAGAAAATCCAACAAAAATAGCTTTTAGTTTGGGTATTCTCGTAGCCGTTGCATATATACTAAAAGATTTGTACATGATATTCCATATAAATTTCCAAAACTCCTTGCTTGCGGAAATTGCAAATAGTATTTTTAACCAAAATTATGCAAAATTTATTTCACAAAACTACTCCTCAACAAGAAAATTATCAAATTCAGACAAATTGAGAATACTTGATAATTCTATAACAATTATAGTAAACAATTTTTGCGGTTCAGTACTATCACTCATTGTGAATTTTATAATGGCATTTGCAATTATAATATCTTTGTTTATAAAATTTCAGGCTGTAGCCCTTGTTATATGTATACTAATATCCGCTATTTGGCAACTTGAAAATAAGTATTTTAAAGCAAAAGTAAAAAAACATGGTGAACTCTTACACAAAACTCAAAGAGAAAAATATGACTTCGTGCTATCAACAGTAAATGCCCAAAAGGATATTATAGTGTACAACAGGGAAGATGTTTTTAAGAAGAATGCGAACAAAACACAAAAAGCATATTCGACACAAAACAAAATAATTACGACAAACTCTCAGTTACCAGTATATTTGACAGAAATAAGCGTGATGGGAATATTTGTTTTTTTCTTAATACTCTTGCTGGTACAGAACTTTGACGGAGCACGTATGAGTGCCAGTCTGGCTACTATTGCTGCCATAGTAATAAGAATTGTCCCCATAATCAACAGAAGTCAGTATTGCATACAAACCATAAATACAAGCAAAGTGGAGGTTAAATGGTTTGATGACACAATCTCTATGTTATTTACTGAAAATGTATTAATAAAAAATACAAATAAAAAATTGCAATTTAAGGATAGCATAAAGTTCAAAAAAGTTAATTTTTGTTACGAAAAAAATGAAAATATACTAAAAGATATTAGTTTTACAATTAAAAAAGGTGAATATGTAGGAATAGTAGGTGCATCAGGAAGTGGTAAAACAACTCTTTTTAATCTAATTTGCGGCTTATGCAAACCAAGTTGCGGTGAGGTAAGAGTGGATGATACAAAATTAAATTCAAAAAATATAAAAATGTGGCAAAATAATATATCAATACTGCCGCAAGAGTATTCCCTTCCGCTTAAAACAATATGGCAAAATGTTGCCCTTGAGCCGAACGCACAGGCACCTTTTAATAAAAATAAAATTGTAAAAGCACTAAAATGCGCAAATATATATGAAGAAATAGGCGGAGACATAAATAAAAACGCACAAGAGTTATCAAGCGGTCAAAAACATAGAATCGCTCTTGCCAGGGCATTTTATTTTGAAAGAGAAGTTATAATGCTTGATGAGGCAACCTCGGCTCTAGATGTACAAACAGAAGATGAAATAAGCAAAACAATAGAAAATATAAAAGGTGAAAAAACATTAATATGCATAGCTCATAGATTAAAAACCATTAAAAATTGTGACAAAATAATATATATACACAAAGGCAAAATTATTGATACAGCTACGCTCAAGGAGCTTGAAAGTAAATACCCTTCTTTCAAAGAACTTATAAAGCTATCACAATTTTAAAAGCTCCCCCAACAAGAAGGAGCTTTTAAAAGAAGTAGAATTGTTAATTATTTTTTAGAAAAGCACTGTCTTGCAGCATTAAATAAACGTACCAAAGACTCAATAAAAGCTATCAAACTTTCTACAAGGGCCTTTTCTTCTTCCTCTCCGACTCCTTTGATATCAATTAATTCCAGTAAAAAATTGTTGATAAATGTTTTTTTGTTACGCGTTTTAGCATACTCAGATAAAGCTCCTGCAAATCCGGAAACACGCGAAAATATTTCCTTTATAAGTTCTGTTTTTGCCATAGTAATCTCCTTTCAACTTATAACAAGAAGATTGTATTAAAGCCTAAGTTGAAATATTTTTTTTCAGGTAGTCGAAAGATTATTTTTTTTAACCAAAACATAAATTTTATGTTACAATTCAGACTAGAAGGTAGGGCAAATGGAGAAAGAATTTCAACAAAAAAAATATTTCTTTATAGGAACTGTTTTTTTATATCTCGCAATGTTTTTTTTGACAATAATCCCAAATTTTGTGGCAAATTTTTTACCTTTTATTTATATAAAAATTAATAATTATATCATTCTCTCCGCCATATTTTTCATTTCAGCCTTAATGCTTTATTTAATAAGCGATAAAACTTATAAAAAACAGATAATTGCAATCATTTTAGCTTTTATTTATTTTTTAATATACACAAATCTGTTTGTTGACTAAATTTCTTCCTCGTCACTTTCAATTGCGGGAAGTGTTTGCCCTATGGCACGTTCAAGGTTGGCTTTTGCACTGTTAAACTGGTATAGTGTATTAAGATACGAAAGTCTTGCATCATAATATTGTATTTGAGCTTCTTTATACTCTATAGCATCGCTAACACCAACTCTATAGCGTCCTTGCGAGAGTTCATAATTTTCCTTTGCTTTTTTAACCGCTAATCTGGCAACAGGGACTCTCTGCCTTGCATCAACAAGCTTTACAAATGTGCTTTGAATATCATAATATACATCATTGACCGTTGCTTTTGTATCAAATTTTTGTTTTTCAAGTAAGGCTCTTGCCTCTTTAATTTGATTTCTAATAAGAAAAGGATTAATTGCAGGAAAAGTTAAATATCCGCCAAAGTCCCACCAATTTGTATCAGCAATAGTATTGTTAACACCACCTATAGAATAATTTGCAGAAATATTTAAAGAAGGCAGAAAAGTTTTCTTTGCAAGCTTTACCGCCTGATCAGCAGTCTCGACATTAATTTTTGCAATTTTGAGCTCAGGTCGTGACTCATTGGCTATTTCAACCGCATGACGCATATCAATTTCTACATCTTGAAACGGGGCATGTGTATCGATGATGTACGGCGGAATAAAGGGAAGCCCCATAAGGTTATTTAGATTAGAAATGGCGATATCTACATTATTACTTGCACTAATAAGTTTAGCTCTGGCATCTTCCATATTTACTTGTGCAATTGTCACATCCACTTTTGGTTTTGTGCCAACTTCATAAAAAGCTTGTGCCTGTTTATACATAATTTCAAATTGCTCCAAAGTCTCTTGAGCAACCCGTTTTGCTTCAATTGCATAAATTAAGTTATAATAGCCATCCTTTACCTGACACACTACTTCATTCACAACAGAATCTATGTTTGATTTTGATGACTCCCAATTCAGTTTATCAATAGTATATTGATTCTGAGTAAAACCAAAATCATAGACAAGCTGAGAAATACCTATTGAACCCATAACATACTTTGTGAAAGGATCTATGACTATTCCTCGACTTCTAAAATTACTCATATCTGGCTTAATTCTTGAAATATTGCCTTGCAAATTAACTACAGGTGAATAATTTGAAAGGGTCTGACCCTTTTTAAACTTCATTGCCTCAGCATTAGCATACGCGGCTTTAATTTTCGGATTATTTATTAAAGTCAATTCAAGACAATCCGCAAGGTTTAACTCAAGTGTTTTTTGTACAGAACCGGTAATTTTTATTGATTTATCTGAACTGTTACCTACGGGCATATAACCATCAACAGGTATTAAATATTCACTGTATTTGTCTTGTTTTTTCTTCTGTTTTCTAGGCTTCTCTTTTTTTACAAGCTTGGGGTTCTTTTCCGTTTGTTCTTGCACTTCCTCTTTTAGAACCTCGCTATTTTCGGCAGCTTTTTTTTCTTTTCTTTTAAACAATTCAAAGGTTTTTGCCTCACGTTTTTGTTCTTCACTATCGCTGTATTTGTCCTTTTTAAAAAATTTAAAAGAAACTTTGCTTTCTTCTTTTTTGTTAAGCGTCGCAGCAGCGGTATCAGAACTTATGCTCTCATGCCAGTTTGCATCTTTATCAGTTGCAAAAACAGCATTTGTTAAAGATAGTACAAAAATTAAAACTATAAACACACAGGCAAAATTATTCATTATTATTTTTTTCCTTATCACGCATTCTTTTTTCAAGCCTTTTTCGCGCAAAATTCTCTCTTGACTCTTGGATTACCACATAAAAGGCAGGCACTAATATTGTACCGACTATAGCAGCAGCAATCATACCGCCAAAAACCGTCATTCCCAAAGAACGCCTGCTCTCTGCACCGGGACCAACCGCTAAAACCAGAGGTACCATGCCTAAAATAAATGCTATTACAGTCATCATAACAGCCCTAAATCTTAGTCTTGCAGCTTCTATTGCAGCATCAAAGATACTCATACCCTGCTCTTCGCGGGCAGTTTTGGCAAATTCAATAATTAAAATTGCTTGCTTAGCCGCCAAACCAATCAACATTATAAGACCAATTTGAGCATATAAATCCAATGAATAACCCGCAATATATTGAAATATAAGAGCACCCAACATGGCAATAGGTGCAATTAGCATTACGCCTACCGGCAACATCCAACTTTCATAAAGCGCAACCAAAAACAGATAAACAAAAATCAAAGACATTAAAAGCACAGCTGTGGTCTGTCCGCTGGATTCGATTTCTTGCAAACTTGTACCTGACCAAGCAAATGTCATATCCTCGGGTAAAATTTTATTAGAAATTTTTTCCATTTCTTTTATAGCCTCACCAGAACTCTTTCCCTTGGCAGGATTACCACTGAGTTGTACCGATTTATACATATTAAATCTTGTTATATTATATGGACCGGTAATTGGTTCTATATTGACAACAGAACTTAAAGGTGAAGATTTCCCGTCAGAAGATTTAATGTAAACCTTATCCATATCGGAAGGAGTTGAACGGAAGGCTTCCTGTGCCTGCAAGACTACCCTAAATACACGTCCGTAAAGATTGAAATCGTTTACATAAGTTTGACCAAATTGAGAAGAAAGAGCGGTATATATCTCATCTACCGGTATACCTTGAGCTAAAGCCTTTTTATAATCAATGTTAATTAAAAACTGAGGAATATTAGCATTATACTGAGTAAATACGCTTGTTATGACAGGACTTTGGTTAGCTTCATATATAAGTTTATTTGCTTCGTCGTTTAATTCTTGCGGAGTTCTGTTTGCCTTGTCCAAAAGTTGGTATTCAAAACCGCCGAACATACTTAGTCCTGAAATAGCCGGCGGGACAAAAGAAAATATTTTTGCATCCGGATATTTTGCGCTAAGTGCATTTATATTCTTTTGTATATCCTCCATAGAGCGCATTGCCTGCTTTTTTTTCTCTTTACTCATAAATATTTTTTTATACCAAGGCAAAGCACGCCTGTGTTCCCAAGGTTCAAAATGGGTTATAATCATTGAAGTGTTTTGTCCGTTAATACCCTCTAATCCAAGTACACTATGAACACCGGGGATTTTTTTAATATCTGTTTCAAGTTCATCAGTTATTGACATTGTTTTAGATAAAGACGAACCATCTTTTAACTGCACACTTGTAAAAAGTGCACCCATGTCCTCCGTAGGAAGAAATCCTGTTGGGATGATTTTAAACAAAAATAACAACGCTAATACCAAAACCACATATGTAAGTTTTGTGCGTGAAGGTTTTTCGATATAATATTTTGAACCTTCGATGTATGTATCTCTTATTTTGTCAAACATTTTATTGAATTTTTTAATAGTAATTTCCCAAGCAGTAGCCAAGAATTCACCCCAGGCCTTTAATAAGGCAACTCCATGTAAACCTTGGTTGTGCAACCAATAATCACGATATAAATCACGATATCTGTCAAAATAAGTACGTTTTGGTATTTCATCTTTCGATCTTAATATTGTTGCACAAAGTGCAGGCGCCAATGTAAGTGCAACAAGAGTTGAAAAACCGATTGAAACTGCGATGGTTAGTGCAAATTGTTGATACATTTTACCTGTAATTCCAGGTATGAATGCAACAGGTACAAACACTGCCATAAGCACAAGAGATGTTGCAAGAACTGCACCGGAAACTTCATCCATTGAAATAACAGATGCTTCATGGGGGGATAATCCGGCCTCAATGTGCCTTTGTACGTTTTCAATAACAACAATCGCATCGTCCACAACCGTTCCAACCGCAAGCACAAAACCAAAAAGTGTAAGTGTATTTATTGAAAAACCAAGCATGGCAAAAATTATCATTGTGCCTATCAAAGATACAGGAATTGCGACAAACGGTATAAAGGATGCTCTTATATCACCCAAAAACAAATAC
>CASEEG010000036.1 GCA_949286885.1 uncultured bacterium
AAATTGTTTAAAAAATCGTAATCGTTTGTTTTGGGGTTAATTAAATTAAGCACTTATCCACCGTCACTTTACTGTAATCTATCCTTCTAACATGGTATATACTAACAAAAAAAGTTTAATTTTTTAACTTGAAGTAAAGAAATGTAACACAGATGTACTCTAATATGATTTACAAAGTAGGAAAAATAATATTTTTATATTAGAATATCGAGTAAAATGAAACTTTCAAAGAGGAATTTTAGGGTTTATGGCGGATAACGTTGAAGTAAAATTAGAGCAACTTACGGATGCAATAAGAAGTTTGTATTCAAGACCATCACTTACACAAAGTGAAATTAACAACTTGATGACAAGTCTTGCACAAAAATTTGAAAATTCGACAGAAATAAACTCCCAGAAATTCATTGGTGTTATTGTTAACGAAACAAAAAAAGTCCTTGAAGAAAAGCAAGTTGAAATGCGCCAACAGTTAACAGGATTTGAAAATCTTATAAAACAAATGACTCAAGGTCTTTCAAATCCTAAAATGTCAATGGAAGTGTCTAAAATTTTAAACGAAGTCACAGACATGTATGCAAAACTTGGGGCACAGGAAATTGCTCTTCAAAAGGTCAACCAAACTCTAATTGCAAATAAAACTGCAAATCCCATTAATGAAATAGTCAAGCTAAGCAACGAGTTTGGCGTTTTCAGCAGAGGATTTGAAAACATAACACATACTTTAAACAAAAACTTTGCAGATTTTTTAAATCAAGTTAAATCGTACAATTCCAAGGAAGAGTTAACAGATATCCAGCTTGAGCTTGACACCATAAATGGCAATATTAATTCTATAATTTCCGCCCTTGCAATTATAGACCACAAATACAAAGATTTAACAGGTCTGGTTGATGCTTTTCACTCCAAAGAAGTAGTATTTGACCAAAGTCTGGAAGGCATAAAAGGAATTAGTGAAAAATTTGAACTAATAAAAGACGACATTTCAAAAGGTGCCACAAAAGAAGAATTAAATCAAATAAAAGAACATCTTGATTTTGTCGATAAAAATATTGGTTCTCTAAAAGAAAATATCAACCAGAATTTCAGTCAAAATTCGCAAAAACTCAACAACACTATTAATTCAATAGAAACAAGGTTAGCACAAAGTGCTTCCATAGAAGATATTAATAAACTAAAAAGTGATATTAAAACATCAATAGATAAGTTAAGTGTGCAAAGTAGCACAAACAAAGACGAATTTATTATTAAGCTTCAAGAAGTTCTTGCCAAGCTGAAAGCTCAAGGAGACGCAGATTTAAAAAGTCAAATTTTTGATCACGCAAATGGTGTAAATGAAGGCATTAATTACATCAGCTCACAAATGACAAAACTGCAGGAAAATCTTGGAGCTTCTTTCTTAGATAAAACCCAAAGAATGAATGAAGGGGTAAATGATTTAAAAAATAAGCTTGATCTCATAGAACAAAATATACAAAAATTACCCAAAGAAAATATCCTTAAAGAAATAAGTAATATCGAAGAGAGTGTAAAAACCCTCACCAAAGACTCTTTGTCCAGCATAGTTGAACTCATAAGCAGCGAATTTTCAAATCTTGATAAATCTCTTGAGAGCAAAGAAACAGAAAACAATAGGAAAGTTGATTTTGCAATAAACAACTTAAGGGATGATATTAAGTCTTTTAATGAAAAATTCTCTTCGTTGAAAAATGAAATAACACTTGCAAGTCAAGGTAACATTAATACACTTAAAGAGCCACTTGAAAAGGCTCTTAGAGAACTAAGAGAGACTACTATTGATGAACAGTTAAATATAATAAACCAAAATATAAAAGAGACAACGACAAATATAAATTCATCTTTTGAAAAAATAAAAGAAAATTTTGAGCACGCAGCATCAGGTACAAATATTGAAATACTTTCGAAACTAAATGATACCATTCCTTTAATTTCAGAAAAACTCGAAATCTTAAGAGCACAGCTAACCGAAAGTAGCGCGGAAAACTTTGAAGAGCTTAAAAAACATTTTCAAGATACTTCAGAAACAATAAAAACTTATATAGAGAACATTAAAAATTCATACAATACTCCTTTAAGCGAAATAAAAGTCGATTTACAAACTCTTTCAAACTATCTTATTGAAAGTGTCGAAAATATCAACATAAATATTTCAAAAGAATTTGAAGAATATAAAAAAACAATTGAAGAGTTTTTACCAAACGCGGACAATTCAGAACTTAAAAACTCTATTACATCAATGAAAAATGACCTCATTGAGGGAATTTTAGGCAGCACAAAAAATGCAAAAGTAAATTTTGTAATCTTAGAAGAAAAAATTAATAATGTACTTGAAAATCAAGTTAAAAATCAGTCTTTAAATAATCAAGAAACAATTTTAGAGTTGATTAATGATGTTCTTGAAAAAATTGAATTATTAAGAAAACCTAATGAAAACGAAGAAGAAACTTTAGGACTTGTAAGAAATATCCTTGAAAATCAAGTTAAAAATCAGTCTTGCTCAAATGAAGATGTTGTCTTTGAATTGATAAATAAAGTTCTTGAAAAAATTGAACGTAATAATCACCAACAAATTCACAACGCAAAAGAACTGCTGGAAGAAATACAAAATAGTGGTTCTCAAATAGCCCAAAAAATAGAAGATATCGCCAGAAAAGAACCTCAAAATACAAAATCTGACGATGAAATTATACAAAAAATAGATAATATAGGAGAAAAAATAGATTCTTTAAATACTGATAAAGAAGACGAATTGAAAGAATCTATAGAGCTTTTAAAAGAACATATCGAAAATATTACAAAAGACGTTGGTGAACAAATTTCAGATAAAATCAGTGAAATTTCGGATAAAAATAACGAGCTTTCAAGTGAAAAAAATCCAAATGTTGATGAATATTTGTCAAAAATTGATGAATATTTAACTAACGTTGAATATCTTAAAAATAATTTAAGTGAAGATTTAAGAGAGTGTATAGAAGCACAAATGTTAGATCTTCATGACAAATTTGAAACTACACTTAAAACCAAAAATGACGAAACAAAAATAGAGACCTACAACCTTATTCAAAAAGTAGCAAATGTTGAAACAGATATAGATAAAATCACTTTAGATATTTCAAAAATATTAAATTCTAACGATGAAACAAGCTATGCTTATTCACTACAAGATGTTGAATCTGATATTGCAAAATTGAGATTAACTATAGAAAAGAATCTTAAAGGAGATAACTATAAAGAATTCATAAATAGACTTATTGAACTGAAAAACATAAACATTGAAAATAACAAGTTAAATCATGCCATAGAAGGCCAGATGAGCTATCTAAACAACTGGTTAAAATCAACTGCGCAAAAATTGGAAAATCTTACCCAACAAGTTGAAAACGCCGAAAAAATGAGCATGGAAGAAATTAAAACTCGCCTGATTCGCTCTGAAAAATCCCCTGACGGCGGAAAAATTGAAGAAGCAACAAGAAGACAAATTTCATACCTTGAAGATTTAGATGAAAAATTAAATGTACTTTTACAAAGACAACAAGACGGTTTTGACCCAAATTCCTTTATCGATGTAACTTATGAAAATATGAAACAAACAAAAGAACTTGCAAGTCGCATGGATGAAATGGAAATAAAAATCGATAAAATTCAAGGGTATATGGAAAAAATCGTTGCTTATATCGAAGAATAATCAGCGCATTTTTCTTAAATACTCACTTGCACCCAAAAGGGTAGAATTTTTAACCTCATTTTCACGCTTTTTAAACATTTCATCGGCACTTGAGTTTAAATTCTCGTCCCTGTAAGGAATTCCCGCTTTTGTATTCATTAAACCCAGCTCAAAATCATCAAGCGGATATTTTATTAATTTTTCATCTAAAGCTGCAATGCTAACGTAAGAATGATTTTTACTATCAAGCATTTTACCTACAAAAAAATTATTTAAGCTCATCGCTTTTCTTACAGGCTGTGCGCTGCAATAAGTTACAAGCACACCATCTTGCAAAAGCAGCCTTTTTAATTGCGCAAAAAACTCAACCGACCAGAGGGTAGGCAGCTTATTTGGCGCAAAAGCATCAAGAAAAATAACATCATAAGGTTCATTGAGCTCTAAAACAGTCTTTCTGGCATCATCAATATAAAAGTTAATTTTTGAATTACCAAGCTTTTTTTCGCCTCTTAAAAATTCATTAATCTCAGGCAAATAAAAATCAGATGTTTTTGAATATTCAACAAGCTCAAAATCCCACTCCAGCGCATCAATTACAATATCGCAATTTTTATAATAACAAAGAGCATTTTTTGAATTATAACCAATACCGTAACAAATATCTAAAACCCTTATGCTGTCTGAGTTTTTAGTCCTTTGTTCAAAGTCTGAGGGAATTATAAATTTTTCAATACTTTCTTTTTGTGCGCCCTCTCTTGAATGATAAATTTCATCCAATTCTTTATTATACAAGCCTATTGAACCGTCATCAGTTTTAAAAATTTGTGCATTTTTCATAAAATATATTATACAAAAAAGGGAGCAATTAAGCTCCCTTAAAGTTTATGTATTTAAAAAATGCGCCAAAAGTGCCATAAATATTACCATTAAGATAAACATAATTATGCCAATCAACACATCTTTATTATTATGTTTAAATTCGTTCATTCATAACCTTTCTACCTTAAAAACCTGAGGTAAATGTATGCACTGCTTAAAACAAGCGAAATAAAGACGCAAATTACGCCATATTTCATAAAATGCAAAAAGCCTATGGGATAACCCCTGTTTGCAGCGTTTTCGCTGACATAAACGTTGGCTGCTGCACCTATTATTGTTAAGTTACCGCCAAGGCAAGCACCAAGCGATAATGACCACCAAATAGGATAAGCATAAGCACTGCCTAATTCACGCTCAATTTCAGCGATTAAAGGTGCCATTGTCGCAGTATATGGGATGTTATCAATAATACCAGAGGCAATACCTGAAATCCATAAAACTAAAGAACAAGTCATTGCTTTTGAACCTTGAGTAACATCAATCAGCCACTGTGCCATAAGTTTAATACCGCCAGACGCCTCAAGTGCACCAATAATAACAAATAAACCTATAAAGAAAAATATTGCGTTCCACTCAACATCTCTTAAAATATCTGTAGGCTTTTCAAAAAGCAAAAGAACGCACGCGCCCATCATAGCGACAATACTTGTTTCAAGATGAATTGTATCATGCAATACAAATCCTAAAATTACAAGAGAAAGCACTATAAGTGAGCGAATCATCAAAGGAATGTCCTCAATTGTTTTTGAATTATCAATATCCATAACGGATTTCATTTTTTCTTCTGTTGTAACAAGCTGTTTTCTAAACATTAGATACATGGCACAAACTACCGCAAGCAAAATAACAGCTACAATACCCGTTAATTCTTTTATAAAATCCATAAAAGAAAAACCTGCAGCCGAGCCTATTATAATGTTTGGCGGATCACCGATAAGGGTGGCTGTGCCGCCGATGTTTGAAGCAAAAATTTCAACTATCAAATATGGCAGAGGATTTATGTCCAATTTTTTTGCTATTGCAAAAGTAATAGGCAAAATTAAAATAACAGTTGTAACGTTATCTAAAAGTGCGCTTACAGCAGCTGTAAAAATTGATAACATAAAAAGAACTTTTACAGGATGTCCTTTTGTAAGTTTTAAAAGCTCGTTTGCAATCCAGTTAAAAATACCGCTGCGAGTAGTAATTGCAACAATAATCATCATTGAAACAAGCAAAAATATTACGTTAAAGTCAACAAAATTTATAAAATAATGAGGGTTAATTGCCCCGTCAATCATTTTTGTTTGACTTACAAGGTTTAATACAATAGCTATAACCGCACCGATTAGCGCTATTGTAACCTTCGGAATTTTCTCAAGTGCAATAAAAATATAGGCAAGAATTAAAAGCCCCGCGCTAAACGCTACAGCATTTGCGCTTACAAAATTTTGAATTGTTTCTAACATATACTATCTCCCGCTTCTTTGCAAATTTAAAATTGAAGCAATAGCAACTGCTACCATTTCTTCTTCATTTGTTTGCGGTCTTTTTTTGGTTGTCGTTGTTTCAACAACTTTTGGCGGGAATTTTTTATTTAAATAGCCAACAATGCCTGATGTAATGTCCATGGCAATTACCATAATTGTCAAAAATCCAAATACAACAAGCATGCCAACAATAGTAATAATCACGCCGTCAGAAACAGCTTGAATAATATTTTCCATTATTTTCTCCTTTTCTATATACTTTTTCCAAACTAAAAAGTATATTTTTTAAGGAGCACGACTGTTAATTTCGGTCGAGTATGCGAGTTTAGTGCAATTAATTGTTAAAAAATTATTTTTATAAAAATTATTTATCTTATTTGAAAAATCAAATTTAAAAGATGGCGCAACAGTAGACAAAAATCCGCCATTAATTTCTCTATGAGAAGTAATAGATTTTGAGGAATTATTTTGACAAACAAAATGCCCGTCATTTGAGGTTTTACTTAACATGCCGTTTTTTTCAGCATCAATTATAAAATTGCGCACAAAGGCAGGCTTTTTTTGAAAATCTATATGATTATCAGTGCAAATTACCCCATAGAAAAGCAATTGCACAAATACAAATATAAAAGTTAATAAAACCCTCAAATTCATAATTGTATTTTATACACAAAATATTATGGACGCAAGGCAAGACCGTCAACAAGGACAAAACGCCCTAAGGGCAAGACTTCGCAGTATTTTTGTAGTGAGTCAATAAAGCATTTATTTTCGCAAAAACCGCCTGAAATACAGATTTTCTCTGGATTTTTTGTAAAATTATAAGCATTGTAGGCTATCCCATGGATAAATTTTGAAATTGCAATTTTTGGCGCAAGCCCTTTTGAAACATCATCCATAATTTTTTCTAACCCGAAAATCCCGCATGTAACAGGGTATTTCTCCTCACAAAACTCTAAATCTTCAACCTTAACATCGTAAAATTTTAAAAGCATCTCTATTGTTGCGCCAGTTGCGGCAGCACAGCTTGAATTCCAGTCCATATCAGAAAACTTAGAGTTTTTATATTTTATCCATTTAATATCTCTTGAACCCAGATCAAGCGCAATAAAATTATTTTCAAGGTGGGCTTTTGCGCCCATTGCAAGGGCTACAACCTCATTTACATACAGGGCGGAGTTTTTATCGCTCGTATGACCTGTCATTTTTTCGTATTTTATCTCAAATTTTCTTGCCTCGCTTGTCGGGTAAATACTGTATTTTCGCTCATTTAATGGTGTTATCTCAAGAATTTTTGACCATGTGGTACCTGCATCTATGTAAAATTTCGATTTGTTCATCTTAACCTCAAAAACGCCTCTATTTTAGCATAAGCAGAGTTTGTAGGAATAGCGTCCACATCAATATAAAGCCCGTTATATTTATCAGCTAAATACTTTGCAAGTGCTGTTTTTGAGCAAAAAGTCTGCGCAAAAAAGACTGTAGGTAAATCTGTCTCTACATACATTTCAAGCTCAAAATTTGCAGGGTTTTTTGCCTCAACACACCTCGACCAGCCAAAAACATGGGTCTGGGGCGGAAATAAATCGCAAATATTTAAATCATTAGGCGGAACACCCCAAAAACCAAAACGCGCATTTGAGCGCTCAAGGTGTGAATAGTCTTTCTGCTCAACAATATTTGCAGTAATTAAAGAAAGCTTTTCTTTAAGCGGCAGCGAACTTTTGCAAATGGGCACATCGCTCAATTGATTTAAAGGCACAGTGTCCTCAAAAAAAGAAATTTCAACCTCAAAACCTTCGTTTTTAAGCAAGTTTGCCGCAAAAAACCCACTGTCGCATTTATCTTTTCCAACTGCAGCCAAAATTTTTATAATTCTGTTTTTGAGATAAAAAGCGTTATCAAAAATATTTTTTATTATGCCGCAATACGCATCAGGAGTGAATTTTGAGGACGGATAATTAAAGCAAATATCTAAATCAACCCAGGTGGCATTTGGATATTTAAGTTTTGTTTTGTTTATTAAATTAGGGTGCGGATAGCCCCAAAAAGCAATTATATCCTTTGTCATAGGCTTAAATACAGTTCAATTTCTTCTTCATCATTAAGTTCAGTAGCAGCAGTTAAAATTCTTTTATCATCCAGCGCAATACCACCTAAAATGCCATTTTCCTTAAGCATTGTAAGGTATTCTTGAGCATTTTGCCCGCTTTTTAGCTCATAGGTAAATTCATTAAAAAAGTTTTTATTTAAAATTTTATATCCCTTATTTTGCAAGCCCTGTGCAAGTTTATGGGCATTTTTATAAGCAAGATAGTTTAATTCTTGAAAACCCTTTTTGCCTGTCAAACTTAAATATAAAGTAGCGCAAAGTGCGCAGTGTGCTTGATTTGAGCAAATATTGCTCGTTGCTTTTTCTCGTCTTATATGCTGTTCACGTGCTTGCAGAGTTAAAACATAGGCATCTTTGCCTTCTCTATCAACAGTTTTACCGACAATTCGCCCTGCTAATTGACGTTTATAAGCATCACGACAGCAAATAAATCCGCCATAAGGTCCGCCAAAGTTGAGCGACAGACCAAGAGTCTGAAAATCACCAACAGTAATATCACTTTTTGGAGGCTCTAAAAGTGAAAGTGTTGAAATATCCACGCACGCAATGATTAGCTCGTTTGCATTTTTTTCTGGCATTTCAACAATTTCGCCAAGGTAATTTGGACTTTGGTATAACTTACAGGCTAAATCCTCGTCCTTGCAATCATTTGCGACAATTAAATCAATATCTGCGGCATGTAAATATGTTTTTATAACTTCAAGATAATTCGGGTTAATGTTTTCATCAACAAAGGCTTTTGTTTTTTTACTCAAACGGCAAGCCATTAAAATTGCCTCAGCACAAGCACTTGCGCCATCGTAAACAGAGGCGTTTGCAACATCTTGCGCACACAAATTGCAAATCATGGTTTGAAATTCATACATAATTTGCAATGACCCTTGTGAAATTTCCGCCTGATAAGGGGTGTAGGCAGATAAAAATTCATACCTTGAAACAGTATCCCCAAGTGCTGCAGGGATGAATTTTTTATATGCACCGCCGCCTAGAAAACAAGTATAGTCAGTGTTATTTTTTTTTGAGATTTTTTTAAGTTTTTTTATGGCTTCAAGCTCACTCAGTGGATTAAAAAGTTTAAAATTCTCTGTGCGCGCACTTTTTGGTATAACTTCAAAAAGTTCATCGGGTGATTTTATACCAATATCAGCGCACATTTCTGTGCGGTCATCACTGCTTAAAGCTTCAAAATTGTACATCTTAGGCTACTTCTTCCTTGTAATCTTCATATTCCAAAAGCCCTAAGCTGTCTTGAGCAAATGTATCACTTTGAACTTTAACCAGCCAGCCTTTTTCCCAGACATTTTCGTTAATAAGTTCAGGCGAGTTAATCAATTCTTCATTAACTTCAACAATTTTGCCGCCTATGGGCATATAAATTTCACTTGCAGCTTTAACAGATTCAATTGTTGCAAAAACTTCGCCTTTTGCAAATTCGCCCTCAACTTCGGGCAATTCAACAAATACAATGTCGCCCAACTGTTCAACGGCATAATCGGTTAAGCCGATTTTATAAGTGTCGCCTTCATCAAGTACCCATTCATGGCTTTTTGAACATAAAATTCCTTCAGGTTGTTGAATACTCATTTTATCTCCTATTTAACATATTTCTTTTCAACAAAGGGTTTTTTGACAATTTTAGCATTGTACAATTTATTTCTTACCATAATTTGTATTACTGTGCCAATACTTTTTTCTTTTGTGTTAAGCGATGTTGCTAAATCTTCGCATTCTCCAACAAAGGAAATCAAGCAAAGACCGATGTTTTTGCCCAAGGTTGGCGAAATTGAGCCTGATGTTACACACCCGCACTCTCTGCCATCAATAAAAACTTTTGCCCCATGGCGAGCGATTGCTTTATCAATCATCTCAAAGGCAAAAAGCTTTTTAGTTAAAGGAATTTCACCATTTTTTTGCCCTAAAATTACCTCTTTTCCGTTGTAATCTTCTTTTTTATCTTTTGGAATTGACCAGCCTAAACCGGCCTCAATTGGGGTTGTTTCTTCATCAATATCTGACCCGTACAGGCACAGCGCAGCTTCCAGCCTTAGCGTATCCCTTGCACCCAAGCCTACAGGGGTTATTGAAAATTCTTTACCTAATTCAAGCAATTTTTTCCAAATTTCAACAACATCAGAGTTTTTACAAATTATCTCAAAACCATCTTCGCCTGTGTAGCCTGTGCGACAAAGGTAAATGTTAAAACCGAAAAGTTTTGTTTTATTTATTGTAAAAAATTTAGGCTGATTTTCTTTTTTAATCCCTGCTTTTTCAATAACTTCAAGGGCTTTTGGACCTTGCAGCGCAATCATTGAAAACTCGTCAGACTTGTCTTCAATTTTTGCATTATATCCCTGCAAATTCATCTTGAACCAGTCCACATCAGCTTCCCTGCGTGAAGCATTTACAATTATTAAATACTCATTTTCAAGTTTATAAATTATAAGATCATCAACCAAAGTGCCGTTTGAATAGGGCAATTGGCAGTAATGAGCGTGATTTAGGGAAAATTTTGAAACATCCTGAGGCAGTATTTTTTGCAAAAAATTAAGAGCCTCATTCCCTGAAACAAAAACTTGCCCCATGTGTGAAACATCAAATATACCGACGTTTTGGCGTACATTTTTATGTTCATCAAGAATTGATTTATATTGAACAGGCATCTCCCAGCCGCCAAACTCGACCATTTTTGCCCCGAGTGCAATATGCTCATCGTATAAAAAAGTTTTTTTCATTGTTAATACCTCTTATCTGACATAAATCCTTGGCAGGCGGACTTTTAAGCGACATGTCAGTTCATAGTTTATAGTATCCAACTCTTGCGCCCAACAGTCAATAGAGAAAAAATTCCCCGCCTCATCATCCCCTAAAAGCGTTATTACATCGCCGTTTTGCGCCTCTATATCGCCAATATCAAACATCATTTGATCCATGGTAATACGCCCGATTTGATTAATAATTTTCCCGTTTAGACTTGCTTTAATCTTTCCTGAGAGCGACCTTGAAACACCATCTGCATAACCAATCGGAATGGTTGCGACTCGAGTTTTCTTATCTGCAACAAAAATGTGTCCATAGCTTACCCCATCATCCTTTTCAATTGTGTGAATGTTTGTAATTCTGCCTTTTAAACCTATAACCTGTTTTAAATCAGGCAGCATTGAATTTTTAGGATTTTTATAACCCAAGGGTGTTAAACCGTATAAAATAATACCTAAACGCAACATGTTATATTTTAAATCGCCATAAAAAAGGCTGGCTGCAGAATTTGAACAATGAACGGTCAAACCTGTTGTGTCTATTGAATTTATGACATATTTAAAATTTTCAATTTGTTTTTTTGTAATTTCATCACTTTCTACATCGGCAAAATGCGTAAAAATACCCCTTAAATCTAAATATGGCGCGCTTTTTGCCTTGTTAAAAAATTCTATTGCGCTCTTTGGATTTATACCGATTCTATTCATGCCAGTGTCGATTTTTATGTGAGCTTTTAATTTTTTACCGCCTAAACGCTCGCTAATCAGGCGTGCTGCCTCAAGATGTTCATCAGAAAAAATCGACACTGTTATGTCATTTTTTATTGCAGTTTCATAAGACCAAATGGGAACGGAGCCAAGTACCAAAATCGGCGCTGTGAACTTATTTTGCCTTAACTCAAGTGCCTCATCTATACTTGCAACGCCAAAAACATCTATCCCACAAGCTAAAAGCGTTGGCGCACACATAATTGAACCATGCCCGTATGCATCAGCTTTAATAACCGCAAGCAATTTAACATCGTTATTTTTGTTATCTTTAAAAATTGCTTTTTTAATTTGCAAAATATTATGCTCTAAATGCCCTAAATTCACCTCAACCCAGGCGTCCCGGTGTTTGTTTACAAAAGTACCCCTAAAATTTTGCATTGTTTAAACTGAGCTCCAGCGTATTTTCCATTAACATGGCAATTGTCATAGGTCCAATCCCCCCGGGGACAGGCGTTATAAGGGAGGCAACTTTTGAAACTTCCTCAAATTCAACATCTCCCTTAATTTTTCCGTTTTCATCACGAGAAATTCCAACATCGACAACAACAGCCCCTGATTTTACAAAATCCCTTGTTACAAGCCCTTTTATGCCTGTTGCGCTAATTAAAATATCCGCTTTTTGTGTAATTTCAGGCAAATTTTTTGTTTTAGAATGTGCAACCGTAACTGTTGCATTTTGCGCTAAAAGCAACTGCGACAAAGGTTTACCTACCATATTAGAACGCCCTATGACAACAGTATTTGCGCCTTGAATTTCTACGTTATATTTTTTTAAAAGCTTTATAACACCCTTTGGAGTGCAAGAAACAGCATAAGGGCTTGAATTTGTCAAAAGTCTGCCACAGTTTATGGGATGAAAACCATCGACATCTTTTTTCGGATCGATAAGCTCTATAAATTCCTGTGGTATAAGGTGTTTAGGCAATGGCAACTGCAGTAAAATCGCATCTGTATCCTCATCTAAATTTAAGTTTAAAATTAAATCCTTTAGCTCGTTTGAGCTTGTATTTTCTTTTAAACGGTAGGTTTTTGAAATAAAACCAAGCTCGCGCGCAGTTTTTTCCTTGTTGCTTACATAAATTTGCGATGCAGGGTCATTTCCGACAAGAATTACCGCCAAAGAGGGCTTTTTTTGCAATTTTTCAACTTTTAGTTTAATCTGAGCAAGGATTTCTTTTGAATAAGCCTTGCCATCCATTATTTGAGCCATTTTATACACCTCCTGAAACATCTTGCGGGAGATTTAAACGAGGGTAAAAATCTTTTATAATTTCTTTAACCTTTTCATAGCTCACATCATCACCCAAATCATCGATAATTCCAAGTAAATTGAGGTTATTGAGGTTTATTTGCTCAACAAATTTATTTAAAGTTTCTTTTTCAGCTTTATTTAAAATTACCCCAAATTGCCCGTCTGCTGCGTATTTTTTAGAAAAGTCATAAATTTCGCCTGCAAGATGAATGGACTTTTGAGTAGGATTAGTAACGATTATTGAGGTATCAATAGGGTAATCCACAAGTAAATTTAAATATTTAAGGTCAAATTCACAATCAAAAATAACAAAATCATATCTGTCGACAAGCTTTACAAGAGCGTCATTCATCTGCTTTGTAATAGGGCAACGACAGTCTTTTGAGGCAACAAACCAAGACACAATAATTTCTGTGTTTTCTTCCACTTCTTCTAAAATGTCCTCAAGCGCCCACTCAATGTATTCTTGTTTTGTCATGCCCTTTGGTATGCCTGTTTTATACTCGTGTTTACCCGAGCGAATACCATATATTGTATTTCTTGATTTTAAACCGAAACTGCCTGCAAGCTCGCAAGTCAAGTCATTATCCACAAGCAAAATTGAGCAAGAGGGGAAATATTCTCTTAAAAGAGAGCAAAAAGCCCTTGTTAAAGTAGTTTTACCGCTTCCGCCTTTGCCTAAAAGTGCAAGAGTATGTGTCATAAAAGCGCACCACACCTTTCTTTCAAGCGTTGTGAAAGCTCATGCGCAAGTTTTAGCGCCTTTAGTGCACTCTTGTCATCAAGTGAACCGCAACCGCAAGAAGGGGTAATGAATGACTGTTTTAATAGCAAATTTTTATCAATGCCTTTTGACGTAAAACATTTTAAAGAATCGTTAAATTTTTCCTCAAGTGTATCTACATCAAGGTTTTTCAATTCATCTTTATCTAAAGTCGGAACAATTCCAAAGGCAAATATGCCGCCGTTTTCAAGGAATTTTTTAGCCTGAGGCGCAAAATTTGCTACGCTTTGCGAATATGAATAAGCGTCAAAATTAACAATATCAACATTACTTGAAAGAGCAATTTCCCAATCAGTTTTGCCACAGCAGTGTACACCACTTAGGGCACCAAATTTTTTCAAGTCATCTGCAATAATTTTAAGCATTTCAACTACATCAGAACTTTCAACCGACAAAAATGCGCAAGAGCCGACTTGTGAAATTGAAGGCTCATCCATAAAAATTATTGACTTTGCACCTGGTGCAGCCTTTTTAAACTCCTTGACCTGCCAAAGTGCTTTAAGCGAAAGCGTTTTTGTGCAAACATCTTTTAAAACATCGTTATAATAGGCACATTTACCTTCATTGTCGGTTATTGAAGTTGAAAAAGTGAAAGGAC
>CASEEG010000037.1 GCA_949286885.1 uncultured bacterium
ACCTGCAACTGTTGCAGCGCATGCCCCTGTTCCGCAGGCAAGGGTTATTCCGCAGCCCCTTTCGTATACATCAAGGTGTATTTTTGAACGATTTTCTATTTTAACAAATTCCACATTTGTTTTTTGCGGGAAAAGTTTATGAGGCTCAATTTTTGGCCCAAATTCACGCGTAAGTTTTTTACTGTCACCATTGGTAAAAATCACGCAGTGCGGATTACCCATACTAACTGCGCTTGCTCTAAAACCTTCGATTTCAAAGTCTTGCGGTGTTGAAACACCAACAGGTATTTTTGTTGCATCTAAAATCGGCTTGCCCATATCAACCCGTATTCTGCCGTCTTGCAATATGCGAGGTATTATTGTTCCTGCAAGTGTTTCTACGCTAAATTCATCTTTGTTTATCAAATTGTGCTCACGCACAAATTTTGCAAAACAGCGTATCCCGTTACCGCACATTTGCGCAATTGAGCCGTCAGAGTTGTAAAAATCCCATCCAATGTCTGCATTTGGAGTTTTCTTTGGTGAAAAAAGACCATCGGCCCCTATCCCAAAATTCCTGTCACACATTATTTTTGCAAGTTCAGGAGTTGCTTTTTCCTCTGTTAAAATTACAAAATCATTGCCAAGCCCTTGCCATTTTTCAAATTTGATTATTTTCATATAATTCCCTGTTGTATTTTTCTATGTACTGTATTGTAAAATCCGTTGCGCCGCGGTTTTTTTCCAAAGCTCTGCGACAGTTTTGTTCTATTCTTTCAAGGTAATCATTGTCTGATAGAAACTGAGACATTTTTTGTTCAAGTTCGCCATAATTCTTTACAACAAAGGCACAATTCAGATCGCTCAGATTTTTGTATATTTTGTTGAAATTTTTAATATTAGGCCCTGTTATTACGGGTTTATCCCATATTGTTGCTTCAAGAGGATTATGACCGCCCGTTTTGTCAAAGCTTCCGCATATAACGCAAATATCACAAGCGCTGTATACTGCACTCAATTCACCAGTAGTATCCAGTATTATAACGTCATTTTCGTCAAATGTCGGGTTTTGACTTCTTTTTGCATACAAAATTCCTTTTGATGCCAATATTTTTTCAATAGAATCAACTGCTTCAAGGTGTCTGGGAGCAATAATAAGTTTAAAGTTATCGTTTTTTTCTTTTAGCGATATGTATGTCTCTATTAAATGTTCATTCTCCTGTGAATGTGTAGAGCCGTATATTGCAACTTTTCTATCATACGTTTTAAACAAAAGTGCGTATTTGTGTTTTAAATATTCGTCAGGTTTTTTAATGTCAAATTTTATGTTTCCTGATGTAATTACTCTGTTTTCGGGTGCTCCTATTTCTACAAACTTTCTTGCATCTTCGTGCGTTTGAGCTAAAATTGCACTGTAATTGGAGAGCACTTTTCTAAAAAAGAAAGAAAGTCTTTTGTAACTTTTAAATGTTCTGTCTGATATTCTGCCATTCACTATAAATAGCGGTATAGCAAGTTCCTTCATTCTTCTGGAAAAAGTGGGCCATATTTCTGTTTCAACAATTATGACCATTTCAGGGTTAATTGCTTTAATGGCATCATCTACAGCTTTTTGTGTATCGTATGGAAAATATGTAATTACTTTGCACTTATCTGAAAGTTTATTTTTGGCAAGTTCTTGCCCTTGTGGAGTGGACGTTGTTAAAACTACATCCTTGCCAAAATTCATTTTCTCAATAATGGTTTGAGCCAACATGACCTCTCCCACCGAGACTGCATGAATCCATATTGTTCGATTTAAAAATCTAAAACCGTAATTTCCGAATTTTTCCTTTTCCCCTGCACAAATTTTTTGGGAAAATTTGCCCAGAAATTTTATTATCAAAACCCCAATGGTTTCGTATAAAAAACTATATATATTTAACATTTATTTCAGCCTCAAAACTCCTGCCCCATGGTAGGGAATAACTTACGCTATTATACTTGAAATTAATATAATTTGCGATTATTTTTTCAAATTTTTTCAAATCTTCGTTTTTTTCATTAAGAGCTTGAATAAAATTAGGCAAACTTTCACGAACAAATTTTCTAATATTTGTTTGGTACGCCCAATCGTCCATAAGTCTTATGAATAAGAGTTTCTTGAAAGCATTTTTGTCTAAGGTATTATTCTTTTTCGCAATATAATTAACCATTGCACTTAAAATAGCACACCCTATTGAATTGGCACTTGTGTTGTAAGCGCAAAATCCTATGAGATTTTTGTCAATTTTATGTGAAAGCATTTGCTCGACAAGTCCGCAGTCAGCACCGTTTGCATTTGAAATATCTGCTATAAAATACTGTTTGTCGGGGAAAATAATTTCTTTTGAAAGCCTGTTTATTTCTTTTCCCAGAACATAATCACCCTGCTCAAATTCAAAATTGCTAATAAAACAAACCAAATCTGCATTTTTTGAAATTTTACAACCTGCAAGCATAAGCTGTCCTTCTACACAGTCTTTAATGCTTATATCTTCGTATTTTGATATTTTGTTTATAGAATTTTTGTATACATAACAAATTTCAACACCAATATTTTCTTCATTTAAAGCTCTTGCTAAAAGCGTTAGCGGGATTTCATCGGCACCCGTTTTTATGAATGCATTTAATTTTCTGTTGTTTATTTCTTTTTCTAAAAATTCCGCTTCTTCAACATTCAAGCCGTATTGCCCAGTGTCATCTTTTGAAAATACAAGAGTGTCAAGGGTTTTATCTTCAATCCAATCGAGATATAATTTATTTATGTCAAAATTTCTTTTTCTTGTGTCAAGGTAATCGTTTAGGATATTTTCCGGAATTTGGTTATATACGCAGTTGTAGCTTTTTTCTTTTCTTGATTTATGTTGATAATATGAAAATTCAAAAATTCTTTTTCCCCATTGTGCCCAGTATTCTTTTTCTTCTTCATTTATATTATTATTTGAAATTCTCATAATACTGGAAAAAGCAAGTATTTTTTTTGCTTTTTCTCTGATTATTTTTTTAAATTTCAAAAGTCTTTCTTTAATTTCTTCAAATGCTTCAGGACATCTTCTTGAGCTTACAAGCCCTCCGTAAGCGATTGTGTCAAGAGAAATTACCAGTACATCAACTTTTTCCAAGTTTTTAATAAAATCATATATCCCTTGAATATTTGCCTGTTTAGTGAGTCCGCCTAACAAATCTCGCTCTGGCATAAAAAGCTTGATATTTTTGTCTTGAGCCAGAATATCTTCTACGAGCGTATAACATATGGGACGATTGTCAATCGGAACAACTGCTATCTTTTTCATAAAAATATTTTACATCATATTCTGTTTGATTTACAATTATTGTAAAGTTTGTTTTTTGGAGATTACTTTGAAATTTACGCTGGATGAGATTATAAATTGTACCGGTGCTCAAATTCTTTATAAGAAGGATACTTTAGGAGAATTTGAAATTTCTACGGATACAAGAAAACTTGAAAAAGGAAACATTTATTTGCCTTTGCGTGGTGAAAATTACGATGGACATAATTTTATTGATAAAGCTCTTGAGGCCGGAGCTAAGGGTTATTTTACGCAAGATAAGTTCAAAGTTAACAAATGTGCTGATTTTGTGCTTTATGTTGAAAATTCGCTTGTTGCTTATTTAAAACTTGCAAATTACATAAGAAACAAAATAAACCCTATTGTTATTGCAATAACCGGTTCTTCTGGTAAAACGACAACTAAGGAAATGTTGTTCAGTGTATTATCAACAACATACAAAACACATAAAACTTATCTGAATCATAACAATGAAATTGGATTGTGTCAGACTATGTTTACCATGCCTGATGACTGCGAAGCGGTTGTTGTAGAAATGGGCATGAGGAATCTTGGTGAAATTGAACTTTTATCAAGTTACTGTAAGCCTGATGTTGGTATTATTACAAACATAGGCTCGGCTCATGTTGAAAGATTGGGTAATTTAAAAAATATTGCAATAGCAAAGTGCGAAATAGCAGCAGGGCTTAAAAAAGAAGGAGTGTTCATCGGTCCTGATTCAAACAAAATTAAAGATAATTTGAATTATAACGGTGAAAAAATTTTTACTAAATACACCGATGTTTCAAATGTTGAAATAAGTATTTCCCGTTCTAAATTTACATACGAAAATACCGATTTTGAGCTTAATGTTGAGGGTGACTACAATATTGAAAATGCGCTTTTAGTAATTGAAGCGGCAAAAAAACTTAATATTTCAATGGAAAATATACAAAAAGGTTTGTTTGATTACAGACCAATTGAAAAACGCTGGGAAGTAAGCGAAATAAAAGGTTTAACCTTTATAAATGATAGCTACAATGCTAATCCAGAGTCGATGAAGGCTGTTTTGAAAACTTTTCTTTCGGTGTATAAACCGCCTATAGTTTTGGTTTTGGGTAACATGGGTGAACTCGGTAAAGATGAAATCGCGTACCACAAAGAAATAGGAGAGTTTTTGTGCTCTTACGAAAATGTCAAACTTTTAACGGTGGGAAACTTGGCTAAGTATATTTTGAGAAATTCTACACTTGATGGTGTTGAGTTCGAAACAAATTTCGAATGTGCAAAATACATCTTAGATAATATCGAGAAGGGTTCTACAATATTATTGAAAGCATCACGTGCAATGAAGTTTGAAGAAATTATCGAAATGGTGGGCAGATTATGATAATGATGAGTGTTTCGGCTCTTATTGCTCTTGTATTGGCACTTTTATTGGGTGTGCCGTACCTTGCTTTTATGAAGAAAAAAATGTACGGACAATATATACGTGAAGAAGTGGCGCAATTACATGCGCAAAAAAATAAAACACCCACAACCGGTGGAGTTTTTCTTGTTGTTTCAATCCTTGTTGCATCCTTAATTGCGCTTTTTATGGCACAAGAAACAACGACCTGCGCTCTTATTGTACTTATGACTCTTATATTTTATACATTTACAGGTTTTGAGGATGATATTAAAAAAATAAAAGCTCATCAAAATATGGGTTTATCTGCAAGAGGCAAATTGTTGTTGCAAATTGCAGTTTCTATGCTGCCTGCGTTTTATTTAATTTTTTCCGGCAAGACTGAAATAAGTTTTTTAAATTTTTCAATCGATTTGGGTTGGTTTTACCCGTTGTTTGCAGTGTTTATGATTGTTGGTTCGTCTAACGCATTAAATTTAACTGACGGTTTGGACGGTCTTGCTGCGAGTTGTTCATTTTTTGCTTTTGGCGCATGTGCAATTTTGTGCAAGTTAAACGGATATACTGATCTTGCAATTATTTCTGCCGCAACCTGTGCTGCTTGTCTTGGTTTTTTGTATTTTAATAAAAATCCAGCAAAGATTTTTATGGGTGATACAGGCTCTTTAGCTCTTGGCGGATTGCTTGCAACAATTGCAATTATGGGTAAATTTGAGCTTTGGTTAATACCTATTGGAATTTTATTTATTTGTGAAACGCTTTCCGTAATGATTCAAGTTACAAGCTTTCGTCTGACAGGCAAAAGGGTGTTTAAGATGAGTCCTATTCATCATCATTTTGAGCTTTGCGGATGGGGTGAGAAAAAAATCGTCTTTGTCTTTGCGCTTGTAAGTGCTCTTGGCGGATTGCTTGCAATTGCAGGATTTTATGCACAAAAAATGTTTGGGAATTAAGCTATGAAAGAAAAGGTTTTAATCGTTGGATTTTCTGTTACCGGTGTTGCCGCTGCAAGTTATTTGAGCAATAATTTTGATGTTTATTTAACCGAAAGTAAAGCAGCGGCTGCCGAGGATAAAGAGAAAATATCAGAACTTGAAAAATCCGGTGTTAAGCTTGAGTTTGGAGGTCATAGTGATGATTATATAAACGGTGCAAAATTTGCTATAATTAGCCCGTCTATTCCTCGTGATGCTGAAATTCTTGAAAGATTAAAAAGCAAAAACATTGAATATTTTTCAGATCTTGAATATGTCTTTAGATTAACAAAAATGCTTAACAAGCCAAAAATGCTTGTTGTTACGGGTACTAACGGGAAGACCACAACAACGCTTTTAATGTCGCATGTATTTTCCAAAGTTTTTAATGCGCCATATTGCGGTAATGTCGGAACTTCCCCTTTTGAGTGTTTGCAAAATAATCCTGATTATTTAATTGCAGAGGCGAGTTCATATCAGCTTAATTACTCTAAGGAACTTGCACCAAAGATTGCCGTGTTTTGCAATTTAACTCCCGATCATTTAGCTTGGCATGGCGGGCTGGAAGGGTATTTTGAAGCAAAAGCCGCAATTTTTAAAAGAATGGGTAAAGATTCACATGCTATTTTGAACTTTGATGATGAAAAAGTTAAAAGGCTTGCCAATGATTTAAAGTGTAATGTTCACTATTTTGCCTTAAACAAAGACAATTTGCCTTGTGTTACGGGAAATTGTTATGTTAGCGAAAATGCAATTTATTATGGTGAAGAAAAAATAATTGATGTAAAAGATGTGCCTATTGTAGGTAATCATAATTTGCAAAATGTTATGTGTTGCATTATTGCGGCAAAAGTTGAAGGAATTGATACTAATGTAATTTTAAGTGCAATAAAATCATTCAAAGCACCTGCTCACAGGTGTGAGCTAATTCGTGTGCTTGATGACACTGCTTATTATAATGATTCAAAGGCTACAAATCCTGAGGCAGCCATTGTCGCAATTAATTCTTTCGAAGGCAAAAAAGTTGTATTAATAGCAGGTGGCAGAGATAAGAACACCTCTCTTGACGAGTTTATTAAATCGGTAAAAGAGCGTATTTCAAAAGTTGTTTTGATTGGCGAAGCAACAAAAAGATTCATGAATGAATTGTATAACAGCGGTTATACAAACATAGTCCATGCTCAATCGCTTGAAGAAGCAATTGATTTAGCGAGCCTTGATAAGCCTGACGCCGTCTTATTATCGCCGGCATGTGCAAGTTTTGATATGTTTAAAAACTATGAGGAGAGAGGG
>CASEEG010000038.1 GCA_949286885.1 uncultured bacterium
AATTCCATATCGCCAAATGTGTCTTTTAAAAATCTGGTTAAATCTTCGTGCATATTGTTAAAAAAATATGATGGTTCTCTTTTTACAATGCTGAATTTCATTATTACCTCCTTTTTGCTTATTTTTAGCCAACGCCACCCATTTTTCATTACTCAGTTGTGTAAAGTTTTGTAACCGACTGTGCAATTTTTTATATTAAAAAGTTTTTATTTATATGTAGTAATAATGTAAGGATGACTAGATATGGCTATTGGAGCAATAGGCGGATTTGATTATGAGATGTACAAGCAGCCGATAAATTATACTTCTGCAGTCAACCCTTTTAGTACAGGTGCAGCTGGTACATCGGGTACGTCAAAACATATGCAGCCAACAGGTATGCAAGAACGTGAACTTGACCCTCAAATGCTCGCACAAAAGGCTCAAAATTTCCAAAATGGCCTTGGTGGAACTAATAATCCGGATAATCACAAGATATTTTTTGCAGCCTAGTTTTAAGTTTTAAACAAAACCCCCTTTTAAAAAGGGGGTTTTGTTTAACCGAATGTTTTAAATGATGTTTCTACGTTATTTTGAATTACTTTTTGAACACTTTCTATTTCGGTTTCAAGTGCTTTGTGCTCTGATTCCAGTTCTTTTAGTCTTAGTTCAAGCATTTTGTCTTTATTTTGAAACAAGGTTTGCCTTTCTTCATATTCTGCCTCGGCAGCGGCGTCATCAGTTTTATCAAGAGTCTCGGTAATCATTGTTTCTGTTGTATTTGAATAATCTACTTTTTGCCAAGATGAGCCTTCTTCCCCTGTTTCATTACTGTATTTCATAAGTTCTATGAAATAAACTCCTTGAGTTAGAGCATTTTGTAACATGTCGGCTCTTTCAATTTCAGGATCTACAAAATATTGATTTTCTTTTAGTCCGTCTGCTGACAAGCCATTCTCGTCAAATTCAGGTAATTTAGGTACAACAACCTTACCTGATGTTGTGACCAATCTTCCGCCTAAACCGGGATTTTCTGCAAGTTCCGAACGCACTATGTCATCATAGGTTAATTTTCGATTGTAGTTGTATAAATCGGTGTCTGCAGCAGTTTTTGCATTGAACAAAAGAGTAGTGTTGTTCATTTTGTCATTGTACTCCATTGTCCAATTTTCTGTTTCTTGAGCCAAAGCAAGGCGCTCATGAGTAATTCGCTGTGCTTGGTACTCGTTGTTATTTTTTTGAGCAGTTAAAATTAAAAATCTTGCCTGGCTGGCGGACATTCCCATAAGGGTCACTCCTTACTTTATTGTTCCTTAATACTTCTTTCGGCAATTTTTACTGTTACTTTAATGTTTTTTTCTGTTTTTTCGGTAATTTGAAACAAAACTTTACATATTTGAATTATTAATAAAAAATAAATTTAAATAGACAAGCTGTATTGATAATTTATAATGTTAATTAATTAAAAGTTTTTTCAAGGAGGTTAGTTAAATGTTCATTGAAAACAATGAAAATGACAGTGAAGATATACAATCATCAAATAATCCTTTTGAGTCTGCAGAAGAAGGTGAGGACAGAGAGGACGAAAATACCTTGCATTCTGTTGAAGAGTGCGAAAAGTTAAGAGTCGAACTTGATGATTTAAATAACAAGTATTTGAGGCTTGCTGCAGATTTTGATAACTATAGAAAGCGTCAAGCACAAGAGCGTGAAAGTCTTTTAAAATACGGTGCAGCAGATACAATGACTAAACTTTTAACGGTTCTTGACACTTTTGAACGAGCAAAAGAGTCACTAAAAGATATTGACGATGTACAAAGTGTCAGAGATGGTTACGAGGTAGCGTTTAATCAGTTGACAGATACACTTAAAAAGGCCGGTTTGGAGACAATTGAAACACTGGGGGTGGAATTTGACCCAAATCTGCATGAAGCTATAGCTCAAACTCCTACAAGTGAGTATCCTGATAATACAATTATTTCGCAAATGCAAACCGGATATAAGCTTGGGGACAGGGTTTTGAGGCCTGCACTTGTTAATGTTGCACTAAATGAGGAATAGAAATGGATTATTATGAAACCCTTGGTGTTAGCAGGAATGCCACAAAAGATGAGATAAAGAGTGCTTTTAGAAAGCTTGCAAGAAAATATCACCCGGATGTTAACAAAGAAGAAGGTGCTGAAGAAAAGTTTAAAGAATTGGGACGCGCTTACGAGACTTTAATGGATGATCAAAAGCGTGAATTGTATGATCGTTACGGTGAAGACGGTCTTAGAAATGCCGGCTATAATACAAATGCTTTCGATTTCGATTTCGGTGACCTTGGGGATATATTTTCTTCGTTTTTCGGTGGGGGAATGAGTGGATTTTCGTCGGGGCGTTCCAATCCCAATGCTCCGCAAAGAGGTGCAGATTTAAGACTTGATATTGAAATAGATTTTATGGAATCACTTTTTGGTTGCGAGAAAGAGATTAAATTTGACCATCTGGAATCCTGCGAAGTGTGCCATGGAAGTGGTTTGGACAAGGATGCAAAAGATACGGTTTGTCCGACATGTAATGGGCAAGGTCGTGTTCAACAAAGCACAAGAACAATTCTGGGTTCGTTTACATCTGTTACAGTATGCCCAACATGTCATGGAAGTGGCAAGAATCCAAAGGCTGCCTGTAAAAATTGTAAAGGTCAGGGCTTGGTTTCTAAGGAAAAAACCATAAAAATAAAAATACCTCATGGTGTAGATACAGGTTCTAAAATTAGACTTGCAAACGAAGGTGATGCAGGGAAAAATGGTGGTCGTGCGGGCGATTTATATGTTGTAATTCATGCCAAAGAATCAAAAGAATATATAAGAGAAGGTTATAACATACATACTAAACTTGATATAACAGTGCCTCAAGCTGTTTTAGGTGATGTTGTTACTATCAACACTATTTACGGCGAAAAGCAAATTAATATTCCGCAAGGAATTCAAAGTGGCGAAAAGCTTTCCCTAAAGGATATGGGTGTACCCTATTTGGGGTCAGATTCTCAAAAAGGTATTCATTATGTTACAATAATTGTGAATATTCCTAAGAGATTGTCTGAAAAAGAAGAAAAGCTCTACAGGGAATTGTTTGAATTACAAAGAGGGGCAAAAAAAGAAGAGAGTTTGCTTCAAAGAGTAAAAGCTACACTTAAGAAATAGGAGAATATATGAGGATAATATGGGGCAAGAGTTTAAAACTTTTTTTGAGTTTATTTGTGTTTGTTGTTTTTTCTCAAACCGCCAATGCTTCAAAACTTCCAATAGATGTGTGGGAGTTTATAAAAGAACAATTGCCTTCCTCTACTCAGCGTTTTGATTCTGTTATTGTGGTTTCGCCCGATGTTATGTATATTCCTCTTTATCCGGCACAAACTAATGCCGTTAGCACGATTAAAGCCGAGTATACTTATCCTTCGGGCAAAACTTTGAAAGATAAACCCGAGATTGTAATTTTAAACAACAATTTTGTACTTTTAAAGCTCTTTAAAGATAAGAATGGTGATTACACCCTTACAAATTATGAAGAGTTCCCCATGAAGGTAAAACTCGGTGTTATGCCTCAAGATATGCTTGTACCCCCGGGGCTTAAAATGCCCGAAAATTTAAAACTTGTTCTTGGGGATCTTGTTATTCCTTCAAAAGAGGACGGAAATCTTGTTTACTTAAATAAAGATAAAAGTAAAAAGACTGATGTTTTGATGAAAAACGAGTTCTTGCCGCTTGCGGAGTTTAAAAATAAAAAAACATACATTACAACTGCAAATTCAAAATTTATGCTTGTGTATGACGACAATTCAAAAGCTCCTCTTTATGAGCTTAAATTAAGTTCTTTGCCTTCAAAAATAGTAGCCTCAAATTCAACAAAATTTGCACTTGTTGTTTATTTCGCAAATAAAAATCTGGAGATAATTGATCTAAAAAATGAAAGAATTTTAACACAAATTCCTCTTGATGATATTGCCAAAGATGTTGATATAGACGTTAATACCAATATGGCATATGTTAGTTCGCAAAATGCTAACACGATTTATTGTGTGGATTTGAACTCTGCAAAACTTGCAAAAGCAATTAGGTTAGAACAATCACCATCCAGATTAGCAGTTTCTTCTGATGGCATGTCAATTGTTTTCACTGACGGTATTTCAGGTGAGTTGTTTACATTAAAACTTGGCGAAAATGCTCAAGTTAACCCTGTGGCTAAGATAAAGAATATTTCTAAAATTCTCTGCGATAACCAATTTATTTATGCTATATCAAGAACCGAGAACAAAATGTATGTTTACGACAGAGCTACTTTAGCACTTGTTGATGAAGAAAATTTGAACCAAAAGCCGGTCGATGCTGTTATGTATCAAAACAGAGTTTATATACTTTGTGCGAAAGAAGGGGTTCTTGACATATATGACAGTGTTGAGAAGAAAATAACTCTTTCTCAACAACTTGATAAAGACGGTTTTTATTCCAAAATAACAGTTATTCCTGATCAACATAATATTCTTATAACAGGCGTTAATTCCAAGAAATTCTTACTTTTTGATCTTGAAAAAATGAATCTTATCAAAAAACAACCTGCGCTTATTGATGTTTCAAATATAATAATTATGGATAAAACTAGGATTCAGGATTTATAAAATGCAAAATTTAGATGAGTTTGACAGCTGCAGCCAAGAAGTTCTTTTAAATTTGGAAAAAACACAAAAGGAATTTTGGAATATTGATAGAAATACTGCAAATTTTCTGAATATGCTGATAAAAATTCATAATTCTAAAAATGTACTTGAGATAGGCACATCAAATGGTTATAGCGGTATTTGGCTTGCAGATGCACTAAAGCACACAGGTGGAAAGCTTACAACAATTGAATTTTGGGATAAAAGACAATCTGTCGCAAAAGAAAATTTCCGACTGTGCAATGTGGAGGATATTATTGAAACAAAGCTCGGCTCTGCACTTTTAATACTAGACGAAATGAGTAGCGAAATTGAACAAGGCTTGCGCGAGCCTTTTGATTTCATCTTTATCGATGCAAATAAACTTGAATACATTGAATATTTTCATAAAATTGACCCCTTACTAAAATCCGGCGGAATAATTGCCGCTGACAACACAATTTCACACGCTAAAAAAGTTGAACCATACTTGAAGGCTTTAGTTGAACATCCCTCTTATCAAAATCAAATGTTAAATTTTGAAGCAGGACTTTTTGTTTCTTTAAAAATTTAAGTTTGAGACGGATTAGGTGTTTCAAAGACGGTTAGTGCATTTGAAATACTTATGCCTCCTGTTTGAGCGGGCGAGTTTGTAACTCTTCCGTTTACATAAATGACACTTGAACCGCCGCCGTCAAAGTTCATTGCATAAGTGCAGCCAAGACCTTTCATAATGTAAGCCAACTGAGTTAGAGTAACGCCTACCGAGTTTTCTTCACGTCCGTCAATAGTTACAATAATCAGTTCGTTTTTGTCATTATAACCGACTGCTGAGCGAGGGTTTCTGCCTGTAATTGATGCGAATTTTTGATCGGTTACATCAACAAAAACTTCTCTATCTTTAACTAAATATGGACCTGCGCCTATTATATGGTCTGCATCTTTAAATGTTTCGATTAATTTTATGTCATATGTTATATTCCTTTCCAGCGCTAATTTATCAAGTATTTTTGCCGGTGCGCTTATTACAAATCCGTCTTTTGGAATTGCAATTTGATTTGCACTCATTGCAATTATTTTTCCGTTTGATACTGCTGCAACTTTGCCGTATTTAGCTGCCATCGGGGACATATTTCCCCATTGTGGTGTATAGATTATTGTATAGGTGCTGAGCATTCTGGGTTGGTTAATATTGTCTGCTTTAAGAATTGACTTGTTTGATTTAATTGTTATATTCATAGCCACTTTGTCCATTACATAGCGGGTTTGGTTGTTTTCTTCAATTATTCCTATGCCTACCCTGTTGTAGATAGGACCTGTTAAAACTTCCCCGTCTATTACAAGTGCGCCTAATGGAACACCCGTCTGGGGCTTAAAGTAGCCTGCATTGACTGCAACTATTGAGTTATGTTTTTGTGCGATTGTTTTTATTTGTGCTCTTGAATTTAGCTTTATGCCTGCAATTTCTGGTTTAATGTTTAGTGAACTGTTTGCACTTTTGTCTATTTCTACTATGTTTATTTTTACGGGTCTTTGATTAATGTATTTTGTCATTTTAATGTGTGCTACGCCGTAAGTAGGGAATGATATGCTTTTTGCCGGATATTTTTTGTTTATTCTTTGTGCAAAATTTTCTCTGTTTAAAATTTCATTTTGAATTGGCGAAACATAAGCAATTTTGTCTTGATTGAGGGTGTTTTCCTCAATAAAAATCGGGTGGCTCGAACTTAAAGCTTTAGAGCAGACACCCGATGTTACAGTTATGCATAGTGTTACTATTGTGGCCAAAATTATAGTGTGGAGCGTGGCTGGCGGGACCTTTTGTTTTATTCTGCCTATTTGTCCCGACGTGCAATTTACACAGGTTGAGATTTCTGCCGCGCTCATTTTTGCTCCGTCTGTTTGCTTTTTATCTATCTACTACTATTGTAACACACATTTACAAACCCCGCAACCCCTTTATTTATGGTATTTTTGACACTTTTTTGTGTATAAAAATAACGTACTTTGATTTTATTCGGTATTTCCTGAATTTTTAATAAGTGTATTTTGGTGCAGCTAAAAAATATTAATTTATCTTTACAATTACTTTAAATGTGTGTAATATTATTATTGTAAACTGGAGTTTTTATAAATGCTGATAGAAGAAATACTTGAATTAACCGTTTCAAAAAAAGCAAGTGATTTACATATTTCTGCCGAGTTGCCGCCTGTTTTGCGTATTGATGGCGAATTGGTAAGAACAAATTTACCTGTTTTATCGGGTGAAGATGTAGAAACAATTGTTTTTCCTATTTTAACAAATGAACAGAGAAGACAGTTGGAACAAAACTGGGAACTTGATTTTGGCTATGGTTTGCATGGTGTTGGGCGTTTCAGAGTTAATGTTTATCGAGATAAAGGCAATTATGCAGCTGCGTTTCGTACTATTAATTCAGAGCCGCCAAGTTGTGATGAGCTCGGCTTGCCGGAAATTGTAAAAACAATTGCACAAAAACCACGGGGGCTAATACTTGTTACAGGACCTACAGGTTCAGGCAAATCAACTACTCTTGCCGCTATGGTTGATTATATAAACTCTAATCGAACACAACATATTCTGACAATTGAAGATCCTATTGAGTATATTCATACTTCAAAAAAAAGCATTGTCCACCAAAG
>CASEEG010000039.1 GCA_949286885.1 uncultured bacterium
GGCTCGTCAAATGTCAAATACAATAACAGAGCTAAAAACTGTAATAAATGTCGGTAAATAATTGAAAGGTATATAAAAATGGGAATAATGGATGCTTTTGAAGTCGGTGCAGGCGGATTAAGAGCACATGGTAAAAGAATAGAAATTGCAGCAAGAAACGTTGCAAACATGGATACACCTAATTATGTCAGAAAAATTCCTGTGCTAAATGCGACTGAAGATATTTCTTTTGCCGGACTTTTGAATACCATGAAAGAAGACGTTTTTGGTGTGGGCACAATTCCTTTTTTAGAAGGTGGCGTTAAATTTACAGGTGTTGTTGAAGACCCTACTCCTGCAGAAAAAGTCTACCGCCCAGGACATCCTGATGCTGACAGTGAAGGGTATGTCAGAATGTCAAACGTTAATCCTATGGTGGATATAGCAGATGCAACACTGGCGCAAAGAGCTTATGAAGCATCTTTAGGTGTTATGTCCATTACAAAATCAATGGCAAGCCGTGCACTTGAAATTGGCAGATAACATTAAAAATTTAACGTATCTTTTATAACATACAAGGGTCTGTTTTTTGTTTCTTCGTATATTCTCCCGATATATTGCCCTAAAATACCCATGGCAAAAAGATTTACCGAACCTACAAAAGTTGTTGCAAAACACATTATGTATTCTTCTTCAAGTCCCTTAATAAGACCGAAAATTAAAATAATAAACGAGGTGATAAAAAGTAGCATACTTAGGATAAATATTAAATAAATTGGTTTGATTGAAAAAGAATAAATTCCGTCAAATGCCAATTTAATCATTTTTGCAAGAGAGTATTTTGTTTCACCTGCTGCTCTTTCGTCTCTTATGAAATTTACCGGTGCACTTTTAAAACCTGTCCATGGAATCATACCTCTGGTGAAGCGGTGTTTTTCTCTCATTTTGTTGAATGTATCGCGTACATTTTTTGTGATAAGCCTGAAATCCCCTGTGTCTGTGGGAATTTCAAGATTACACATTGTTTTTAAGATTCTGTAAAATCCCCAAGCACTTATTTTTTTAAACAAAGTTTCTTGTTTTCTTTTTAGTCTTTTGCCATAGACAATGTCGTATCCTTCAAGAGATTTTTCATACATATCATAAATAAGCTCGGGAGGATCTTGCAAATCACCGTCAATGATTGCCGAGTAGTCGCCTTTTGAATAATCAAGTCCTGCAGCCACCGCAATTTGTTGGCCAAAATTTCTTGAAAAATTTATAACTTTAATACTTTTATTTCTTTTCGCATTTTCTTCAAGAATTTGCCCTGTTTTATCCTTTGAGCCGTCATTTATAAAAATATAGTTTATATTTAATTTGCCCTTGAAAGTTTCTTTTAATTTTAAAAGCCTTTCCATTGTTTGGTTTAGACAAGCTTCTTCATTAAATACAGGCACAATTACATCAAGTGTTTTCATAAAATTCTCCGTAGTTTTTTATAATTATATCATAAAGAATATTTTTCAAGCTTGTTGCCCGCTATTGATTTTTGAGCAAGTTCGGGTAAGTCAAACATATCAAGATTTAGCTCAATGTAGCACATTTTGCTTTTTTGTTCTTCTTTTATAATCTTAAAAACCTTGTCTAATTCATCACTTATATTTATATTCGCACTAAAAACGTTTTTGCCAAAAACTTGCGGTAATTTTGAGTAATTCCATTTTGCAATTTCATTGTACTCATCCATTGGATTGTCGCATAAAATTCTCTCTATGGTGTAACCATTGTTGTTTATAACAAAAATTACAGGTTTTAAATTGTTTCTCATCATGGTGCTTATTTCTGTCGCGCTGAGTTGATGAGAGCCCTCTCCTGTTATAAGAATTGTTCTTGCATTTTTATTTGCCATAGAAACACCAAGAGTTGCGCCCGTTGCCCAACCTATAGAACCCCATAAAACCTGATTGTTTACACTCACGTTCTTTTTAATTTTTAATTTTGCAAGAGCCAAATTTACAATCCCTGTTTCAACTACAAGGTTGTCGCCTTCTTGAATAAAGTCTTGTAATTTTTCATAAAAATAGTCTCCTGTTAATTTTTCTTTTTTTTCAACATTTTCATAAAAATAGTCAAAACCTGTTTTGTTGTGGTTTTTCTTTGGTATTTTATTGCTTAACTCATCTAAAATATCCTTCATAAGAACATCTTTGTAGATTGTATTTTTAACAACGCAATAGTTGCCTTGAATATTTATCCAATCATCAGGGTTAAATTTTAAATCAAACCCCATTGTGTTTATGTCTGAAATAACAGTGCCGATAAAAATCGGGCAGTCGGAGTTGTTAATGCTCTCGTATGCTTTAGGGTTTCCGAATTTTCCGACGTATGTGCCCGAATAGTTTAGGGATTCATCATCACAAATTAAATCTTTTCCCATTAAAAGGGTAGTAACAGGATAGTTTGAATTTTTTAAAAGTTTATAAAATTCTTCTTTTGCTCCAAATCTTTTAATCATTACATCAGCTAGAATTGCAGGGTTTTTGGATTTTTCAATAAGTTCCAATATTACTTTTGCTGCTTCTTTTAAATTGTCTTTATTGCTTTTTTGCTCAATTTCACTATATTTTTCATCAATTAATACATTGCAAACATCCATAGGCAGGGCAATGTATACAGGTTTTTTCTCTTTTATTAAAACATTTAGAACTCTGTCAATTTCTTCTTTTGCGTTTTCTTTTGTCAAAAACGCTGTTGTTTCAACAACATTTGAATACGCTTTTATAAAAGCCTGATAATCAGGAGTGTTTAGGTTGTGATGGATTAGAGTATTGTTTTTAATAAATTTTGTATTAGGTACTCCAACAATTTTTACAACAGGTACAAATTCACTCATTGAGCCTGCTATGGCATTAATTGCGCTTAATTCTCCAACACCATAGGTTGTTACAAGTGCGCCTATTCCTTTAATTCTTGCATAGCCATCTGCTGCATACCCTGCATTAAGTTCGTTTGTGCAGCCAATCCAGCGAGTTTTAGGATTATTTTCAATTGATTTTAAAATATTAAAATTGTAATCCCCTGGTAATCCGAAAAATTCCTTTACGCCTAATTTTTGCAAACGAAATACAAGGTAGTCTGAGATGCTCATACCCATTGTTAATGCTCCTTTTAGTATTTTTTACTTTTGTATTATAACGAATTTAGATACTTGTGCATATACATAAAGATATAAAGATTTTTAAAAGACATTACATTTTTGTGTTAAGTTATTTGTATGAAGCTTAATAACGTTAAATGGGCAATATTTACCATAATTGCCATAGGAAACTTTTTAGGAATGCTTGATTCTACAATAGTAAATCTTGCACTTTATCCTATGGCACGAGATTTAGGTGTTAATATTTCACAGGTACAGTGGGTAATAATTGCCTATACACTTGTTTTGACCGTATTTTTACCATTCTGGGGTAAAATTGGCGACATTGTTCCAAAAAATAAACTATACGCTACAGGTTTTGCTCTTTTTGCTTGCGGTTCTTTTTTAAACTGTTTTGCGCAAAATTTGCCCATGCTATTAGTTTTTAGATGTGTTGAAGCATTGGGTGCTTCAATTGTTATTTCAAATGCATCATCTGTTATTGCCTCACTTTTTAAGGGTAAAGACAGAGGAAAAGCCTTGGGACTTAACGGTTGTTTGGTAGCTGTAGGTGGGCTTTTAGGACCTTCTTTGGGTGGCATATTAATGCAGATTTTTAACTGGCATGTGATATTTTTACCTTCAGTACCCATTGCACTTTTTGGGGTTTATTATTCATACAAAATGGTTCCTTCAAATATTGCTCAAAAGGAAAAATTAAAATTTGACTACCCCGGATTTATTTATTTTACAATAAGCCTTTTTGCTCTTTTGCTTGCAATTTCTGAGGGGTATCATTGGGGCTGGGGTTCAATTAAAATTATTGCACTGGGTATAATTTGTCTTGGTTTTGGTTTCCTTTTTTATTATCGCGACCACAGAATAAGTTATCCTATGATTAATTTTAACCTTTTTTTAATTAAGCCTTTTACCTTTGGGAATCTTGCAGTTATGATGTCTTATATGGCAATGTTTACAAATACTATCCTTTTACCTTTTTATTTGCAAGACATTTTAAAATTTAAACCTTTTATAACAGCATTAATTATTTTGCCTTATTCAATTGTCCTTATGATAACTGCACCCCTAAGCGGCTCTGCTGCAGGGAAATATGGCAGCAGATATTTAACTTTAGCAGGACCAATTGTAACTTTTGTTGCGCTTTCACTTTTTATCTTATTTGACGAAAAAACTCCTATATTTTATATTATGCTTTTATCAGGTGTGATGGGGCTTGGTAACGGACTTTTTCAATCGCCTTCGAATACTGCAATTATTTCAAGCGTAAACAAAGAGCAATTGGGTATAGCAAGCGGAATTCTTGCACTTTCAAGAAATATGGGTAATATTTTAGGTGTTGCAATAACAATTACCCTTTTTGCAAGCTTTAGAGATATATTTGAGGGTTTAGGGCTTTCTTATAATGTTTCATTTTTAAAAGCTTATAGATACACCATGGCTTTTGGAATGTTTTTTGCATTTTTATGTGTAATGCTTTCTTTCTTTGCCTACAGGGACGGCAACGGAGTTGTCAAGTATAAAAAATAATTTTTACAAAATTATACAACACCTTTACATTGACAAAAATTTGGAGCAGAATATCTCTCAAATGGGTAAGGCAAAAAAACGTATATTACATAAGACAAATTCTTCATTGTATATGACCCGCGAGGGTGCATTAAACGAAGTATTCTCTATGATTAAAAAACCCCAGAAGCAAGCGAGAACTCAAGCCCTTGATTTAATAACTCTTTTTGGTTTGTCTGCTGAAGAACTTTGCGAGGCAGGTGTGCCTTATGAAAATGTTAAAGCACTTGAGTCCTTGATTGATTAGTTTATACTATAGCCTCTTCAACGAAACCGTAAGGGTTTGTGGTGCTTGTAAGTCCGCTATAGTTAACTTGTGTAAGAGCTTCATCAGGTACACTGTAGTCAAATGAACCATCAGGGTTTGTTGCAATCCAGTTGCTTGTAAGTGAGCCAAACGAAGTAGTTGTACTTGCGGTGTTTGTTGTTGTAAGTGCTCCAGAGTTTAAGTATTCAAGCATTTTTTGACTATCTTCGCTTAATTCACCATCTTGCATATCAAGTTGAATTTCTTGGATAACTGCATTTTCTAATTGTTGCATAATTGCAGAATCATTTGCAATCATTTCCGCTTGTTCTTGCATTTGTTCTTCTTCAATTATTTCATTTTCTGACTTACCTGTGATTTTCTTTGCAATGCCAGTAAGTAAGCTTGAGCCTAAAAGGCCGCCTATTATACCGCCGATTGCTCCACCAATAACTGTACCTGCTCCGGGGAATATTGAACCTATAGCAGCACCTACAGCAGCACCTGCTTTAGCACCTGCAGCCCAACCGCCAACTGATGCTGCTACTTGAACGCCGGATTTGCCAATTTGTTTAACACCTGAATCTACTCCGCCATTTTTAAATGCAGGTATGATTTCACCAAATATCTGCATAGTTCCTTCTATTGCAAGGTCAAATAACATCCCGCCTTTTTTTGCAACTTTCAAAACGTCATCAGCTTTAGAGAGGAATTTAGCACCCTTTTCGGTCGATTTTATTGCTGTTACTAACTTTGAACCGGATATTTTGTTTCCAACCCATTTAAAGGGAGTAGATATTGCATTGCCGATTTTTGAAAGTATACCCGTTTTAGCACCTTGTTTTGCTGCATTTATAACATCATCGGCATTTTTTAATACGTCATCAGCTACTTTTGTTCCTTGTTTTGCTGCGCTTTCAAGGGCTTCTTGAATAATTTTCTTTTGTTCCAATAATTTAGTTGTGTCCTGACCTGCTTTTTGTGCTGAAACAATTGCACTGTTTAAATTATCCAATGTTTGGTAAGCACTTGAGTTTTTAAATACGCTTGCAATAGAAGATAGCGTTGTAGTGCCATTTTTTATTCCGTTATATGCTCCGCTTACACCATTTGCAACACTTGAAGGGATGTTTTGAAGCTTTTTGAATATACCTGTTTTTACAAGTTCGGAACCGTTCTCAATAAGTTGTGCATTTTTATAATTACCTTTTGCGCTAAGAGCAGAAGGTATGGCAATTAAAGGTGCCATTGTAAGTGAACCTTTAACATCATCCACGATATTATCCTTGTGTTCCACAACTGCCATGTGTTGCAAGTATTTCATTGCGTCTGAAACAAATGCGCTATTGTAACTAACCTGATTAACCATAATACCTATAACTTCCTTATAAACTTCCTTATATTAATAAAGTTATTTTGAGTACCAGAATTTACTAAATGTAAAGAATTATTAACAAAATTATGTGATAAAATAACTCTATGGTTGAATATAATATTAAACAGTGCGCATACATAGGTGATGCAGTTTGGGAACTTTATATCAGAGAACTTTGTGTTCAAAAATGTAAAGTTCAAAAGGCAATGCATAATTTTGGCATTAAGTATGTAAATGCTGCATTTCAGGCTAATTTGTTAGATAAAATAACAGATTTTTTAACTGACAACGAGCGTGAAATTGTACGTCGTGGCAGAAATTTAAAAATTTCGATTAATAAAAAAAGTAATCCGCAGATACACTCTCTTGCAAGCGCTTTTGAGGTACTTGTCGGATATTTTTATTTAAATGATAAAAAAAGACTTTCAGAATTTTTTGAAATTGTTAAAAAATACTTAAACGATGATTAACGCTTGAAAAATAAGGATATAATATATTTATGGATAACATAAAAGATGAATTTATATCAACACTATCGCATGAAATAAGAACGCCTTTAACAAGCATTAAAGGTTTTTCAAAGACTATGCTTGATAATTGGGATAATTTAGATGATAATCAGAAAAAAAAGTTTTTAAATATAATTGTCGAGCAGTCGCAAAGATTAATAAATCTTGTAGAAAATGTATTAAATGTTTCAAAAATAGTTTCAGGTGCAAATGATGCAGTACTTAAAAAAATTGATACAGTTAGTGCAATAAATGCTGCAATTGCAATGGTTAAGATGAATTATAAAGATTTTGATTTTGTTTTTACCATTTGTTCAAAAGAGCCTGTACTTGCGGATTTTAACAAGTTGCAGCAGGTTTTAATAAATCTATTAGACAATGCTGCAAAGTATTCAAAAGATTCTAAAAAAATTGAGATAAATTTAAAAAATGACAAAAATAATGCAATAATCAGTATTAAAAATTTTGGTATTTCAATTGATGAAAAATATTTTGGTAAAATTTTTGATAAATTTTTCAGAATTGACACTTACCTTAAAAGCTCAGCGCAAGGCAGCGGGCTTGGTTTGTATATTACAAAGCATTTGCTTGATTTAATGGGCGGAAAAATTGAGGTATCAAGTTCAAAAAGTCCAAATTATTGCGAGTTTAGAGTACATTTGCCCTTGTATGAAGTTGAAAGTGCGACTAAAGAAGCCCTAAAGGCTAAGCTTTAAGGGGGATATATGTACGCAGCAACTGTTTTTATAATAAGCAAAAGGAAAGAACTTTCAATAAAATATAAAAAGCTCATAGAAGCACTTGAGCAGGAAGTTTGTGTTATTCCCTCTCTCAGTGAGGCTTTAGGGCAAATTCAAAAAATAGAGCCTGAGCTGCTTATTGTTTCAGATACCATTGATGAGGATTTAGCTGATTTTTGCGCTAAAATGCGAGCACTTACTTTTAATGTCAGACCTGTGATTATAGCAATTTCAAAGTCATCCGAACTTGATGACAGGTTAAAAATTTTAGAATCAGGCGCAGATGATTTTATGGATGAGGCAATATCTCCTAAAGAATTTCAAGCAAGAATAAAAGCGCATTTAAGGAGGTATTTAGAAAACTCCTTTAATCCCGTAACATTTTTTGCACAAAAAAGCCTTACTGTGCGTTCTTTAAAAAAACTTGTTGCAAGTGGCAAAAGTGCCTCTGTTATGTTTGGCAAAATTGCAAACATTGGAATTTATCGAGAAATTTATGGTGAAATTGCTTATCAAAAAGTACTGCAAACGCTTGGTGCAATTGTAAATTCCGCACTTAATGTGCAAGATTTTGCAGGGCATTTTTTTGATGATGAATTTATAATAATTACAACACCTCAGAAAGCTGAAAAAGTTGCATCCTTTTTAACTTTTGCTTTTGATAACGTTTTAAATCGTTTTTATAGTGAGCGTGATTTTGAAAATAAATTTACTCTTTTAAGTTCGGATATAAAAGAAGAAGAACGTGAAACCCTTATGAGGCTTCAAATTTGCGCACTTGAGTGCGAGGGTGAAAAATTTAGTAGCTATGAACAAATTGTAAATGAACTTTTTGAGCTTATTAAACTTTGCAGAGATGAAGAAAAATCTTCTTATGTTATTGATCGTCCTAAACTTTATGGTGAAGTGAAGGAGAAAAAGCCTAAAAACAGGGTTTTAATAATGGAGAGTGATGATGCTTTGTGTTTGCTTTTAAAAACTTTGTGTTCTCTAAATCATCTTGAAGTTGAGGTTTGCAATAATTATGATGATTTTTTCCCTAAATACGAAGCCTTTTTGCCTGATGTTGTTTTAATTGATTACGGTAGCAGGGAAAATAAGGAAGGGGTTGAAATTTCTAAACGTTTAAAAAAAGACAAATACAAAGCCCCCAGGGTTATTTTTTCATCTTGCGTGCATGATAAAAAAGAAATTTTGTCTACTGGAGCTGATTTTTATCTGCCAAAACCTTATGAAGCAGATGTTGTTATTAAAAAAATTATGAAATTTCTTTATTAATCTTTATTTTTCATAGCATTTAATTGCGTATTGGCAATTTTTGCTTTTAGTGAATTAATAATCCCCATAAATGTAAGTTGTTGTTCTACTTTATGAGCTGTAGATAAATCTAAAATGTCATTACCGCCAAAACTTGTTAACAAGTTCATTTTAGCTTGATTTGAACATATTGTGTTATAAATTGCATTGTTTCTTTGTGCAATTAATTGCTGTTGATACAATGAGTTTATAAGTAATGACATAACACCCCTTCTGTTTAAGAGCAATTATATCATAAGAATATGCTTTTTTCAACCTTTGTTAGCTAAAGAAGTGTCCTCTTTTAGAATCAAGAGTGAATGAATCAAAAGAATATAAAGCCGCAGGGCGTTTTGAGCCTTGTTTTGTAGACTCGTTTGTCTCAACTAAAATATTCCCTGTTAGCATTTTTTTTCTAAAGTTTCTTTTGTCCAATTTCTTTTTCAAAATCAACTCATAAGACTGTTGAAGCTCTGTAAGAGTGAATTTTTTAGGTAAAAGCTGGAACGCAATGGGGCAAAGCTCAAGTCTTTCACGTGTTCTTTTAAGCGAATATTCAATAATTTCTTTGTGGTCAAAAGCAAGTGGTGGAAGCTTTTCGACACTGTGCCATTGAACTTCTGATACTTCATCTTTGTTTGAAATTTCAAGCTTGATGTCTTCAGCTCTTAAAAGCGCAAAGTAAGCACAGGTAATGACCCTTGTATTGGGATAACGTAGAGGATCACCGAATGTGTAGAGCTGCTCTAAATATATATTTTGAACGTTTGTTTTTTCTTTTAATACACGTAATGCAGCGTCGTCAAGGTTTTCAGACAACCTTATAAAACCGCCTGGGATAGACCATTTACCACGGAACGGTTCATTTACACGTTTGACAAGCAAAACTTTTAACTTTCCGTTGTGGATAGTTAAAATAACAACGTCGACTGTTACCTCGTGTGTTTTTGTTTCCGTAAATGTTCTTGCCATAACTTTATTGTATTAAAAACAATAATTTAGTCAATTTTGTTACACTTAATCTATAATTTTGCCATTGAATGCCTCAAGCATTTCTTTTACCTTTTGGCTATAGATGGCATTGCTTATATCTTCTTTTGTTTGTTCTTTAGCTATTGTGGGCTGATAGATTTCTTTGGCTGCAATCTTTTTTACGGGTTCTGTTTTAGCAACCGGTTTTATGAGTGCATTACCAATGGGTTTAATGTTTTCCCCAAGTTGTACAAATTCAAATGAATATTTGCCCCCAAAAGCGTTTTTTTCACCTTCTATAAGAGCTTTATATTTTAAATCTGATTTTGCTTGGGCTACTACATTTTGATTAATAAAGCCTAAAATTATTTTGTTTTCTTTTACGCCAACTAGCTTTGCTACGCCCGAGTAGAAAAATTTCCCCGGAACATTCTGTATTGAATTAACGATTGTATTCCAAATTTCAACAGAACCCATATCTTCTTGCTGAGGTTCATTTTTTTTGAAATTTTTGTTTTCTCCAGGTTTTTCTATATTAAATTTATTTTTTGTAACTTCATTTTCCGAGGCTTGTTCAGGCTTATTTATTAATTTACATTCCGGTGCTGCCGTTTTTTCTTTGCTAATTTCTTTATTCTTTGTGATTTGAATTTGTTCAAAAGAAATACCCTTCCGACTTTTTAGGCAGCGAATAATCATTAATTCTACCCAAAGGTAAGGGTTTGTTGAGAGTTTTATTTCTTTATAATATTCTGTAGCAGTGTCCAAAATTCTCTCGCAAAATTTTGAATCATATCTTTTGTTTGTAATTTTATCAATATCAACAATGCTCAAGGAAGAAAATTTAGTAACATCATGAGGATTTTTGGCGTTTATAACAACAATAACGTTTCTTAAGAATTCCAAGAAATTTTCACATAAATTTCTTGGCTCAGACCCTTGTGTATAAATTTCATCAATCAAGGCAATAGCTTTTTCGACATCAGATGCAACTATAAAATCAAGAAGTTCCAGAAGTTTGTCAAAAGTAACTTTTCCCAAAAGCTCTTCTATCATTTCTTTTGTTATTTCTTCTTTTGCACCCAAAATACTAACCTGATCCAAAAGCGCGAGAGAATCTCTCAAACCGCCTGATACATTTTTTGCAATTGTAAAAAGCGCATCATCTGTAATTTTTATATTCTCTAAATCAGAAATTTCCCTTAGTCTTTTTGTAATATCTTCAACCGTAATTCTTCTGAAATCAAATCTTTGGCAACGACTTACAATTGTTTCAAGTACTTTATGCGGTTCGGTTGTCGCCAAAATAAAGATAACATTTTCCGGCGGTTCCTCAAATGTCTTTAAAAGAGCATTAAAAGCGGTAGACGTGAGCATGTGAACTTCATCTATAATAAAAATTTTGTATTTCCCGTTTATTGGCGCATAATGAACTTGTTCAATTAAATCTTCCGCCCCTTCAACCCCTCTGTTTGTTGCCGCGTCAATTTCAATAACGTCCATACCTGTTGCGTTTGTAATGTCAATACAACTTGCACATTTTTGACAAGGGTTTAGCGTGGGTCCTTGTTCGCAATTTAGCGATTTTGCAAAAATCCTTGCACTTGAAGTTTTACCTGTACCTCTAGGGCCGCAAAAAAGGTAAGCATGCGCTACCCTATTCAGTTCAATAGCATTTGAAAGCGCCTTAACAAGACTTTCCTGACCGACAAGGTCGCAAAAGGATTGCGGGCGATATTTTCTAAAAAGCGGCAAATAATTTTCACTCATAATCAAATTATATTACAAAAATGACTGATTATTTATTTTTATTTATAATTAATTTATGAAACTTAAATCAGGTGATACAATAGCTATAATTTCCCCCTCGGGCTCAATTTGCGATAAAGAAACTTTTTTTCAAAAAGTTGATGAACTTAAAAATTTGGGTTACAAGGTAAAAATTTTTCCTAATGTTTTTAATCAGAAAGGCTACTTGGCAGGCAGTGATGTCGAACGCTTAAATGATTTGCATGCTGCTTTTTTAGATGATGAATGCAGTGCAATTTTATGCTCCAGAGGCGGCTATGGTGCAATAAGACTGCTTGATAAAATTGACTATAACATTATAAAAAATAACCCTAAAATTTTTATAGGAAGTTCTGATACTACAGCATTATTGGCAACCTTTTATGCGCAAGCCGGCTTAAAAAGTTTTCACTCTCTTATGCTTTTAAACGGTTTTTCAAAAAATGATATTGATTTAATAAATAATCAAAAAGAAATTTTACCAAAGAAAAAACATAAAATTTTTATTGATGGTGAAGCGCAAGGAATACTCTGGGGTGGAAATTTATCAACCATAGTGTCGCTTTTTGGTTCTGATAATTATTTACCCAATGAAGATATAATTTTGTTTTTGGAAGATATAAATGAGCCTTTGTATAAAATTGATAAAATGCTTGCACAAATTTTTAGGAATGTACAGCTAAAAAATAAAATTAAAGCGTTGATTTTTGGCGAGTTTTCGGGATTGAAAAAAGAAGAAGAAAAACAACTTGAAAATTTGCTTTTTGATTATTCTAAAATGTTTAACGTACCTTGTGTTTTCGGTTATAACATTACACATGGCAAAAATAATGTTACACTTCCTTTTGGAAGATGTGCAAAATTGTTTGGTGCAAAAATTTGTTTGTTGTAAGATAAAGTTATGCATAAAATTATACACTTGGATGAGATAGATTCTACGAGCGTTTACGCCAGAAAAAACCTGCAAAACTTAAATGATTTTGAGGTTGTAAGTGCAAATATTCAAACACTCGGACATGGGCAGTTTGAACGTAAGTGGTATTCAAGTAGCAAAAATGGCGGAAATATCTATATTTCAATTGTATTAAAACCCCAAAATATTGAACATTTAAATGAATTAACAAGATACGCAAGTTTTAAAGTAGCACAAACGCTTGAAATGTATGGTCTAAAACCAAAGTTTAAATACCCCAATGATGTTTTAATTGATGATAAGAAAATATCAGGAATTCTTGCAGAGTCTGTTTTTTTGGGTAACGAGTTTAAAGGTGTTGTAGTTGGTATAGGAACAAATTTAAACCTTGATGAAAATGAAGTTAAAAACATTGATATTCCTGCTACTTCGGTGTATATTGAAACAGGCGAAAATGTGGATAAAAACGAATTTTTGAATAAGCTTTTAGATAATTTCAAAAATGATTGGGAAGATTTTTTACTTAACGGTAACAAAGGAGAAATGATATGTTAGAGAGTTTAGTGCAAAACCTCGCAACTCTTTTAGAAGAAGGAGTTATTGTAATGCTTGCAGGCATGGCTGTTGTGTTTACATTTCTTATTATACTTGTTGCAGCAATGTTTGTAATGGGCGTAATTGTTAAAAAATTAAACGAACTTTTCCCTGCAAAAGTTCTTGAAACAGCTCCAAAGTCAAAACCAACTTCCGGTATTGATGAAATTGCAGTTGCAATTGCTGCTGTTTTAAACAAACGTTAATTTAGTAGTTATTAAAAAGAGGATAAAATTATGACAAAAAAACAAATTAAAGTTATGGATACCTCGTTCCGTGACGGTTTTCAATCCGTATACGGCGCAAGAGTTTTCACAAAAGATTTTTTGCCCGCTTTAGAATCTGCAGTAAATGCCGGTCTAAGACACTTTGAAGTCGGCGGCGGTGCTCGTTTTCAATCACCAATTTTTTATTGCAATGAAAACGCTTTTGATATGATGGATACAATCAGAAAAACTGTTGGTCCTGATGTAAATCTTCAAACACTTGCTCGTGGTGTAAACGTTGTAGGACTTGATTCTCAACCTCGTGATATTATCAACCTTCACGCTAAAATGTTTAAAAAACACGGCATGACAACAATCAGAAACTTTGATGCCCTAAACGATGTTAATAACTTAATTTACTCAGGTCAATGTATCGTTGATAACGGCTTAAACCATGAAGTTACAATCACTATGATGGAACTTCCAATTGGCTGCAAAGGTGCTCATGATGTTGAATTTTACGAAAGAGTACTTCGTTCTATATTAGACGCAGGCATTCCTTTCACAACTTTAGCATTTAAAGACGCATCAGGTACTTCTGCTCCAAGAAAAGTTTATGAAACTGTTAAAAGAACAAGAGAAATCTTGGGACCTGATATGCACATTCGTTTCCACTCTCATGAAACAGCTGGTACAGGTCTTGCTGCTTACCTTGCTGCACTTGATGGTGGTGCTGACGGTATCGACCTTTCTATGAAACCTGTTTCAGGCGGTACTGCTCAACCTGACATCGTTTCTATGTGGCATGCCCTAAAAGGTACTGAGTACGATTTGGGTATTGACGTAGAAAAAATTCTTGAAACTGAAGAAATCTTTAAAGAATGTATGAAAGACTACTTCTTGCCTCCTGAAGCTATGGCAGTTAACCCTGTTATTATCTCATCTCCTCTACCCGGTGGTGCGCTAACTGCTAACACTCAAATGATGAGAGATAACGGTACAATGGATAAATTCCCGCAAGTTGTTGCAGCAATGAAAGAAGTTGTTGAAAAAGGCGGTTTTGCAACATCTGTTACACCTGTTTCTCAGTTTTATTTCCAACAAGCATACTCTAACGTAATGTTCGGTGCTTGGAAGAAAATGACTGAAGGATACGGAAAAATGGTTCTTGGTTACTTTGGTAAAACACCTTGTGAACCTGATGCTGAAGTTGTTAAAATGGCTGAAGAACAACTTGGTCTTAAACCAACAACCGAGCTTGTTGTTGACCTAAACGACAAAGATCCTAACAAAGGTATTGAAGCTGCTAAGAAAATGCTTAAAGAAGCAAACCTTGAAGAAACAGAAGAAAATATCTTTATTGCTGCAGCTTGCAAAGAAAAAGGTATTATGTTCCTACAAGGCAAGGGTCAAATCGGTGTTAGAAAAGTTGATCCTAATATGAAAGCAGCTTGCGATATGGAAGGTAAACCTGAAGGCTACACAGTTAGTGTTAACAATAAAAAATATGCCGTTAGAATTGAAGGTAACAAGGCTGTTGTTAATGGTAAAACTTACGACATCACTGTTAAAGACGGCATTGAAGCTAAAGAAGGCGTAAATTCATCAGATGCAACTCCTATTAAAGCTGCACTACCCGGTGCTGTTCTTAAAATTAACGTATCTGAAGGCGATATGATTGAAGAAGGCGATGTACTTTTGGTTCTTGAAGCCATGAAAATGGAAACAGAAATCAAATCTCCAAAATCAGGCAAAATAGCTTCAATTGACGTTAACGTTGGTGAACAGGTTAAAACAGGTCAAGTCCTGGTAACTTTAGGTTAAGGAGGGCTTGAGAATGAATTTTACTGATATTTTCGTAAACTTGTGGAAATCAACAGGTATTTTCAATATGATTTTACCTGCTGACCCTAATTTATCAGGCATAGAGCAGATATTACACATGTATGGTGCGCCTATTATGTTCCTTGTTTGCCTTGTACTTTTGTACTTAGGTATTAAAAAGGAATTTGAACCATTATTGCTTGTACCTATTGCTTTTGGCGGTATCTTAGCAAACATTCCCGTTTGCGACATTGCAGGTCCAAAGGGCTTTTTAGGGATTGTTTATGAAGCAGGTATCCACGCAGGTCTGTTTCCGCTGTTCATCTTTATGGGTGTCGGTGCTATGACTGACTTCGGTCCGCTTATTGCAAACCCAAAAACTGCCCTATTAGGCGGTGCAGCACAGTTTGGTATTTTTTCCACTCTGTTATTTGCGCTATTGCTAGGTTTTACACTGCCTCAAGCAGCATCAATCGGTATTATCGGCGGTGCTGACGGTCCTACATCGATTTTCGTTACATCAAGACTGGCTCCTGAACTTCTTGGTGCAATTGCGGTTGCAGCATATTCATACATGGCACTTGTTCCGATTATCCAGCCGCCCATTATGAAAATGCTTACAACCAAAAAAGAACGTCTTGTCGAAATGGTACAGATGAGAGAAGTTTCACAGCGCGAAAAAATCGTTTTCCCGCTGCTTGTTCTCGGTCTTTGCATAATTTTCCTTCCTGATGCCTGCCCGCTTGTCGGCGCCCTTGCATTCGGTAACTTATGTAAAGAATCAGGAGTTGTTGAAAGACTTTCAAAAACTCTGCAAAATGAATTTATTAACATTGTAACTATTTTGCTTGGTTTATCAGTCGGTTCAAAACTTCAAGCAAGCCAATTCTTAACGGTTCAAACGCTTTACATTTTAATACTTGGCTTGTTGGCATTCAGCTTTGCAACAGGTATGGGTGTAATTTTCGGTAAAATTATGAATAAATTCTCTAAAACACCTATTAACCCGCTTATCGGTGCTGCAGGCGTCAGCGCTGTTCCTATGGCAGCACGTGTAGTTAACAAGGTCGGACTTGAATACAATCCGAATAACTACCTGCTAATGCACGCCATGGGTCCAAACGTTGCAGGTGTAATTGGTTCGGCTGTTGCAGCAGGTGTATTACTTGCAATTTGCAGCTAGTTGAATAAAAAATTATTAACGCAGTCCTTAAAATTAAGGGCTGCATTTTTATGTTTAAATTTTACAGACATTGTCTTGTGCTCCAAGCTCACGGAGCGAAAAAAGTTTGCGACTTTTCAAAATATATCCGACTGAGCTATAATAATCTTTGTATAAAAGAAATTTATGCGCTCGTAGCTCACGGAGCGAACAAAGTTTGCGACTTTTCAAAATATATCCGACTGAGCTATAATAATCTTTGTATAAAAGAAATTTATGCGCTCGTAGCTCAGTCGGATAGAGCGTTGGTCTCCGAAGCCAAAGGTCATGGGTTCAACTCCCGTCGGGCGCAAATATTGGGGGAATAATGTATATATTTTTAGCTTTAATCATAGGTGCAGTTTTAGGATTTGTAATTTCTAAATTAAAGTTTGATGTTCAAAAGACAAAATTGCAAAGTGAAGTCGATACTTTAAAAAATTCTCAAAATACTTCGCAAAATCTTTGTGAAACAATAAAAAGCGAATTTGTAAATCTTGCAAACGCTGCAATTTTAGAAAAGCAACAAATGCTTGAGGAACAAAATTTAAAAAAACTTGATACCCAGCTAAACCCTCTTAAAGAAAGGATTTTGGAGTTTCAAAAAAAAGTTGAAGAATTTAATGTTTCAGGAGTTAAAAACACAAACATTATTCAAGAACAGATTAAGTCCCTGACAAATGAAAATAACCAAATTCGCATGCAGGCTGAAAACCTCACCCGCGCACTAAAAGAAAATTCAAAATCGCGCGGACTTTTTGGCGAGATGATTTTAGAAAACATATTAAAATCCTCGGGAATGGAAAATAAAACGGAAAATCCCGAACGCGGAACATACATCACTCAAAAAGGTTTTCGCTCAAATAATGACCCAAACGGTGCAAAAATCACACCAGATGCGGTTGTTTATTATCCTGATGACGATAAAAATATTGTAATAGATTCAAAAATGTCGTTTGTAGATTTTTTGAATTTTGTTGAAACTGATGATGAAAATGAAAAACAAAATTCGCTAAAGCAGTTTTATAAATCAATTGAGGATAGAATTAACGAGTTAAGCGGTAAATATGATAACCTTGAAGGGCTTGCAACACCTGACTTTACGCTTATGTTTGTACCGATTGAGTCATGCATTAATTATATTTACTCAAACATAAAACTTATTGAAGAAGCTTACAAAAAGCGTGTCGTAATAGTAGGTCCCGCCTCATTGATTGCCACTTTAAGGGTTATAAAATATTCCTGGGCGCAGAAAAATCAAGAGAAGAATGTGCGTGAAATATTAAAGGTTTCAGATAATATTTACTCAAAAGTTGCAACGCTTATTGGGCATTTAGAAAAGTTGCAGACTAATTTTACTACAGTTCAGAAAACTTTCGGGCAGATTTTTACCACCCTAAGCGGTCGTGGCGGATTGTTTTCGCAAACGGAAAAGCTTAAGGACTATGGCATAGCACCGGCAAATTCAATTGATAAAAAATATATTGAAGTTAAAGAAGATGAGCTTATAGAGTCAAATTTGTAAATTTTTGTAAAATTAATTGACAAAAATTAGAAAAAACTAACAAATAAAAAAATTTACATGCTTTAATGCTGATGTAAACTCCTCTATAAACTCCGTAATACTAATTCTATCCATCACGGCTTCAATGCAGTAGCATCGAGCCGTTTTTTTTATGCGAACGAAGCTCGAAAGCTAGTGCGACTGCACTGCTTGAGAGCGAGTGAGCCTTAAGGATGTGAGCATATGCACAGCACCGATGAGGTGGTGGGCTTATGCGACACTGGACTGGAGTTAAGCTCGAAAGCTAGTGCGACTGCACTGCTTGAGAGCGAGTGAGCCTATGGTGTGTGAAGTTTTTATCTACACGCTTAAAATCTCTTTTATTGCCATAGGTATTACATTTGGAAGATTTGAAGCAAGGACGGAGTATTCTCCTTGTGTTCTGCTTGCAATTTCTCCACAGAGCCCATGCAGATATGCCGCAAGACAGGCTGCATTTTCTAAACTTGCACCTTGAGCACACAAACCTGTTATCATACCTGTTAGAACATCTCCTGCACCTGCCTTAGACAATGCCGAGTTACCTGTTGGGTTTATAAAAATTTTGCCGTTTGGTATTGCAATTACACTTTCATGACCTTTTAGAAGTACAATGCAGTCAAAATATTTGCTTGCCTCCCATGCCCATTTTACTCTGTTAGACTGGATTTCTTTAACATCAACTTCAAGCAACCTTGAAAGTTCAAGCGGATGAGGTGTGATGATTGAATTTAGCGGAAATGCTTTTTTGTTTTCGGAGGCTAAAATATTTATTGCATCTGCATCAATAATAATGGGTGTTTGTGAGTCTATATTATTTTTTAGAAAGCTCATAACAAAGTTTTTTGTGCCGCCAAGAGTTGACAGTCCGCAGCCAATTGATATGGCATGTGAGTTTGCAACGCCATTTAAGTATTTTATTCCATCTTTTGGAATTGTTCCTAAGGGGCTTTGTCCTAAGTCCAGAAATGTTATATCTGGTGAGTTTGATGCTACTATTGGTATTACATCGCTTGCAGTTGCAAGCATTGAAGCCCCTGCGCCGACTTTAAGGGCGGAAATTGAGCTTAAATAAGCAGCTCCTGGGTAGAACATTGAGCCTGCAATGTTTAGAACATTTCCATAAGTTCCTTTGTTTGAAATTTGCACTCTTTGTGGCAAAAATTTTGATACTATTTCTTTGTTTAAATTAGTAATTGATATATTGTTTTCCATTTTATTCTCCTAAATGCCCCAGTTGCCTTACAACTTCGTAAGCTCCTATTGCTATTGAGTTTGAAAGATTAAGACTTCTTGTTTCTTTTCGCATTGGAATTGTTACAAGGTTGTTTTCATACTTTTTTAAAATGTCATTACTTAGCCCTCTTGTTTCAGGACCAAAAACCAGAAAGTCGCCTTCTTTGTATTCTATTTTAGTATATATTTTATCTGTTTTTGTCGTAAAAAAATAGTAATTATTTTCATTTTTAGGGAAATTTTTAACTAATTCTTCAAAACTCACAAGATGTTCAATATCAACTTTGTCCCAATAGTCAAGTCCTGAGCGTTTTAAATACTTGTTTGACAATGAAAAACCTAAACGTCCGCACAAAAACAGTTTTGCCCCAAGGCAAGCACAAAGCCTTGCGACATTGCCTGTATTTTGAGGTATTTCAGGTTCTACCATTACAATGTTTAAATAGCTTTTTTGCATTTTATTTCTCTTCAAAAAATCTTTTGCTTTCAATTACAACCGGTATGCCTCTTAAAACACAAAATGCTACTGCAATGTAAGCACAAATTAAACCGATTGAGAGAATTGTATGGTCGTAATTAAATTTTAAATGCCCTAAGCTAATAAATAAAAATGCTACTGCCTTGCAAAGTGCATAGGTAAATCTTGAAAAGTTTGATGCTACAATAAATTTTGCAATTTTACCCTGCATCATTGTTTTTTCACCAAAAGCGGTGTAGCCTTGAGCAAGAGCCAAAGAGCGAAGAGAATCTGTTACAATACCTCTTGTTAGGACTATGATTGGTATTGCGACATTTATCCAGCCAAGGGCGCAAAATGTAATCCAGAAAACATTTTCAACAATTCTATCCCCCATAATATCAAGGACTGCGCCAAGTTTTGATGTTTCATTAAACTTTCTTGCAATATAACCGTCAAGCCCGTCAAACCACATTACAAATACAGTTAAGATGACAGCTGTTAGTGTTGCGGTA
>CASEEG010000040.1 GCA_949286885.1 uncultured bacterium
ACAAATTCAAAAGCCACTTCTCTATCAAGATAAAAATCAGGTAGCTGCAGGTGAACTTTATAAAATAAAAACAGTAAAAATAATAAACTTGAGGCTAAAAACACTAACCTTGGGGTTTTTAAAAACATTTTTAAATTGTCAAGCATATTTTTTAAAGCAAACATAAATTCCTATTTTTTTTAAACAAGTATAACACAATTTGTTATTATGGTATTATTTTTAAATAAGCTGAGGTAATTTATTATGAGAGATGAAACAAAATGTCTGCACTCCGGCTACACTCCCGAAAATGGCGGCCCAAGGGTAATGCCCATTTATCAAAGTACAACTTTTAGATTTAATTCAACCGATGAAATAGCTGCGGTTTTTGATGATCCTACTAAAGCACACATTTATTCGCGCTTTACAAATCCAACAGTTGACGCTGTTGAGAAAAAAATTGCAGATTTAGAGCATGGCGTAGCTGCAATGTGTACATCTTCCGGACAAATGGCATCATTAATGTCGATTTTAAATTTATGCCAAGCAGGGGACAGTTTTGTAAGCGCAAGTGCAATTTATGGCGGTACAGTAAATCTTTTTGCCTATACTTTAAAAAAACTTGGAATTGAGTGCATTTTTGTTGATGTTGACGCTGACGAGGATGAAATTCAAGCAAAAATTAAACCAAACACAAAAGCAATTTTTGGCGAAACCCTTACAAATCCGTCGTTGCAGATTTTTGACATTGAAAAATTTGCACATGTTGCACACAAAAACGGTTTACCTCTTATTGTGGATAACACTTTTGCAACGCCGATTTTATGCAAACCAATTGACTTTGGTGCAGATGTTGTAATACATTCAACATCAAAATATATGGACGGGCATGCGCTGCAAGTTGGCGGTGTAATTGTAGATGGTGGCAAATTTGACTATACAAACGGCAAATTTAGCGAGTTTTGCGAGCCTGATGAATCCTACCATGGAACAATTTATACTCGTGATTACGCTTTTGCACCTTATATTATTAAGGCAAGAATGCAATTAATGCGTGATTTTGGCGCATATCCTTCCGGTCATAGCGGATTTTTGTTGAACTTAGGTCTTGAAACACTTGCAGTGAGAATGGAAAGATATTGTAAAAATGCAATAACCGTTGCAAAATACTTGTCTAATCACCCAAAAGTCGAAAGTGTTAATTACCCTGGATTAGAGGGTAATAAATATTACTCTTTAGCGCAAAAATACTTGCCAAACGGACAAAGCGGAGTAATGGCAGTTAACATAAAAGGCGGAAAAGCAAATGGAATCAAGTTTATGGACAGCCTCAAAATAGCTTCAAATGAGGTTCATGTGGCAGACATTAGAACTTGCGTACTTCATCCCGCTTCAGCGACTCACAGGCAATTAAGCGATGAACAACTTGTAGCTTGCGGCATAAACCCGGGGCTCGTAAGACTTTCGGTTGGTCTTGAAAATGTTGAGGATATTTTAAAAGACATCGACGATGCGCTAAATGCAATATAAAAATTAAATCCCGCTAATTAAGCGGGATTTTTAATTATCTTCCAATTAAACCTAAAACACCGTTTATGAAAGTCAGCGGATGTACCGGACAACCCGCAATATACAAATCTATAGGATATTTTTTCAGAAATTCCCTGTTAAGTTCGCTGCTGTCTTGAAAAACTCCGCCTGAAATTGCACAGGCACCACAGAGAATAATAACTTTAGGGTCAGGCGTTGATTTGTAGCAATCTTCAAGCGCATATGCCATATTTTTTGAAATTGGACCTGTAATCACAAGCCCGTCGGCATGGCGAGGGGAGGCAACAAAATCTATGCCAAACCTGCCCATATCAAAGTTTACGTTAGAACAAGCGTTAAGCTCCATTTCGCAACCGTTACATCCTGCAGCAGATACTTGTCTTAACTTTAAAGACCTGCCAAAAACTTTTTTAATTTCTTTTTTAACTTCAATTGCAACTTTTGAAAATTCTTCTTCTGTCATATTTTCTGTTATAACAAGCTTATCTCTACTTGTTGCAGAAAGTTTGTAAAAATTTGAAAAATCAATTGCGCCTGTTTTGCATACGTTTTTACAAGCACCGCAAAAAGTGCATTTTCCCATATCAATTGATAGTGGATTTAATTTTAGTGCGCCTGTCGGGCAAACATTAAGACATGCGCTGCAGTTGTTACAATCAGAATTGCATAACTTTGGCAAGCCTCTGAACTGAGAGCGCATAGGCGCATTTTGAATATCTTTTATAAATTGATTCCCTTGGTAAATTCTTGATTTTAGTGTATCAAACATAATTTTCTTCCTTATAAATCATTCCCGCAGTATGATAGGTTAAAACTCTTGTTGCACAATGGAAAATCCGACACTCCGTTGTTTCTGACGGCAAGTGCCAGACCATACCAGTTGTTAAACGACGGGTCTTTAATTTTATATCTTGAAAGTGTACCGTTCATATCCGTTAATGCAATATGAACTACTTCGCCTCTCCAGCCCTCTGTTATTGAAATTGCCATTGAATCAGCACAAAGTAAATTTTCGTTCTTTGTTAAAACTTCCTCCCTGTAGCCGTTTTTAAGCATTTCAAGTATCCTTTTTGCAATGGATAAGGATTCCATTGTTTCCTGATATCTCAGTTGAAATCTTGCGTTAACATCGCCTTTGCCTTTAAATATTTTTCTTGGTAGGGCAAGATTTTTAAAACATTCATCAGCAAAGTCAAAACGAGAATCTAAAATAATTCCGCAAGCACGTGCTGCCATACCGACAAGCCCTATTTCACAAGCTTTTTCTTGGCTTACAACGCCTGTTTTTTCTAACCTTGACATAACAGATGTATTTTTAAGCATAGTTTTAACCATTCTATCAACATCTTTTTCAACTTTTGTAAGTGTTTTTATAGCACGTTCAATTTTTTCGTTATCTATGTCAAAATTAACACCGCCAACTGTTACAAGTCCTCTGCCAAAACGGCTTCCCGAAAATTCAAGCATAGTGTTTATTACAAGAGTTCTTGTTGCGCCAAAGACTGATGCGCCCATAAGATAAGCAATATCGCCTGCTATTGCGCCCAAATCGCCAATGTGAATTGCAGCCCGCTCCATCTCAAGTGCAAGTGTTCTTATTAACTGCGCTCTTTTTGTAATTTTTGTTTCTTTTAGCGTTTCCATAACCTTTGAATATGCAAGGTTGTGCGCAATTACACTATCGCCGCAAATAGACTCTGCAAGCTGATTTGTAGGGTGTTTAACCATAAGTTCTTCAACACCCCTGTTTTGATAACCAAGCATAATTTCAAGGTGATAAACGGTTTCACCATTGCACATAAACCTAAAATGCCCCGGTTCAATAACTCCTGCGTGTATTGGACCGACTGCAACTTGATGGACTTCTTCCCCCTCCATTTCAAAAAACTGATAATCTTTTTGGTTTTTTCTTAATGGTTTTAGCCAAGGATGGTTAAGGGGTTTTATTCCAAATTGTTCATAAAATTCTCTTTCAAAAATATGAAATGCCGGCAACACTTGAGTTAATGATTCGTATTCTTTTTCATTTTGCTCAAAAAGTGCTGATGACACATATAAATCACCATTTTCATCATCAGCAAGAACTACAAAAAGTCTTGTTGTACCATAGCCCCAGTCTTTTCCAAAAAAACCGATTGGTCTTTTATTTAGACTTATTATCTCCTCTCTTAATTCATCAATTTTAAGAGTAGGAATTTCATTAAGGTTAACTTTTGTATTATTTTTTGTTTTAATCCAGTTCATTTGATTATCCCCTAAAATCCTGCCATAGCGCAGTTTATAATATTATTTAAAAACGGCGGAACATATATGCCTAATGTAAATACCATTAAAAGCATTATAAATTGAGGCGCAAACATGCAAAAAGTAAGTTTGTTTTTATTTTCTTTTACAATTTGTGCCTTATCATCGCTTAATTTTCCAAAAGTCATTTTTATTGTAACTTTTGCTATTCCCCAAAGAATAATTGTTAAAAGCAGAACAAATAATGCACACAATACATAATGTTCATTTTGTATCATAGCTTTTACCATTAAAAATTCGCTTATAAATAAAACAGATGTTGGGAAAGCACAAATTGCAAGGAATGAAAACACCCATAGCCAGCCGGATTTTTTATCAGCCTCCATAATACCGTTTACGGATTTAATTCTTTTTGTACCAAAAAGCTCCAGTACATTGCCTGATGTTAAAAAGAACGATGCTTTTGCAAGTGAGTGTCCGATTAAATGTAAAATCACCGCATATAAAGCAGCGCCGCCCAAAGCTGTACCTATTGCTAAAATTCCCATATTTTCAATTGAGGAATAAGCAAGCATTCTTTTGTAATTTTTTATATGATATACAAAAACTGCGGTTACAAAAAGTGATACAAAACCGCAAATTAAAAGCATTGTTCTTGCCCACTGGTCGCATTGAGCTATATCTAAAACTTTAAATACTCTTACAATTACCAAAAATGCCGAATTTAATAAAGTTGCAGATAAAAGTGCTGATATTGGTGATGGCGCTTCAGAGTGAGCATCCGGCAACCAAAAGTGAACCGGTGCAAGTCCCATTTTTGTACCAAAACCAAAAAGCATAAATACAAAAGACATTTTAAGCCAAAACGGGTCAAATGTATTTGCGTGTTTATACAATTGCGCAAAGTCTAAGGCATTAATATCGCCTTGTGCTATATTTAGGAAAATTATACCTACAAAAGCAAGCGCAATACCAATTGAGCAGATGAAAACATACTTCCAAGCTGCTTCTATTGAATGTTTTGTTTTGTTGAAATAAATTAAATAAGCGCTTGATAGTGTCGTTGCTTCAACAAATATCCACGCAATGCCTAAATTACTTGATAAAACAGTTCCTGTCATTGCCAGAACAAAAACCATTATCATAAAAGAATAATGACCTATTTTCTTATCAGGATATTCAAGTGTTTTAACATATCCGTTGTTGTATATTGCCACCATTAAAAATACCAAGGATAAAATTATTAAAAATATAAGATTTGTATTATCAACGGTAAAATACGGAATATTGCCCTCTTTGCCTATTCCCATTGCCAAAAGCACAGTAGAAACCGCATGTAAAATGGCATATAAATTAACCATTGCACAGTCAAATACTCTTTTTTTAATTATTGCCATTAAAATGCAGGCAACTATTGGAAATATTAATATTGCGTTAATCATTGCTGTAATCCTTTAAATCTGACAGGTTAGAAACTTCTAAATCTTTAAATTCTCTGTTAATTTCATTTATAAATAATCCAAGAATATAAATTGCTATAAATACATCTAGCAGAACACCCATATTTACAAGAACGGGCATTTCTTTTGCAACAGATAAAGACAGTAAGAAAATACCATTTTCCATTGTAATAAACTCAATTACGTTAGAGATAATTTTATGCTTAATTGTAATCAGCCATAAGCTTATGATAATTGTTGCAAGCGATACCCCGAAATACAAAGGAGAAATCATTTTCATTGTATCTGAATTAAAAAAGTGGTTGGGTAATAAAAATCCGCAAAGTAAAATTATACTTGCGCTTACAAGACAGTAAAAATGCGGTATATTTGCACTAACATCCCTGTTTGCCTTTGTTTTTTTCAATACTTTAAATAAAAACCAGGGAATTACAATTGTTTTAACAATTAATGTTTCAACCGTTAAAAAAGTTATATTAAGCGCACTTTGGTGTTCAAAGTGGCAAGCGCAAATTAAAAACAGTAGAATTCCTTGCAAAACAATCAATCTAACGTGAGATACAATTCTGCTTGTTGCTGCCAAATACAACATTGTAAGACCAAAAAGTATTATAAAACCGTTTTCCATAAATTAGCCTCCAAACATCCTTGCGGCAACTAAAGACAGAACAATAAGTGCAAATGAACTCATTACAAAAATAAATTCAAAAACATG
>CASEEG010000041.1 GCA_949286885.1 uncultured bacterium
GCAAACAATACGTCCGTTGTAGTGCATAATCTTGGTGACGGTTATCAAGGTCAAAGTTGGGACAAAAACGTCATGGAAGAATATTTTAATATTTGGTATGGCGATTTTGCAAGAGATATAGTCGAACACAGTTGTATAGCAGATGTAGAAAATAGAAAATTTTCACTTTTTGGTACACCCTCACAGAGAATAGGTTTTTATGAAGATGTTCTAAACCCTGCGCATGCCTCTTGCGTTCTTGCAACAAGTATTGGGCCTGTCTCTGAAGGTTATAGAGCTGAGCTTGCCAAAAAAGGACTATCATCAAAACTTGACACAATAATCAGAATAAAAGATACAAAAGGTTCACTTGATGTTTATCCTAATGGCGTAGATAAAAAACCTCTAACGGCAAGTGCAGAAAATGTAGAAAAAGCCAACAAAGATTTTGAAGACAGATTGAGTAAAATATACGGCACAGCAGAAAAAATTATACCCTACATTGAAAATTTCGATAACGATGCCAGCTTAATAAGCTTGGATGAGTTTGCTCGCAGAAAAGATCACAACAAGTTCATTTTTATTGGACTTTTAAATGATGCAGTTAAAAACAATGGTACTGCCACACCCTTAATTCACGGTAACAACCCAGCAAATTTTTACAGTGGTGAATATGGCATTGATATAAGCGATATAAGCGTAAACACGCCAATCTTTACTATGGCAAGCCGTTTAGATTCTCAAAAAGGTTTCGATACTATGATAGATGCTTATGTAAAATTGGTAAAAAACTGCAATTTTGACAGTGATGATATTCCTGTTTTGCTAATATCAGGAGGCGGCGACAAAAGCATAGCCGAGTATATACAAAACAAAAAAGATGAACTAAAGGAACTTGGCAAAAGAATACTGTTTACACAAAATCGTATATCAAACTCGGGCTTGCTTTTAATGAACATGACAACAAGAAATTGCATGCCTTCAGATTTTGAACCTTATGGAATTTCAGAACTAAAAGGGCTTTACGCAGGCTCGCACGTTATAGCAACAGAAGTTGGCGGAATGCGCTCAAGCGGAGAAATATCAAGAAAAATATACTCATATGATGACTACGGAGCAGATAAAGCAAATGCCATAACTGTTAAAGATTACGACTTTATATGCATTGCACCCGAACATGAAAGAGCGGCAAAAAGAGATAAAAATTCGACAAAATTAGCGCAAGCAATGTATAAAGACATCCTATTGAGCAGAGAAGAATCCCTTAAAATGGACTTAAATGCCCTTGAAACAGATGTTAGTTGGAATAAGGGCGCGATACAAAATTATATGGAACAGATGAAAATTAAAGTTGCAAAATAGATAAACCCGCCAATTTGGCGGGTTTTAATTATCTTAATACACGACGAACATCTGCACAAGGCAATGCCGTTGTCCAAATTACAAAATCATTGAGAGGGGTCATGTATTTTCTTATAAAATCCTTGTTTTTAATGGGTTCATAACAAACTGTAGAAGGCAAAACGCCTTTTAAATACTCAACCAGCTCTCTTTGATCATCTGTTTTAGAATAATCATCGAGTACTTTTACAATATTCATAACATGCTGAGTTTAACGCTTTTTTATGGCAATCTCATCATGTTTTGGCGAAATTTTTACACAACTTTATAAAAAATTACAAAAGTATATATTTAGTTAATAAGAACTATAACTGTGGCAGCAGCAAAAGTATCAGTGTGCGACAAAGAGAGCTTAAAGGTTAAATTGTCCCCCCTTTTTGGGCCTATAAGGTTGATTTGGGGCACTCCTGAGGGCAGATTTTCTACCTCAAAATCACGACAAAAATATCCGTCCACTCCCAAAGAATAGAGCGCTTTTACACATGCTTCTTTGGCGCAATATCTTGCACAAAGGTGTTGAGCAAAATTTTTTGTTTTATAAGAATATTCAATCTCTTTTTTAGTAAAAATTCTGTTTATAAAAGGGTTGTCTTTTTCGGCATATTTTTTAAAACGCTCAACGTTTTCAACATCTATACCAAGTCCAATATTTTCAAGTTTCATAAAATATTTTTACTCTAAATTTTTAATAATTTCATCCCTAAATTCGGTAGTTTTTGCACTTCCTCCAAGGTCAGGTGTTAAAACTTTACCTTCTTCAAGAGTTTTAAAAAGTGCATTTTGAAGTTTTTGTGCAATATTAAATTCGCCCAGATATTTAACCATTTCAATAGCACTCATTAAAAGTGCTGTAGGATTTGCAATATTTTTACCTTTAATGTCAGGTGCACTACCATGCACAGGTTCAAAAACAGCACAATCAAGCCCGATGTTAGCCCCCTGCGCCACACCTAAGCCGCCAATTAGCCCGGCGCAAAGGTCTGAAACAATATCCCCGTACAAATTTGGCAAAACTAAAACATCAAATTGTGATGGATTTTGAACAAGTTGCATACAAAGGTTATCTACAAGAATTTCTCTTGGAGTAATGTTTGGGTATTCTTTTGAAACTTCTCTAAAACATTCCAAAAACAAACCGTCAGCAAGCTTACAAATGTTTGCTTTTGTAACTGCACAAACTTCACTCCTGTTGTGCTTAAGAGCGTATTCAAATGCCCATTTACAAATTCTTGTAGAGCCTTGACGGGTAATTAATTTTATTCCCTCAACCCTGTCGTTATTTATTTTATTTTCAATACCTGCGTATAAATCCTCGGTATTTTCCCTTACTACAACTAAATCAACGTTTTTAAAAGGTGTTTTAATATTTGGCAGATTTTTTGAAGGTCGAAGATTTGCAAACAAATCAAGTTCGCGCCTTAATTGAACATTTACCGAGCGAAAACCCTTACCTATGGGAGTTGTGACAGGAGCCTTTAATGCTACCTTATTCTTTTTAATTGATTCAATAACCCTGTTTGGCAGTGGAACATCGCCACGTGCTACAACGTCAGCGCCTGCAGTTTGTAAGTCCCAGTTAATTTCAATTCCCGAGGCTTCTAAAATTTTTACAACAGCGTCTGTTATTTCAGGTCCAATGCCATCCCCGTTTATTAAAGTTACATTATACAAGGTCAAAATCTCCATGTTTTTTTAAGTGCTCAATCAGTCCGCCATCGTTTAAAAGTTTAATCATAACATCAGGCAGAGGAGTTATTTCAAGGGTTTCACCCTTTGTAAGATTTTTTAAAATACCGTTTTTAATATCAAGCTCAAGCTCATCGCCTGCATCAATATTATCTGTATTACATTCAATAGCTAAAAGCCCAATGTTAATTGCGTTTCTGTAAAAAATTCTTGCAAAGCTTTTTGCAATAACAGCACCTACACCTGCTATTTTTATAATTTGCGGAGCATGCTCACGAGATGAGCCAAGCCCAAAGTTATTTCCCGCAACTACAAAGTCACCCTTTTGCATTTTAGAGGCAAATTCGGGGTCAGCATCCTCCAGTACATGTTTAGAAAATTCTTCAAGGTTGCTTCTCAAGTGAAAAAGTCTACCGGGTGCTATGTGGTCTGTTGAAATATTATCACCAAACTTAAAAGCACGCCCTTTTTTAATTAATTCCATTTTCACCTCCAAAAATACTTTAATTTTCTTAACCATTATAATACAAAAATCAAATTTTATACTATAATATACTTATGTTGAAAATCGCAGTTATAGGTTTAGGGTTGATAGGCGGTTCAATTTTGAAATCACTTGGCGAAAGTGATTGGGAAGTTGCTGCTATTTCAAAATCAAGCTACGACAAGGCAAAAAGCTACACTCCTTATGCTTCTGATATGATTGAAGACACTAGAGGGGCTGATGTTGTTTTTGTGTGTTCACCGATGAATGAAGCAAAAACAATTTTAAAAAGGCTTGAAAATATTGTGTCGCCAAAGTGCATTGTCTGTGATGTCTGTTCACTGAAAGGCTTTTTGGAGAGCGGATACAAATTTAACTACATCGGAACTCATCCAATGGCAGGTACGGAAGAATCAGGCTTTGATGCATCAAAAGACGATTTGTTTCAGGGTGCAAAGTGGGTAATAACTAAGCGCAATGCCATTTTAGAAGAAGTTATAAAATTTATGGGTGCAACACCTGTTTTAATGGATGCAAAAACTCATGACTTTGCTGCGGCGCAAATTTCTCATCTGCCAATGCTTTTATCTTTTGCGCTTTTTAATTCTGTTAAATCAGATGAGGCAAAAACTATTGCCGCAAGCGGTTTTCGTGATACAACAAGGCTTGCTATGACAAATGAAGTTTTGGCGGCTGACATGCTAAAGTTAAACAAAAAAAATATTGATAAAAGTATAGATTTGTTCATAGAGCAACTTAATTACTTGAAAAACCTAAAAGATGATGAGAGAATAGAGGTGCTTAAAAATATAAGTCAAAAAAGAGCACTAATGTATGACAAA
>CASEEG010000042.1 GCA_949286885.1 uncultured bacterium
CTTAAAAATTCGCTTTTTGCAATTTTTAAACACCCTGTGAAATCTTTTGCGCTTTATATGTTTATTTTAATCTTAGGATTAATTTTTAGAATAACAAGTACGCTTTTTGCAACAAATGTGGTGATTTACTTTATATTCATGATTTTAGCTATATATTTCTGGGTATTTGTGTTTGTGCTAATATTTGACTACTATGAGTCAAGATTTTACAATCACGGTGATAACGGGTGCAACTTGCTCGGGAAAAACAAAACTTGCAATTAATTTAGCTAAAAAAAATAATGCTGAAATTATTTGCGCAGACTCTCGAAGTGTGTATAAAAATCTTGATATTGTAAGTGCAAAACCAACAATTGATGAAATGGAAGGTATAAAACACCATTTGCTTAACATTGTTGAACCAAATGAGGACTTTAGCGCAGGAGATTTTGTAAAATGCGCCCAAAATGCGCTCAAGGACATTAAAAGCAGAGGCAAAAACGTCATTATTGCAGGCGGCACCTGGTTTTATATAAAATATTTCTTAGATGAAAAAGAATTGCCGCAAGTAGGAATAAATAAAAAATTAAGGGAAAAATTAAGCACAAAGAGTAACGATGAACTCTGGCAGATTTTATTTGCCCTTGACCCGACTCGTGCAAATCAAATTCACAAAAATAACAAGGACAAGGTTATACGCTCTATTGAGATGTGCAAAGGTTTAAATATGCCCATTTCACAGTATCAAAGAGAGCAAAAAGAGCCCCTTTGTGCTAAATGGTATATGCCAAAAATAAAGCGAGATGAACTTTATGAAAGAATAAACAAAAGGGTTGATTTAATGCTTGAAATGGGGCTTTTTGAGGAATGGCAAAAAAATAAAGAGCTTTACCCAAATTCAAAAATACTTGAAAATACAATCGGTTACAGGGAATTTTTTGAACTTGAGCAAGGCGTTTGGCAAGATTTTAATCAGGCAGTTGAGAAAATTAAACAAAGAACAAGAAACTTTGCAAAAAGACAACTTACTTATTTTCGCTCAAACCCTGATATAAAAGAGATTTAAAAAAGCTCCCTTAAAGGGAGCTTTAGTTTTACTTTATTAAATTTTTCTAAACTGTTTCCTCGTCAGCAATGACTTCTGTTCTTATTGAAGGTGAACCGCTTTTTGCTTTTAGGTATTTTTCTTTGTACTTTCTTACTTGTCTGTCTAGTTTGTCGCAAACAAGGTCAATTGAAGCATACATTGATTCAGCTTTTTCTTCCACCCTTACAGTGTCGCCCAAAACTTTGCAGTTAATTTCCGCAACGTGAGAATCTGCAACGGACGGATTTTTGATAACTGTCAAAACAACGTCAATAGCCTGAATTTGATCATAATGTGCAGCAACTTTTCCTGCTTTTTCTTTAACGTAGGCCTTAATAGCGTCTGTAATTTCTACGTTTCGCCCGTTAACATGAATGTGCATAGTGTCTCCGTTTCTAGTTGCGCCATCTGATTGCGCAACTTTTCTATTATACAACATCAAGCCATGTTTTTAAAGACGCAAAGGGTAAAAAATTAAACTTTTGTAGTATAATAAATTTCAGACGCATTAACAAGAGGAAAAAATATGCAAAATTTCAACGCTTACATGGGCACACTTGAAACTTACATTATGTTTCAAATTAAAGCAAAAATGATTGCAATGACCGAAGAATTAACAAAAAAAGGTCGAAAGCCCATTGCACTTTCTATGGGTGCACCTGTTGATATGGTTCCTGATTATGTAATTGAGCGTACAAAAGAACATTTAAAAGATCCTAAAAATCATACTTATTCAACTCCAAAAGGTGAAGTTCCTTTCCTTGAAGCAGTAGCAAAAAGAATGAAAAATCGCTTTGGCGTTGAACTTGACCCAAAAAGCGAAATATTCTCTCTTATCGGTTCAAAAGAAGGTATTGCAAACTTCATTAGAGCAATTATTAACCCTACAATGGATAAAAAAGAGCAGGAAATTATTTTAATTCCTGATCCCGGGTATGCTTCATACACTGAAATGATTAAGGTTTCAGGCGGCAGAGCTTACGGGATACCCCTAACAAAAGAAAATAATTACATGCCAAATTTAGATGAAGTTTGGGAGAAATTTTTAAAAGAGGGAAATGACCCTAAAAAAGTTAAAGCGTTAATTATTAACTACCCAAATAACCCTCTTGGCTGCACATGCACTAAAGAATATTTGCAGCACTGTGTAAATTTCTGCAAAAAACACAACATAATTTTAATGTCAGATAACGCTTATTGTGATATTTATTTTGATGAAAAAGATAAACCTGCTTCTGTTCTTGAGTGCGAAGGTGCAAGAGATATAGCGGTTGAATTTTACAGCTTTTCAAAACCTTATGCTATGACAGGTTGGCGTCTTGGCTGGGTTTGCGGAAATAAAGATTTAGTAGGAACTTTCGGCAAATTAAAATCCAGTCTTGATACAGGTGTTTTTAAAGTAATTCAACTTGCAGGCGCAGACCTTTTAAATTCAAAAGAGGGCGATGAATATATTAAAAATGCAAACAAAAAACTTCAAAAGAAACTTGAGGACTTTGTAGGTGGTTTAAACGAACTGGGCTGGAATATGCAAGTACCAAAAGCTACATTTTACTTATGGGTTGATCTTCCACCAAGATATAAATGCGCAAAAGATTTTTGCGATGAGTTAATTGAAAAATCAGGTATCGTAGCAGTCCCCGGAGATGCTTTTGGGGATGAAGGAAAACGCCATTTAAGACTTTCAATTGTTGCTGCTGAAGAAGAACTGAAAGAAGTTATAAGGCGTATGAAAGAGGACGGACACACTTTTGTCAAATAAAATTGTAATAATTGACTACGGTGCAGGAAACGTTAAAAGCTTAGGCAATATGCTTGAGTTTTTGGGTTATGCCTATGAAATTACAGATGACAGGGAAAAAATCCTAAAAGCTAAAAAAATAATTTTCCCTGGGCAAGGGCATTTTGAGCAGGCAATGAACAAATTAAACGATAAAAATTTGCCCTGCACTATAAAACAAGCAATAGATAACGGGGCAGATTTCTTAGGAATTTGCCTCGGTTTACAAGTTTTGTTTGAAAAAAGTGAAGAAGCTCCAAATGTAGAGGGGCTTGGCATATTCAAAGGTGAGGTTAAAAAATTTCAAACGGGCAAAATTCCTCAAATAGGCTGGAATGAAATTAAAACAACAAAAGCAAATACTTACCTTGATGATGATTATTTTTATTTTGTAAATTCTTACTACGTTGTGCCTGAGGATAATAGCATTATAAGCTCAATTACCAACTATCACATTGATTTTTGTTCATCAGTTCAAAAAGATAACGTCTGTGCGGTGCAATTTCACCCTGAAAAAAGTTCTGAGGCGGGTATAAAATTTTTCAAAAAGTGGCTTAAGTGATGTTATAAAATTCGTCAAGCGCAGCAACGAACTCGTCTGTCAATTCTTCCGAGTATTTTTTTCCTGCTTGACGTTTAATTTCTTCAATTGCTTCTTCTTGAGTATAAGCACGCCTGTAGGGTCTGTCTGAAATCATTGCAAAGTATGAATCAACAATCAAAATAATTTGAGAAGTTATAGGAATTTTCTCTCCCTTTATTTGATTTGGATAACCGCTGCCGTCCCAGTTTTCATGGTGATGTTCAATAATCGGGATAATGTCCGAGATATTTGTAATAGGTTTTAAAATCTCACGTGCTGCCAAAAGCGGATGTTCTACGATTTTATCTTTTTCTTCTTTTGTTAATGGCGCAGGTTTCTTTAAAATTTCATCAGGCAACATGGTATTACCTATGTCATAAAGTAAAATTGCGATTTTTAATTTATCAATTTCAGATTTTGAAAGTTTAAATTTCTTTGCAACAAGAGTTGCAAGCGACATCTTAGCCTTTGTTATACCTTCTTGATTTGATGCGGTATAACTTTGTGAAATTGTATCTACTACAGAATACAAAAGCTCTTGAGCGGAATTGCCTTTTACATTATCCTGACGGGTTTGCAATTTATTTGAAAGTTCAAGTGCGAGTTTGTTGTTAAACGGTATTCTGTGCTTTTCAAGAATTTCAACAAAAGCGTTAACTGCAACATCTTGCCAAGAAACATTTTTTTGAGGTTGAGCAAGGCAAACTCTGTTTCTGCCTTGTTCTTTAGCATCATACATTGCCTTATCCGACATCTCAATTAAATCATCCAAATCAAGTGTATGCTCAATAAAAGTTGCAACACCAATGCTAGCTGTAACATTACCTAAGCCCTCGACAGGTTCTTTTTCAATTGATGCTCTAAGCCTTTCTGCCGCTGCAAGCCCGCCTTGAGCATCAATACCTGGGAGGATTATTGAAAATTCTTCCCCACCAATACGAGATGCGATATCAACCGAGCGAGCATTCCTTAAAATTACACGCGCAACGGTTGAAATCGCTCTATCACCCATAGAGTGCCCGTAAGTATCATTTATTTCTTTTAAATGGTCTAAGTCAAGTCCAATTAGTGTAAAAGGCTGATTTAAACGCAGCGCACGGTTTGCTTCGCGCTCAATGGCGTCATCAAAAAATCTTCTGTTGAAAAGCTCTGTTAAAGGGTCGGTAACTGCCTGCTTTTTAACCGTTTCAAAAAGATTTGCAATTGTTATTGCAAGCTCAATTTGACGGGCAAACAAATTTAAAAAATTAAGTTCATCATCCTTTGCCTCCTCACGTGGAGAAAAAACCGCCAAAAAACCCGTAAATTCTTTTGAAGCAATAAGTGGCAAAATTATAACCGATTTTGTAAAAGTTTTTTTAACAATTTCGTTTGCTTCTTCATCACTTAATTCAGGGAAAACTTCAGTTAAGATTTCAAATAAATCGGTATAGTGAACGGCTGTTTTATTTTCAATCGCTTCTTGAATTTTACCGTTTTTCTTAATTTTCAATTTAACATCAAAAATTGACTTACCTAAAAACTTTTCAAGTCTTTGAGAAAATTCGTTTTTTAAATATGTTCTAAGAGAATAAAAAACACCGTCTTTATCTAGCTGTTTTTGCACAATGCAACTATATAAATAACCAAATTCACCATGCAGTGATGACACAATTGTTTCAAGAACATTAGACAATGGGCGAGATGAATTCATCATGTCCCAAACATGCTCCAGCGTAAGCAATGTTTGGTTTGCCTTGTGCAATTCTTCGGTACGTTGAGCAATCTCACGCTCCAGAGCTTGATTTCTTTGATACACTTCAAGATAATCTTTCTTGTGTTCGTAAATCTGGCTCTCAACGCGTTTTAGATTTTCATTAGATGCTTTAATCCAGTCAAAAAAACCCATGTCAACTATTATACAACTTTATTTATATATTTTTCAATACCACGTTTTGTTGAAACTAATCTTTTACCCAATATTTATCCAGCCATTTTGTCGGTTTTATGTACCTAAAGCCCATTTTTCCAAAGTAGCCCTTATATGCTTGTTTTGGATTAGGTTTACCATGGAAAATAACAATCTTTGCTTCTTCAGGATCCCTTGGAACTTTAAACCAACAGATTGGAAATTTATGCAAACAACATCTTTTAAAACTTACACACCAGTCTTTATTCCAGTATTTCAAGATGCCTTTTTCAAACATCTCATAAGTTAAAAATGCCTGTTCGTTTTTAAAATGTTTTCTGATTGCAGTTCCAAGACCGTAAAAATGCTCAAGAATTTCTGGGTGTTTACCTATTTCAAAGCGAAAAACAGATGAATTACCAATAATGTCATCAGGAAAATCCCAATCTTTTATAATTAAAAACTCGCCTTCTTCTTCAAAAAAAGCGTCGATATTTTGTCTAATCACAATATCTAAGTCTAAAAACAAGGCTGTGCCTTTTAAATCATACAATTCTTTATTAAAAACCGTAAGTTTTTTCCACATTCTATCAGGGATCCCATCCTCCTTTAGGGGTGGAATAGGAAAAGTTTCAATGTTTTTATCAATTCCCTCGGGGTTATCTGTAAAACAGATGAATCTGTGGGGCACTGTTATATTTTTTTGTACCATTTTATACAGACGATTAACATAAGACGAGTCAAACTTATCGCCCCATTTCATACATATTATGTTTTTATCCATGTTACTCCCTCTTTGACAAATAATCAGGCAGAATTGTTTGCTGCCTGATTTTAAATTTCATCGTCTAAATCACCCATTGCTTCAAGCTGTTTCTTTTTCAAATTATGTACAACAGCATCAACAAGCAATTCATAAGATTTTGCATCTTTTATTTTGGGCGAAAATTCCTTTGCAAGAGTTTCTCTTACCATTTTTTCAAGTTTATCATTGTCATACCCCGGAGCTTTTTGCTCGTCAGGGATAAGATAGTCAATATACTTTGAACCTATTTTATAGTCTTGAATACTCTTATACATAAACCATTTTAGTCTTGGACTAAGGTTTGCAAGTTTTCTGACTATTTTGAAATTTTTAAAATTCATCCTAACCTCAGATGTTGTGCTTTCTCTTTCTTTAAGTGCCCTGAATAAAAAAAGTGTCAGATTTTCAAATTTTATTAACAAAAATTTACTTAATTGTAATACATTTTACCACATTTGAAAAGTTATATATTTTTGTAAATTTTCTTTACGATTAACAAAAAATCATTAAAGTTTTAAGGTGGAAATTTCGATGATACAAATACAAGGATAGACCCCATAAAAGGAGATAAAAATTATATGTCCACAAATTTTAACGTGAAGTCTTTCGGCTTAAATGTAATCCCTGACTTAAGACAAGGAAAACAAGCGGCGCATACCGTAGAAAAAGCCATAGGGGACATGTGGGAACCTGTTCTTGATTATCTTGCAACAAATGAAAATGTTTTTAGCGGAGATGTTGCCCGCGAAATTAACAAAATAAACATACAAACAATGCAGCTCGGCACAATTGTAAACGGAGATAAAGAAACAAGAAATTTAGATACCCAGTTTTAAATGATTTCGGTTCTTTCAATGAGTTTACATCCGTCTTTTGAATAAGTAGAAACAACGTTTTTTCCATTGTGTTTGGAATGATAGAGTGCCGTATCTGCAGCATTTATGAGTGTTTTTGGGTCAATTCCGTCATATGGATACTGGGCCACACCAATACTTGTTGTAGGAGAAATTGTTGTTGTCTCATTGGCCGCAACTTCTATTTTTGAAATATTTTTTCTTAGGCGTTCTGCAATAATAACAGCATCATCTTTTGTTGTTTCTGGTAATATAACTACAAACTCTTCTCCGCCGTAACGGGCCGGAATGTCAATTTTTCTTACTGTTTCTGCTATAACTCGAGATAATTCTCTTAAAATTTGATCTCCTATTAAGTGCCCGTACGTATCATTTACATTTTTAAAATTATCTATATCGAGCATTAAAAGTGACATGTCACGTTTGTAGCGTGCACAACGACGAATTTCATTTTCAAGTAAAGTGTAAAAATGTCTGTAAATATATAACTTTGTAAGACCGTCTTTTGTGGCAAGTTCGTATAATTTTGCATTATCTATTGCAATTGCTGCCTGATTTGCAAGAGATGTCATAAATTCTAAATCTTTTTGGTTAAAAAGCTTGCCATTTTTCTTATTTGTAATATTTATTACACCAATCGCTTCCCCTTTTGCGATTAATGGTACGCACAAAAGCGAGTGAGTGTTTGTTAAAATATCTTTTACAATAAAACGAGGATCAGCAGAACCAAGATTTGTAATAATTGGCTTTCTTTCCAAAAATACCATGCCTGCAACACCTTCACCAGCTTTGATTTTTGAACACTGAATAATCCCGTTGTTAATACCTTCTTCAACTTTTTTATCCTGCAAACCGTACACAACCCTGACCTGTAGTGAATTTTGCGAATAATCATAAAGCATAAGAGAACCTTTTTCAGCCTCAAGGGTATCTATTGCCTTTGACAAAATAACTTGCAAAAGACGTTTTAAATCATCAATAAAATTTACAGCCTGTGAAATATTATACAAAATAGAAATGTTATAAAGTGATTTTTGAAGTTTTAGTATTTCATGTTCTTTTTTTAAATCATTTAAATATTTACCTATAATAGGTTCTACATAGTCAAAAGCAATATTAAGGACTTCTCTCTGCTCGGGCGTAAGTGTGCTAAAAGTATCACTTTCACCTATAAAGCAGAAACAAACAGGTACGCCATTTGAAAAGAAAGCTCTTAAATATCTGCTCTTAAGTTTTCCAAGTCCGTTTTTTTCCCAAAATGAGCCATAAAGCACGTCTCCATGTTCATTTTTGGCATCGATAATTTTACCCTCATTAATAGCTGACAAAAAAGCTTCATTATCTTGTTCGGATTCAAAACACTCATCAGCTCTCGCATTTTGGGCAGTAACAACACTTTTAAAAACCTGTCCTTCTAAAACATAAAAAGAAACATTTTGATTATTTATAAAATTTACAATATAATCAGACATTTTCTTCAACAAATCATGAATGCTATTTGCCTGATTTGCTATTGTACTTATATCAAACATCCTGTTAAGATGAACTACATTATTTTCAATATTTAAAATTTCATTCTCGTTTGACATTGTTGCCCAAATTTACACTACGGTAATATTATAAGATATTATATGGTAAAATACAATTTTAGAGACTTACAAAATACATAATTCGGAGGATATATTGAGCGATATTTGTAAAAACTGGACACAGTGGCTTAGCCAAACACGCTTTGCACATATGAATGAAATTCAAATACAACAGACTTTCAATTGGCTTTTTGCACTCAGAGATATAGTAATTTCTAAAGCAAATATTAAAAATGGAGATAAAATAATAGACATTGGCTGTGGCAGCGGTCTTTTGGGTTTTGGAGTTATAGAAAAGTACTCTGATAATGTGGAAATAATTTTTTCCGACAAATATGAAGACTGCCTTGAAGAATGTAAAAGGCTACTGGCAAGCTGCAATGTAGCAAACAGAGCATCGTTTTTGCAAAGCGATTGTCTTGATATAAAATTACCTGATTTTAGTGTAGATAAAGCTCTTACGCGCTCAGTTCTTGTACATATTTTAGACAAACAAAAAGCAATAAACGAAATTTACAGGATTTTAAAAAAAGGCGGAACATACAGTGCCTTTGAACCTATTATTAAATCAAACACCAGATACCATCAACTTACAAACCCATCGCAAATTACTGATTGGCAAGCATTTAAAGAGGCGGAAGACGATTTTATGACTGACATCAATGACCCACTAACAAATTTTGACGCGCAGTCAATCGCCCAAAACCTTGACAATGCAGGTTTTTCTGATGGCGATATTGATGTTCAAGATACTCCTTCAACCTATGTTGCAACAAAGGACTCTATTGCAAAATGGTTCGAAAGCGCCCCAAGCCCTGACAGACCAACATCAAAAGAGAGATTTTTAAAATATTTTGACGAAAAAAAAGTCGATAATTATATTCATGAAGTACAGGAAGCTTTGGGAGATAAAACTATAACCGTAAGTTCAAAAACAATTTTTATAAGAGCAACAAAATGAAACAAAGAAAATGTCAAGGCTGCAAACAAATAAAAGATGCAAACTTAATGCACAAAATAACTAAAGAATTTAAAAGTGGAAAATTATATTTAAATCCTAACTCAAAAGTTTTGGGCAGAAGTGCATATGTATGCAAAAATAAAGAATGCATCAATAAGCTTATAAAGAAAAAAATACTAAAAAACGCACTAAAAATAAATGACTTGACACAAATAGAACAAGAGCTTTTAAACATTATTATTGAGAGTTAAAAGAACATCCTGAGGATAAATTTCGTTTATTATTCCCCCAGTAGCACTTACCACACAAAACTCAACAGGTGTATTTTCTTCCAGACCTAAATCTTTGTATGATATTTTAAGTTCAATAACATCTTTATATGCATATTTATCATGTTTCATAAGCTTCATTTGCCACAAACCACCTTGAATAGCTACACTTAAAACAGGGGGCAATAAGTCGTCTTTATTAAAAGCAAACATTATCTCATGAGAAAACCCGTTTTTAGCGGTCGGGTAAATATTATTTGTTCTTGAAATTACTCTAAGTGGAGAAAGTGCAGTTTGTATAGGACTTCTTAGATAAATGTGTATTTGGTTTTTGATAAAATGATTTGTTTTAGATACCGTCTGACGACTAACTTCAAATTTAAAATATAAATTTTCATTATCACAACCATAATAAATACCTTTTATAGACTTCATTTTCGAAAATGTGGGCGAATCCGGCAGGAAAATATAGCCTGCGTTTTCCCACTCGCCATATACATCGTCAGCCTTACCGTCTATTGTGGGACTTATATGACCAATAGCATGTCTTATCGGTTTACCGACCATAGAAATAAGCGGTATATTCAAATACTCAGGAATATCTTTAGAAAAAATTCTATATACATTCCTTAGCCTTTCGCGAAACAAGTAATCAAATATAATATCGCTACCCGACTCGTTTGGCTCGCCATACCACCAAAACCAATCCGAGCCTTCCGCGATAAATATTTCCTCTCTGGCATCATGCATCATTTTGTTCGCTTTAGCTTTGTCAAAATTCGTTTTTGCGCTTAATAGAATTTCCTTCAAAAACTTATCAAAATCCTCTTTTGTTTGATTTAAATAACGCCACGCAACATTTTTTGTAGGTTCACCTACCCACAGTTCAAAACTTCTGTTTATCCATGAGCCTGAGGCAATTTTTGGCAAATCTTCTGCTTGGGATTTACTTACAAAATCACTTATTAATACAGTATTTAAAGTCTCATCTTCTTCAATCAAACGATAAAGTGTATTTAAAAATTCGTCACCATCGTTTTGATAGCTTTCCCAACAATTTTCACCATCCATAGCAATTGTCAAAAGGTGTTGTTCTTTTGGTGAGTTTTGGAGCTTATTTTGGACAGTTTTTATTTTTTCATACAAATCATTGGCAGCAACCTCGCTATCGTAACTTCCATATCCAAACCCAACAAGATTTGCAAAAAGAGAATCCGCAAAAATTATATTTGTCCTGTTTTTATCCTTTTTAAGAGCATAATTTACACACAGTGCAAACGGATCTTCTAAATTCCCTTCAAAATCACGAGAAAACTCCCGTCCAATGCTTTCTGACAGTATACCTTCATCAAGAACTGTCCAATTTATTTTAAAATTTGAAAGTAAATTTAGTGTTTTTTTACTGACGCACTGTTCAGAAAGCCACATACCGCAAGGGCGCTTCCCAAATGTTTTTTCAAACTTATCAAGAGCCATTGAAATTTGTTCTTTTGCATCTTTTAACCCACCCAGTAAAGCTTTTGGTAAGTTCTCAATGTATGGATAATTAGTCTCACTCAAATTTATCAGTAAAGGCAATATCGGGTGATAGTAGGGATTTGTAGAAATTTCTATCCTACCATCGTCTTGATACTTTTTATAAGTTGGTAAAATGTCTTTTATTATTTTAAGTTGAATTTCGTAAATTTTCTGTCTATCTTCTAAGGTAAAATCTTTTTCTTTTTCCATAAGATAGCTCAATCCGTCATATTTTGTTTTAAATCTCTTATCAATCCAACAAAGTGTAAAATTTGCCATAATATCAGCATAGTCTTGATCGGTAAAACTGTCTACCAGAGAAGTTTTTGCAGCACAACGTACTCTTTTTTCATTTAACAAGGAATAGTAGGATCGAGAAAGCAACATATTGGAATAATTTACATCAAAAAAATTCTCCAAAATAAAAAGCTTGTCATCACGATCTAAATCTTTTATATCACACAAAAGAAGTTTTAAGTGAATGTCTTTTGCGCCTTGAATGTATTTTTCAATTGAATCAATTAGTACCGGCGATATATTAAAGTTAAGCTTTATGTTTTTAAAATCTTCAAGCCTTGTTAACATGTCCAAGTAGTCTTTTGTGGCATGTAATCTAACCCAGGGCATCAAAAAATCACCTTGAGAGTTCTCCTGATACGAAGGCTGATGAAAATGCCATACGAAAGCAATGTTTAACTTTTTAACCATGTGCACACTCTTATTTAATGCCCAACACACCTTATTATACAAACTAAAAAGCCCATAAGTAATGGGCTTTTTAGTTGATTTATTTGCATTAAACAAATATTATCTTTCGGGGTTTGATTTTGTTACAATATCATTTACTTCCTTGATTGCAAATCCGCCAGCAACAATAGCAGTTAAAGCAGTAGCGAAAATCTTAATCTTGTTAAACCTTTTACTCTTGGCGACAAATGTACCAAGTCCATTTCTGGCATTTTGAAAAGCACGTTTCAGAAAATCTACGGAAGCTTTTGCGCCTTTTACAACTTTTTGAGCAATAAACGATGTACCTACTCTTATTCTGCCGCCAAGTGTCCTAAAAGCACCGGAAACATTACGTCCTGTTTCTCCTAAATTGCCTGTTTTAATTTTTGGACTGCCACTAAATGAAACATTGTTATTCCTCGGGACTTGACGTCTACCAAGAGTAGGACTCGCATTTAATGCTTGAATATTCATTTGTTGTTCCTTTCAACTTACATTTCGGATATAATATCGGCACCCGGCAATGCACTCATAACCTTTGTTATATCACCTAAAGCATCCTTTAATGTGCGTTCTTTTTGTGCTCCATCGGCAATATCACCGGCTTCGCGTCCTGCAAGAGTAGCAGCACCAATTGCTATCACTGTATCTGCAACATCTCCGCCAGTTTCAATACCCACCTGTTTAAGTCCGCCTAGTACTTTTAGCGCATTTTTTTCACCAAAAACTCTTACCAAGAAAGACTTTATAACAGAACCGTCTCCTTTTGCAGCTACTTTTACTGCTTCAGTACTCATTTCACCTGCAATCTGGCTAATATTTTTATTTTTTATCCTTCTGGCAAAATTACCAAACTTGTTTGCAACTCGTCCCGTTGCAGTTGCTATACCATGTCTCAACTTAGGCGCAACTTTTTTAAAGGACAGCGCAGCAGCAGCAAAGCTCGCACCGGAAACAAGCATATTTACAAGCTTTCTGCCCATCTTTGTTTCTTTTAATTTTCCTTCTAAAACATCGGCGGCAACTTCTGGTTTAACTCCAAAATCATATTCGTTACTCTCTAACGCTGAAGCACGAGCCTCTAAGACTTCCGGGGTTAACATGTTTGACTTAAAACTTACGTTTCCAATACTTCTTACTTGCATTTTTTCTTTCCTAACCTTGCACCCATGGAAAGTTTGTAAATATTTTTTTTTGCTACTTTAACATAAAATTTTACAAAACTTTACACACCTGCCAACCAAGTATAAGAATTATACAACATTTTTTTAATATTTAAAATACTTTTTGTCGGCTATTTCATCAGGTAAAAATTGCTGGTAAACATCAGGTGCGTCGTGCGTATAGATATAATCCACTCCAAAACCATATTTTGAGGCATCTTTATAATGAGCATCTCTTAAATGCAGCGGCGGTTTAAAATCAAGTCCGTTTTTAATATCTGAAATGGCTTCATCAATAGCGCAAATTGCTCGATTAGATTTTTTAGCTCTTGCAACAAATTCTGTTGCTTGAGCAAGTGCAATGCGCCCTTCAGGCATTCCAAGGTGTTCAACAGCTCTTAGTGCAGCTTCTGCTATTAAAAGCGCACGAAAATCAGCATTTCCAACATCTTCAGAGGCTACAACCAAAAGTCTGCGTGCAATAAATCGGGGGTCTTCGCCTGATACAAGCATTTTTGCAAGGTAGTAAATCGCAGCGTCAGCATCAGAGCCCCTCAGCGACTTTTGATAAGCGCTTGCAAGGTCATAATGCTCATCTATTCCATATTTTGCAGTTCTTTTTTGCAAAAGTGTTTCAATAATTTCTTTTGTAATTTCACCCTTTGTTGCAAAATATGAATTTTCAACTGTATTCAGCGCAAATCTTGCATCTCCACGGGACAATTTAACAATCGTTTCAATGGCTTCATCGCTTACTTTAGCACCTTGCAAGGGGTAAGTTTTCAACAAATAATCATAACCTTTTTGAATAATTTTTTTTATGCTCAAATCATCTATTGGATTTAAAATAACAACCTGCGCACGAGATAAAAGTGCCGGTATAACTTGAAAAGATGGATTTTCAGTGGTTGAGCCCATAAGATGAAAAGTCCCGTTTTCAATGTGTGGTAAAAGTGCATCCTGCTGGGTTTTTGAGTATCTATGAATTTCATCTATAAAAACAATGGTGCGCACACCGGTTCTAAGTGCTTCTTTAGCAGATGTTACAGCGTCTTTTACATCTTTTACCCCTGATGTTACAGCAGAAAGTTCAATAAAATTTGCATTGTGATAATTAGCTATAAGGCGTGCAAGCGTGGTTTTTCCACATCCCGGAGGTCCCCAAAGGATAAAAGAAAAAAGCCTTTTTGCCATAATTAAATTATAAATCGGCGAATTTTGCGAAATAACATTTGTCTGCCCCAGATACTCATCCAAAGTTTTAGGGCGCAAAATCTCTGCAAGTGGCATTTGTTTGTTACTGTCTTCTAGCACATCAAATAAATTCATAGTATAATTCTACCATGATTAAAAAGTTTTTCTTTATTTTGGCTATTTTTATCATTGGTGCTACCTTCTGGTATTATCATGCAAAAAATAAAAACAGTGAACATGAATTTATAATATGGACAATTCAACTAAAACCCATAGCGCAAGAAGTAATTGAAGAAAATATATCTTTTTTCAAACAAATACACCCCGGTGTTAAAATAACTTGGGTGGATATACCTATTGCCGAGGCTCAAAAAAGAACACTTGCAGCGATTTTGGGCAAAAATCCACCTGATTTGATAAATTTAAATCCCGATTTTTCGGTGATTTTAGCCCAAAGAGGTGCTCTTGATTACTTTAGCGAGGAAGAAGGCAAAAAATTTACACCTTCGACAGTTGATTTGTTAAGATATAATGGGAAAATTTTTGCCCTGCCTTTTTATGCAACAAGTTCAGTTACCTTATACAACAAAAAATTATATAACTCTTGCGGGTATGAAAACCCGCCAAAAACATACGAAGAGTTGGCAAAACAAGCTCAAAACTTAAAAAATTGTACGGGCATTTACCCTCTTGCAATAAATTTAAATGAAAATGACTCTCTTGCAAAGATTTTAAACAAATACAATATAAATACTTTTGAAACAGAAGAAGAAATAGCTCGCACTATTAATGTATATTCAATGTTTAATGATTTATACAAAAAGAATCTCATCTCAAAAAACACTTTAACTATAAATCATAGAGAAATGGCTGAAAAATATATGTCAACTAATACACTTTTTGTAGTTTTAGGATCAAACTTTTTAAATATGGTAAAAGAAAATGCGCCTCAAATATACTCTCAATCAGATATTTCAGCTCAACTTGTCGGAGATAGTCAAAAATACGACATTGCACTTATGAATCTTATTATTCCAAAATGTGCCAAACACAAAGCTTTGGCACATGAATTTGCAAATCTTTTAACAGGAGAAGACGCACAAGTTAAACTTGCAAAACTCACAAATGTAATCCCTGTCAACAAAGAAGCCTTAAAAAACGAGTATTTTAATGACTGCAGTTCAAGTTTAATTGCAAAAGCAAGATGTGAAAGTATAAAACAACTCCAAAACTCTGGAAATAATGACTTTGGAATACAAAACAAAAAAGAGATAAACGATGCGATAAATAAAACCGCAGAAACAATTTTGCTTAATAATTCAGTTACACAAAAGCAAATTGAAAATGAGGTTAGAGTTCTTGCTAATAAAATAAAAACACTTAGACAGTAGCTTTTTGCCCGTTTTTAATTTTATCAAGAGTTTTTTTAGAACCCTCTTGCTCTTTTGAAAGCTCTAAAATAAAATCAATTGCTTCTAAATCACGTCTAACAGCTTCTTTTAAAGCCATAACTTCGCCATAACTTAACTCTTTAACTTTATTTTCATATTCAAATTCAAAAACTCTTTTAAACTTTTCTTGCGTTGCCTCGTCATACCCTGGCAAGCCCATTTTATATGAATACCACTTATGGAATTGATGTGACATTACATAAATATTTAAGGGCAAATCTCTTAAAACAAACATCTCGGGTGTTTTGAAAGATATTTTTTTATTTAAAATAAAATTCAAATAAAGTGCTTCAAGCCCGCTTTTTGGTGTAATAAACCCTTCTTGTTCATTAACATGAGATAAAATTTTATCTGCATAAGGAACTTTCACAACCCTTGTGCCTGATTTCTCTACATATTCAAGTAATTTTTCAGGTGTTTTAATATTCTTTTTAACAATTTCTTTTACTTTTAATTTAATTTTTTGTGCCTTTTCACGAGTTTTTAAATCAAAAGACACAGTTGCAAAAGATGTAATATGAGAGCTTGATGTACCATTTGAATAAGAATACAGGTTATTTTTCGGCAGTTCATACGCCTTCTCTTGCATTTTGAATATTAAATTTAAAAAAACTTTTAAAAACTTCCTCATATAATATATAAAAAAAGTTATTGTAAAAAATTGCTACAAAAATTTTTTTTGTGAGAAAATAAAAGTCTTGAGAGGTTTTGTATTGCTGGAAGCCAAAGCAATGAAAATAAATTCAACAAACAACATTAACTATAAAGGACATGGCAGTATAATAAAAAACATTAAACGTGCTGCAGGTAATAAATTTGCACAAATCGGTCAAATAGGCGAAGGTGTAAATATTGCACTCGATTTTGCCGGTAAAGCCGTACTTGTACCTGCTACAATTATGGTTGCTTCAAAAGAAGATAAAGAAAAAAAAGAGTATTCGGCGCTTAAAAACCCTATTGCTGCAACAATACAGCTTTTAATGGAAGTGCCGATTTTAATGGCAGGATCAAAATTCATTGAAAATCTTGCAAATTCGGGGGCATTAGACCCGGACACAGGGGCAAAATTATACAATGAAAATGAAGCTAAAAAGACATTTCTTTACATAGTTAAAAAAGTTTCACAAAGTGATGAAACATTTAGGGAAAATTCAAAAAAACTCATTGAAAACATTGAACACAAGGGGCTTACAAGAAAAATAAAAGAAGAATTTGAACTTTTAATAAGAAACGCAAGTGACAATATGAGCAAAAAAAACCTTTTGGCGGCATTAAACAATTACGAACTAACTCATAAAAGACTGTATCACCTACAAAACAGGGTTTGTTTTGTTGCAGCAATAGCCCTTACCCCAATTTTATGCAAAATCGAGGACTATTTTTTTCCAAAAATCATGAATTTTATCACCAAAAATAAAACACAAAAACCGCAAACAAAGAAAATTTTTACAATCAATCATTTTAAATCTCAAATTTTGAAAGGAGGTATAAAATGATTAGTGCAATACAAAACAGATTCAGAAATTTTGCAAATTCGACAACAGTTAAAAAACACATAAATAAGTGCGTAGAAAATCAAGACTTTTTAACAAAAACACTATTGGTTACAAGTATTTCAAAGGATGTTTTTGCCTACGCTCTAAGAGTCAACAATACTTTAAAAAATGATGAAATTCCCAAAGACAAAAAATCTTTTGTAGCAGAAATGGACGCTGTTACCGGCGTTACAACAGCAATTGTACAACTCGGAACCGGTTTTTTACTCGCAAACAAAAAAATTCAAGACACAATATGTAAGCATATTTTTTCTGTGTTGGACAATGACCCTGACAAATTTAAAAAAGCAAGTGCAGGTTTCAAAACAATTTCCACTCTTGTTGGCGCAACCCTTATTGCAAAAAGAATAATTGTGCCTTTGATTTCGAGCCCGATAGCCGGCTATCTTGAAAAAAAACATAATCAAAAAGGCAATTAAAAATAATTTTTTGTTTTAATTTAGATATGACAGATTCTGTAAAAAATACTCCACAAATGACCTTTACACCTCCAAAAGTAGGTGTGGTAGCAACACCACCAAAAATAAGCGGAGGAATATCAAAAGACACTCTTGAAATTATAAACACAAAAGTTCCGGATGAACTCAGAAACACAGTTATAAAAAAGAAAAAAAGTCCAATAGACATCATAAATTACATGTGGCTGGCAATTGGTGCACTTTCGGCAACTGTAGCCGGAAATGAATTTTTGAAACTCATCAAAAAGCATTAATTTTATTGCAATATTTACAAAGCCCGCCTATAATGTATATATTGGTATTATTAAAGGGTAAGCTTGATGGGTATAAAAAAAGGGTTTACGTTAGCGGAAATATTAATATCTTTGACAGTTATTGGAGTAATTGCAGCAGTAACCATACCTACACTTATCTCAAGCATTGATATAGATAGAAAACAGGCCGAAACAATCATTAAGAAAACCTATACTTCTTTTAACGATGCTACTAAACAAATAGTTATGCTTGAAACAGTTTCACACAACATGGGTGCTATAAATTGTACGGATGATAACTGTATAAGGGATGTATATGGCAAATATATTGCCTATACAAAAACTTGCAACTCTGATGCACAGTCAAATTGTCTAGATGGTGCCCCTGCAACATCAGAGAGTCCCACCACCACAATGCTAATGCAGCCGGTGTGGGCAGCTCCGTCAGGCGCAGAGGAAATTGATTTCAGCTCAAAATCACTTGCAGTTCTTGCTGACGGAACTCTTGTCGGTTTCAAATATGATAATACTTGTCAAATGAGTGTAAAAGCTATTATTGAGTACGAAGGTGAAACTGTTGACATAGGAAAATCTTGTGTTGCCATAGCCGTCGACACAAATGGACCTAAAAAACCCAACACAATTGGGCGAGACAGATATCAATTTGCAATAGGCAAAGTTGGAGTTAAATTTAAAGCTAACTCAAGCGCAACAACAAGTCCTTAAAAAGCCCTCTAAAGAGGGCTTTTTCATTATTTAAGCAATAGGTTTCATTGAATCTTTATAGATTTTTTCGACTCGCTCTTTTGTTGCTTCATTTGGAGCAATTGCAAGCAGACCATCGAGTGATGGAGTTGTAAAAGCAAGGTTTGTAAGTTTTTCAACATCGCTTTCTAAATAACCCATATCTTCAAGCTTTTCTTTTACTCCAACTTCAAAAAGCCATTTTTCAACAGCAGCTGCTGCTTGTTTTGCCTCATCTGCTTCACCTTTTAAATTAGGTGCAATAGGCTCTAATATATCAGCCAAAGTTGCGGCTTTATCAGGGTAAATTGTCTCAATTACCGAAGGCAAAAGTATTGCAAGACCTAAACCATGAGATAGGTCGTGTTTAACTGCACTTAGCGGATGTTCAAGCGCATGGGTATAATGTAAAAGCCCGTTATCAAAGCATATTCCGCCCAATAGTGCTGCATACATCAAGAAATATCTTGCTTCAAGATCATCAGGATTTTTAGCTGCAAGCGGTAAATATTTTGCAACAAGTCTGATTGTCTCTTTTGCAAGAGAAATAGCATAAGGAGAAGCAACTTTACTTGTTGAAGCTTCTACAACGTGATTAATAGCGTCAATTGATGTGTATAAAGTTTGCTTTAGACTTAACTTTGTGCATACTTTAGGGTCATCAATTGAATAAGCAGGATAAATACAATCATAAGCAATTGCAGGTTTAAAATCTTTTTTAACAACTGTTGCAACTGCAAAGCGGTTGGCTTCAGAGCCTGTACCGTGGGTTAAATTAATGGCAACAATAGGCACTGCGCTTTCTGGCGCAAACTTGTACTCATATAGTTCATCAGCAGTTTTATTTTGATATTTTTCATCCATTAAAATTGCAACACTTTTACCTGTGTCAATTGGAGAACCTCCGCCTATAGCAATAACTGCCTTTGCACCAAAATCAAGCGCAATTTTTTTAGCTTCATCGATACCATCAGTAGTGGGGTTTGGAGTAACTTTATCGTAATTTACATAGCCAATAGAATTATCCTTTAAAGCTTTTTCAATAACGTCCCAAGCGCCTGTTGCCCTATAAGCATTTCTTCCGGAAATAACAATAACCTTATCCACTCCTTTTGCTTTTAAATCAACTAAAATATCACTAATTTTGTTTATTGCACCTACCCCAAAAAATACCTTAGTGCGAGAGATAATTTCTTTAACTTCGTTGATATTAATATCTTTTTCCCACATAAAAACTCCTTTCCAATAACATAAAATCAGTATAGCATTTTTTTGAAGTTTTGTAACAAAAATTTCAATAATAACTATTTTTTAGCCAAAAAAAATATTTAGGCAACTATTACAAACATAAGACAGAGGAAATTATGAAAATAACAAGAATTAATTACTGTTCAAAAATACCATCGTTTGGAAAAAAAGGAAAAGGGGAAACAAATAAAAAGCCATCAGAAGACAATAAACCTAACTATGTTCTGGATTTTTTCAATAAGCCCTTTATGTCTGATGAAGAAATAAAAAAACTTTCAAAACAAATAAAAATAAGTCTAACCGACCCAATTTTACAAAGCAGAAGAGCA
>CASEEG010000043.1 GCA_949286885.1 uncultured bacterium
ATCACCCATGGCAGCTCTTTTAGTCAACACAGGAGCCAATACAACCATGATTATTGAAATAATTAACACTGAAACCAACAGTTCCGCAAGCGTAAAAGCTTTTAATTTTGCGTATCTTTTCATAAATTCCCCATTTGAGTAATAATTTTCATGAAAATTTTACATTATAATTCTATAAATTACAACTTAAAATAAGAAATTTATAAAAAATTCTAATTAAAAATAAGTTTTTATCACCCATTTTTAAAATTAGAATTAATAAAAACACAAGGGAAAAAACATGCAGGATAATGAGGCTGCAAGGCTTAAAAAAATTCTTGGCGAGAGAATTAAATATTTTAGAAAAAAACAGGGTCTATCACAAACTCAATTAGCTGAAATTGTAAATATTGAGATGAAGAGTCTTTCAAGAATTGAGTCAGGACACAATTATCCGCAGTGCGAAAATCTTGTTGCAATTGCACGTGCGCTTAATGTTGCGCCTTGGCAGTTGTATTTTGATGAAGGTGAAAAAGACTTGGAAAAAATGAAACAGGAAGTAATTAATGCGCTTGAGGATAAGGATAAAATTTTCCCACTATACCAGTATTTAGCGTATTTAAGATAACACACATATTTTTTGCATGGTATTTAGATAATTTGATAATATTTTTGGTACTAAAGGCGAGTGAATAGATGAAAAATCAATAACAAACTCGTTAATTCCAAGGCTTGAATAATATGGTATTTTTTCAAAATTTTGCACAATAGTTTCTTCAAACATGTGCATTTTGCAAAAACCATCGACCATTATAGGAAAAGTTTTGTCGATTAAAGGGTCTGTAACACACCAGTGCCCAATGTGGCATGGAGCAGAACAAGAAAGTCTTGAAATGACTGCGCTGTCGCAGTTTAGCGGGCAAAGACCAATGCTTTCTACCCTTTTTGCGCCGCCGATGAACATTTTTTTATTTGGAATTAAACGTTTTGTTTTTTTAATACAAGAGATAATATTTTCCTCATCACCCAGTGTAGAAAAATCTATTGCACGAATTGGGTGCAAATTTGAAAGGCATTTTATTGAATAACTGTTTAAAAGGTTAATTCCGCCGCCTATTTCCACATTTATATCGTTTAATTTTAAATCGTTGATAATTGCCCACCACATGCCTATATTATTTACAACAATGGTTGAGGGTTTTGGTGTTTCAAGTGCAAGAGAGGCGATAAGCTCGTAAACTCTGTCAAAATCTCTTTCTATAAGTATTCTTGGGGTTGAAAGATTGAGTTTTATTTTGTGTTTTTTGCAAAAATCTTTTACGACATTTACAAGTTCATCAAAACTTTTTGTGTATAAGTCAACAGTAGAGGCAACCTCACCGTATTCAATTGAATTTATAGGGTTAAATCCTACTTTTTCAATGAATTTTTCAAGTTCTTTTAACTGTTCTAAACTTGCAATTCTAAGGTTTATTTTTGGCAATTTAAGTGCCTTATAGTCGCAATTTTTCCTGATTGTCGATCCTTTTACTTTCCAGTTGTATTTGTGAATATTATTTGCAAATTTAAAATCTCCGCCCTGTGCGCTTTGAATTTCGCCGCAAAAATGGTTTGTGCGGTAAAAGCTTTTCCTAACGTGTTTAAAGGGCAGTTTTTGTTCTTTAAACATTTTTGGTTTTGCTAAAATTTTCTCTATTAACTTAATAGCATTTAAAATTTCATCTGAATTACTAAATTTACCTTTTATTACAACTGCTGAGATTGCACCTGATTTTATAATGTCATCGGCAAAATAAGGTAGATTATCTGTGTCTATTGCAAGGGGGATTTTTGCGTATTTTTTGATTTTTTCAATGTTTTTGATGTAGAGTTCTTCGGTTATTATAAGCCTGTCTATTTTATGGAACATTTCCATAAATTCAATACCGCAAAGATTGTGTATGTCAAAATATGAATCAATTATGACTTTAAAGGGCAAATCCATGGTTTTAATTATTTCTAAAATGCCGTAAGAATTTACAAAGATTCCATCAATTTTAGTACTGTGCAAAAATTCTATAAATTTTTTTGTTTTTGAAACTTCTTCCTCATCAATTGAGTGCTTAAAGTTTACAAAAATGCGCGCATTGCACTCATGCGCCGCTTTTATGTATTCTTCAATGTATTCAAAATTATCGTTTATAAAACGATGATGATAAACGTAAAATTCCCTGCATTTTGTTTTTTTGCAGAATTCCCTAATATTATCGGGAGTTTTAACAGGAGATACTATAAAAATATCTTTCATTCCATAATAATAGGTTTTTGAGCTTTTTTAGTCAAGTTTTTTTATGGGTTTATTTTAATTGTTCCACGAACATCTTTGTCTATATTTAAACTTTCAAAAAGACTGTTTTTAAGCTCATCAGGCGAATTTGCACTGTAGAATTTTCCAGATGTAGTAAGAGCCGTACACCTTAGTTGATTTCTGGCTTCTTGATCAAAAATATCAAAAGCTATAACGTCAATTGAAATATCGTTTCTTGTTTTCATAAGCTCAATAGCGTAAGTGCATGGGCTTTCGTCGCAATTTTCGCCGCCATCTGTTAAAAGAATGATGTGTTTTTTGCCGCTAATTCCTGCAAAATCTGAGTTTACAGCTTGTTTTAGAGAATATGTAATTGGTGTCCAGCCCACTGCCGAGGTTTGATAAAGTGAGTTTAAAATTGCGCCTGAATTATTTGGTTTTAGAGGTACTGCAAGTTTTGATGCCATACAGCCGTCCATATAAGTAAAGCCACCGCGATGACCGTAAATTCTAAGTCCTGTTTGAACATTTGAGGGTATTTGTGGCAATATTGAAGTTAAGGTATCAAGTGCTACTCGAAGTTTAGTTCTATCGCCCATTTTTTCGTTCATACTGTTTGAAAAATCGACAATAAAAAGTATCATCGACGAGGAATTTAATTGTTCTGCGCTTATTTGATTTTTATTGTCCGGGTTCATTGAGTAAATATTATAACTGTAATTAGGTGCGCTGAAAACTGCACTTGGCAACATTATTACAAAAAATAAAACGGAAAAAATTTTTTTCATAAGTTAATTATACACTAAAAATAGTCTTTAGCATTGCCCTTGTGAATATAAAAAGCCCCTTCCGCATTTAGAAGGGGATTTTACTCCGAATTTTTGTGTGCGTAATTTGGGATAAACCCTCACCTGTAAAATAAATATTTTTAGCACACTTAATTAAAAAAAAGACAGTTAAAACTCCCCAGCGAGTTTGCAGATGCACCGCAGACTCGCCAGGATTTAAAATTTTAATCAACACCCAAAAAATCTAAGACTACATTAAGCCTAACATTTTTTTGTACCAGCTGAATGTTTCAAGTTCAAGCCCATTGAACGTTGTTTTTAAGCATTGTTTTTTGAGATAATGTTGGAACTCACCATCAAACTTTGACTTGATTGAAGGTTTAACTTTCAATTTTTCTACAAGAGTTGACATAAACTTTGCCTCCCATTTTTTTAAAGCACACACATATTCTAACAACCTTTAAGTATTATATCACAGTTTTTCAAATTTGTAAGCCCTTTTTATTACCCAAGTGACTATTTTTTAGACTATTTTTGAAATTTTTTTGTAAATTTTTGTTAAACATAAGTTGTACTTTCGTATATTCTTTTTATATCATTTGCTAAGTTTGTAGCAGGGTGCTTTTCATCCCCTGTTTGCAGGTATCCGTACTTATCTGCAACTCTGTTTTTAAGTGCTGTTTTATAAAAATCAAAAAATAGCTTAGCATAAAGGCTTACTCCTTGAGAGTATAAAAAAGAATTGCTATTGTCAAAAATGCCCTTGTATTTTTTCTGATAATACCTGTGCGCCAGCACATTTAAACTAAGGCAATTAAGTTCTTCCTGAATAGAATTTTCACTGTCAAAATCTTTGCCATGCCCGCACTCGTGAAATATTGCTTCTGAAATTGCCAATACATCAGAATGAGCGCAGTTATCTTTATAATTTTTGTTAATAAGTATTGTTATGCCATCATTTTGGCTGTAATTTAGACAGGCATGGACACTGGGGTTTGAAAAATCTGCATATAAAATTTTTGCTTTGCTTTCTTTAATCCACTCAAGTGCTTCTTTACCATTTTTAAAAGGCGGGTTTGCACCAAGAGCTTTCATATAGATTAAATCGTTTGGTAAAAATACAACTTCTTCAAGTTCATCCAAGGCTCTTTTAATGGTAGAAATTTGCGCTCTATCCGGTTTTTCAACTGTTGCATATACAGGAGTCGCCCCTGATGCGCCATCAGGAGCAGATTTAAAATAAGGTGATTTAAAAATTAACGGTGTAATTTTCATAATATCCTGTAAGCTTATAAAACCCCTGAAAAATATTTTTTTATAGTATAATAAAATTTGTGATTAAAAGGTATTCAAGAGAAAAAATTTCCTCTATTTGGGAATTAGAACAAAAATTTTCATATTACTTAAAAGTGGAACTTGCTGTTTGCAAGGCATATAACAAGCTTGGCAAAATTCCTGATAATGCACTAAAACACATTGAAAAAACAGCCTCTTTTGATGTTAATCGAATTGATGAAATTGAAAAACAAGTGCGACATGACGTCATTGCTTTTTTGACAAATGTAAATGAAAATGTCGGAGATGAATTTTCCCCATATATTCACATGGGTTTAACAAGCTCTGATGTTATAGATACAGCCTTTGCGCTGCAAATAAAAGACGCATCAGAAATAATAAATGAGGATTTAGACATTCTTTTAAATTCTATTTTAAATTTAGCAAAAAAGCACAGAAATACAGTATGTTTAGGTCGCTCTCATGGTATTGGTGCTGAGGTTATAACCTTTGGTTTTAAGCTTTTAAACTGGTATGATATGTTAGAGCGAGCAAAAGAACGCTTTAACTATGCCTTAAATGATGTTTTAGTCGGGCAAATTTCAGGCCCTGTAGGTACATATTCAAATGTTGATGTTGATGTTGAAAAATTAACTTGCGAGTTTTTGGGTTTAAAGCCTGCTAAAATTTCAACCCAAGTAATAGCTCGAGACAGGCACAGTGCTTATATTAGCGCACTGGCGCATATTGGAGCTGCCATTGAAAATTTTGCAATTGAGATAAGGCACCTGCAAAGGTGGGAAGTCTGTGAAGTCGAAGAAGGCTTTAAACAGGGGCAAAAAGGCTCATCTGCTATGCCGCATAAGAAAAATCCTATTGCAAGTGAAAATTTATCAGGACTTGCACGTATTGTAAGGTCAAATTCCATTGCAGCACTTGAAGATATTGCCCTCTGGCATGAAAGAGATATTTCGCACAGCAGTGTTGAGCGTGTAATTTTCCCTGATTCTACAATTTTAATTGATTATATGCTAAATCGCTTTAATAATGTGGTAAATAACCTTGTTGTTAAAGAAAAAAATATGATTAAAAATGTTCAAAAATACGGCGGGATAATTTATTCGCAAGCTTGCATGTTAAAATTAACCCACAAAGGCTTAACTCGTGAGCAAGCTTATGAAATTGTCCAAAAAGAAGCTCTAGACGCATTTTCTCAAGGCGACGAGGGTAATTTTAAAGAAAATATGCGCCCGCACTTGAGTGAGGATGAAATTTTTGAGTGCTTTGATGAAAAAAAATATTTAAAAAATATTGATGCTATTTATTCCCGTTTTGGTTTATAAAATAAAAAGCAGCCTGAAAGGCTGCAATATATCTGAACAATAGAGGAGGAGAATAACAGAGTAATGCTTCTTTTTAAGCAAAAATGTTTAAGGGTTCCCTATCTTCTTTTTTGCTTTCTTCTTGAGGTTTGTATGCAAATGGGTTAGAGCCTTTTGCATCTTTGTTAAGGTTTGCGATTTGATACAAATCAACTCTTTGCGCTTGAGGTTCAACAATGTTGATTGCTTCAACTTCTGAATTTGTCGGTACAAAAAGTTTGCCTTCAACATTCTTTGCTACATTGTTGCCGCCGTAAAGCGCGCTTGCAGCTTGAGAGTTTAGGTAAGATGTGTTGATGTTTTGAGTGTTTATGCCTGATTGTGTGATAGCAATTTGTCTTTGCAATTCAAGGCTTGTTTTTGAATTGTAAAGATCAACACCTAAAGTAGGACGTCTGAATTGAGATAAATCGGTTTTTGAAAGGTCGATTGTTTTTTCTGCCGCACGGGAAAAAATTTCACCTGATACTTTTGCAGCATTTACACTGTCGATTCCTGCAAATAAATTTTGATTTAATCCAAGTCCTGAAACACTCATTTTGTTTCTTTCTACTCCATTGTCCTTATGTAATGTCAATCGGCGCAATTTCAAAAATATTTAGGGCTTTAACATGTTTTTGTTACATATATTTACAAATATTATTTCTTTTAATTTTCTTTGGGTTATAATTTAGAAAAAGGAATTTGGCTTAAATGAACATAAAAATGTCAAAACTTAAATATAGCAAATAAAAGAAAGGTTTTTGCCTTTCTTTTTTTATGGGTGAAAATGAAAAGAATTCAAAAAGGAATTATTAAAAATATAGAAAAAATCGCACTTGATACTTTTGCGCTTGAAATAAGCTCAAATATATTAGAGGCACACTCGGGGCAATTTATTTCAATTTTATGTCCACCAAAGACTCTAAGACGCCCTTTTAGCATAAAAGGTTTTAAAGACGGTGTAATTGAGGTCTTTTTTAAACTCAAAGGCGAGGGTACAAATTACATAAAATCTCTTAAAATTGGTGATAGTGTTGATTTTATGGGACCTTTAGGACAAGGTTTTAAAATTCAAAATAAAAAATCCCTCCTTGTAGGCGCAGGAATTGGCATTGCGCCGATGTTATTTTTAAAAGACGAATTAAATAACATAGGAGTGGAAAACTTTTTAATAACAGGTTTTAAGGCTCAGGATGAGGTGATTAAAGGCTCGGATAAAACAGTTACAGGCGGCAGTGTGATTGACTTTTTGCCTGAGATTATTGAAAAATTTAAACCTGAGGTAATTTATTCTTGCGGGCCTGAAATTGTTTTAAAATTAGTTAGCAAGGTAGCGCAAGACTACAATCTTGAGGCACAAATTGCCATGGAGAAAGTTTTTGCCTGTCAGGTCGGTGTATGCAGGGGCTGTGTAATAAAAATTTTAAAAGACGGCAAGGTTCAAAATGCTACTATTTGCCACGATGGACCTGTATTTGATGCAAAGGCGGTAGTATGGGAATAAAAATTGCAAATTTTGAAATGAAAAACCCAATAATTGCAGCCTCAGGCACTTTTGGCTATGCTGATGAGTATGAAGATTTTTGCGATGTGTCTAAAATCGGCGCAATTGCTACAAAAGGCATTACTCTTGAGCCCAGAGGGGGCAATGAGGGAGATAGAATTTTTGAAACAAATTCAGGCATGATTAACCGCATTGGGCTTGAAAATATTGGCATTGAGCGTTTTATTGATGAAAAAATTCCAATCTTAAAAAAGAAAAATATAACATACATTTTAAATGCGGCAGGAAGCACAATTGATGATTATTCAAAATTAGCTCAAATTGCGGATAAAAACGGAATTGAGGCAGTTGAACTTAATGTTTCATGTCCAAATGTAAAATCAGGCTGTTTAGAGTTTGGAGTGGATTCAAATTCACTCTACGAGCTTGTTTTGAATGTTAGAAAAAATTATGGCGGATGTTTAATTGTTAAATTAACTCCTAATGTTACAAGCATTGAAAATTTAGCGTTAGCTGTCCAAAATGCCGGAGCAGACGGAATAAGCGCCATTAATACTTTAAAAGGTTTGGGCATAAAAATTGATTTTATAAACGGCAAATTTTATAAAAAAGAAGTGCAGGGCGGGCTTTCAGGTAAATGCATAAAACCTGTTGCACTTAGCATGGTTAAGCGCATTGCTGCTGTTACAAAGTTGCCAATAATAGGCATGGGCGGCATTTCTTGCTTAGATGACTTATTTGAATTTATAAGCGCAGGCGCAGACGCTTTTGAAGTGGGCACGCAAAATTTCACACAGTGTGATGTTTGCAATAATCTTGCCGATGAGCTTGAAAACTTTATAAAAACAAACGGATTTAAGGATTTTGAAGATTTAAAAGAAAAAATTAAGGAGATAAACTAATGCCACAAGTGGATGTAAAACAGCTTTTAATTGACTTTGACGGGTTATTAAACGGACACTTTTGCTTAACGTCAGGTTTGCACTCTGATACTTATTTTCAATGTGCAAAGTTGTATCAGTACCCCCCTGTTGTTAAAACTATAGCTGGAGAGCTTGCTAAAAAGCTTAAAGGGCTTGAGTTTGACACTGTTGTTTCACCTGCAATCGGCGGTATAATTTTTGGTTACGAAGTTGCGGCAGCGACTGATAAAAGAAATCTTTTTGTAGAGAGAAAAGACGGTGAAATGCAGTTAAGGCGCGGTTATAAACTTAAAAAGGGTGAAAGAGTGTTGATTGTTGAAGATGTAATTACAACGGCAAGAACAATTTTTGAAACAATAGAGGCGCTTAAACCCTTTGAAATAGAGGTCACAGGAGTAGCGTGCATTGTTGATCGTTCAGCAGGAAAATTAAAAGACAAACTTAATATAACCTCGCTTTTGCAGGTTGATCCTGTAACTTACACTCCTGAAGAATGTCCGCTGTGCAAGCTCGGAATTGAAATTACAAAACCGGGAAGCAGGACTGGCAAGTAAAATGAAGCACTTAATTGACATAAAAAGTCTAAAAAATGATGAAATACTTGAAATAATAGAACTTGCAAAGTATTACGAAAAAAACGTACCTTTAGGCACTCAAAAAAAGAAGCAAAAAGGCTCGGTTGCGCTTTTGTTTTTTGAAAACTCAACCCGCACAAGGTTTTCTTTCGAAATGGCATCAAGAAAATTAGGGTTTGATGTTTTTAATTTTGAAGCACAAAAGTCCTCTATTTTAAAAGGGGAGGGCTTTTTTGATACATTAAATAACCTAAATGCCATAGGCTGTGATATTGCAGTTATCAGGCACTCTAGAGAAGGTTTTATTGAAGAACTTGCCCAAAAGAATTATTCTTACGGGCTTTCGCTTATTAACGCAGGCGAAGGCAAGTCTGCTCACCCGACACAGGCACTTTTAGATTTTTATACTCTTAATAAACACTTAGGAACGCTCGAAGGTAAAAAAATAGTAATTGTTGGGGATATAGTACATTCTCGAGTTGCAAAATCAAATATAGAGCTGCTTTCACGCTTTGGGGCGCAAGTTGTCTGCTGTTCGCCTGATTATTTTGAAGACTGGACGCTAGAGCACATTAAATACGAACCAAACATAAATATTGCGCTAAAAGACGCCGATGCCGTTATGGGGCTTAGAATTCAAAAGGAAAGAATTGAAAATAATGTCCCTTATGCCCAATACATTGCAGATTATCAAATAAATGAAAAAAATATGCCCGATAGTGCCATTTTAATGCACCCGGGACCTGTTAACAGAGATGTTGAAATCTCAAGCACTTTGCTTGATACAAAAGGCGAAATTATAATTGAGCAGCCAAGAAACGGTGTTTTTGTGCGCATGGCGGTGCTGGATTTAATTTTTGAGGGGGTTCAAAGATGAATATAGTTGAACTGCCTGCTTTTATTGATATGCACGTTCACTTTAGAGAACCGGGGTATGAATATAAAGAAACCATTGAAACGGGTCTAAATGCCGCACTAAAAGGCGGATTTTGCGCAGTTTGCGCTATGCCTAATACAAATCCGGTTTGTGATAACATTGAAACGCTAAATTATATTCTTGAAAAATCAAAAGGACATAAATGCAAGTTGTATCCCGTTTGTGCGGTTACAAAAAATTTAAATACAAATGAATTGGTTGATTTTGCGGCACTTGAAAAAGCAGGTGCCGTTGCTTTTTCTAATGATGGGCTGCCGATTTTAAATCACAGCGTTTTTTATAATGCCCTAAAAAATGAGAAATTAATTCTCTCGCACCTTGAAGATGAAACTCGTGAGGCTATTTGGCAAATTCAAATATTTGAAGAACTTGTGCGTGAAGGCTTTTCACCACGTCTGCATTTTTGTCATATTTCAAAAAAATCTACCCTTGAAGCTATAAAAGCGGCCAAAGCGCGCGGTTTAAAAATAACTTGCGAGAGCGCACCGCATTATTTCACTTTTACAAGGCAAAATGTTACAGATACGGGCGTTTTCAAAATGAATCCGCCATTGGGCGAAGAATACGACAGGCTGGCAGTTATTGAGGCTCTAAATGATGGCACAATTGATGTTATCTCAACAGACCACGCTCCGCATGGAAATGATGAAAAAACTTTGCCTTATGATAAATCACCAAACGGCATAACAGGGCTTGAAACCTCTTTTTCGCTGACTTATGCGCAATTTGGCTTGCAAAAAACGCTTGATTTAATGTCAAATAATCCTGCAAAAATTTTAGGAATTGAAATAAAACAGAAAAATAAGTTTGATTTAGATAAAACTTACACTGTGCATGGGGCGGAATTTGCCTCCAAATGCAAGGTTACACCTTATGAGAATATGACTTTAAAAGGAGTTAAAATTGATGATTAATGAAAAAATAAAAGAAAAAATTGTTTTAGCGCTTGATGTTGAAACCTTTGAGGAAGCGAAAAATTTAGTAGATGAACTATCTCCTTATGTGGGCACTTTTAAAGTCGGATTGCAACTATACACAGGTTTTGGCAATGAAATTATCGACTATATTAAAAATAAAAATTCAAATTTCTTTTTGGATGTTAAATTAATGGATATTCCAAATACTGTTAAAAAGGCAAGTGAAAATATTGTTGCCCGTGGTGCAAATTTCTACAACGTCCATGCTTTGGGCGGGCTTGAGATGATGAAACAATCAAAAGAAGGCGCGCTTAAAGCTGCGCAAAAAACAGGTAAAAAACCGCCGATAATCCTTGCTGTAACTGTCCTGACAAGTATTTCTCAGGAAGTTTTAAACGATGAAATTGAAATAAATAAAGAAGTAAAGACCCTTGCAATTACACTTGCAAAATTGGCAAAAAAAGCAGGGCTTGATGGAGTTGTAGCCTCAGTCCATGAACTAAAAGCCATAAAAGAAGCTTGCGGTGCGGATTTTAAAGTTTTATGCCCCGGAATAAGACCCTCTTGGAGTTTAAAAGATGATCAAAAACGAATTGCAACACCAAAAATTGCAATCGAGGGCGGTGCAGATTACCTTGTAATAGGTAGAGCAGTTACTGCTGCGCAAAACAGAGTTGAAGCTATGGAAAAAATTTATGAAGAAATAGGAGAAGTAATCTAATGGCAACATTGATACTGGAAGATGGAACGGTAATGACTGCAAAATCTTTTGGCGCAGTGCGTGAAGTCTTTGGCGAAATCGTTTTTAATACCTCTATGGCGGGTTATCAGGAAATTATAACTGATCCAAGTTATGCTGATCAAATAATAGTAATGACTTATCCTGAAATTGGTAACTATGGGATTAATAAATACGATTTTGAATCACTAAATCCTGCCCTTAAGGCACTAATTGTAAAAGAGTATTGCAAAAATGAATCTCATTACAAAAGTGAAAAATCCTTAGGTGATTACTTAAAAGAAAGAAATGTTGTAGGGATTGAATGTGCCGACACAAGGTCTCTCACTAAAAAAATTCGTGAAGCAGGTACTATGAACTGCTTTATTAGTCCAAGAGATTTGAGCGAATATGAAATAAAAGAAAAAATTGAACAAACAAAAAACTATAAATCAAACCCCGATGTGGTATATGATGTAACAACACGTGCAGTCTATGTGCGCGGCGAAGGTAATCCGATAAAACTTGCTTTTATTGACTATGGTGCAAAATATGGCATTGTAAAAAGTCTTTTTAATCGAGGATGTGAGGTTAAGGTATACCCTGCAAATGTAAATGCCAAGTCAATTTTAAATGGTGATTTTGATGCGGTGTTTTTATCAAACGGTCCTGGAGATCCGCAAGATTGTAAAGTTGAGCTTGAAACAATTAAAAACCTTATTGGAAAAATACCAATTTTTGGCATTTGCCTTGGTTATCAGCTTTTAGCAATTGCATCAGGTGCAAAAACTTATAAGCTTAAATACGGGCATAGAGGGGGAAACCACCCTGTTATAAATCTTTTAACAAACAAAGTTATGATGTCATCGCAAAACCATGGTTATGCGGTGGACATAAATACTTTAAGCGACATTATGACGCCAACGTATAAAAACCTTAATGATGATACTTTAGAAGGTTTTAAAATTGACTCTTTAAAAATCCACGCTGTTCAATTCCACCCTGAAGCAGCCCCCGGGCCAAATGACGCCTCAGTTATTTTTGATGAGTGGGTTGAATTAATGAAAGAATATAAAAAAGTGAGGGTGTAATGAAAGATAATTCAATAAAAAAAGTTTTAGTAATAGGCTCAGGACCTATTGTAATAGGGCAAGCAGCAGAGTTTGACTACGCCGGAGTGCAGGCGTGTCGTGCGCTAAAGGAGGAAGGGATTGAAGTTGTCCTTGTAAACTCAAACCCTGCAACGATTATGACAGATGAACATATTGCAGACAAGGTTTATATAGAGCCTTTGACATTAGATATGCTGACAAAAATCATTGAAAAAGAGCGTCCGCAGGGTCTTATGGCGTCTTTGGGCGGTCAAACGGGGCTAAATCTGGCATGTGAGCTAAATGACAACGGTGTGCTTGAAAAATATAACGTAAAAGTTTTAGGCACAAATATTGACTCCATTAAAAAGGCAGAGGACAGGGAATTATTTAAAAATTTAATGAATGAAATTGGCGAGCCTATTCCTGACAGTGAAATTGTTTCAAGTTACGAGGAGGCTTTAGAATTTGCAAATAAAATAGGTTTTCCTATAATCATCCGTCCTGCTTTTACTTTAGGCGGTGCAGGCGGTGGTATAGCGCACAATGAAAAGGAATACGAGGCAATTGTATATTCCGGCTTAACTCAATCTCCCATAAATCAAGTGCTTGTCGAAAAATCAATCGCAGGCTTTAAAGAAGTCGAATACGAGGTTATGAGGGATTCTAACGACACCTGTATTATCATCTGTAATATGGAAAACATTGACCCGATTGGTATTCACACAGGCGACAGCTTTGTTGTTGCACCCTCTCAAACCCTTACAAATAACGAGTATCAAATGCTAAGGTCGTCTGCAATAAAAATAATTCGTGCGCTAAAAATCGAAGGCGGCTGTAACGTTCAATTTGCGCTTGATACAAAGTCGAATCAGTACTATGTTATTGAGGTAAATCCCCGTGTATCAAGGTCATCCGCTCTTGCTTCAAAAGCTACGGGCTACCCCATTGCAAAAATTACAACAAAAATTGCGATAGGTTACAATTTGCACGAAATTAAAAACTCAGTTACAGGCAAAACAGTTGCAGCGTTTGAGCCTGCGCTTGATTATGTTGTTGTTAAAATTCCAAAATGGCCCTTTGATAAATTTGCAACAGGGGATAGAATTTTAGGCACTAAAATGAAAGCTACAGGCGAGGTTATGGCAATTGGCAGAACTTTTTGCTCGGGCTTTAAAAAGGCGATAACTTCTCTTGAAGGTAAAAAAACAGGGCTTTTGCACTATAAATTTGAAAATATGTCGCTTGAACAACTTTTAGAAGAACTCCATATTCAAGACGACAGAAGGATTTTCAGACTGGCGGAAGCTCTCTCTCGCGGTGTTGAAGTTGATGAGCTGAATAAAATTACAAAAATTGACAAATGGTTTATTAATAAAATCAAAGACATTACAAATGTTGAGCGTGAGCTTGAAGTTAAGCCGCTTGATTTTGAATTGTACAAAAAAGCAAAAGAGTTTGGGTTTTTAGATTCTGAGATTTGTGCTTACGCAAATGTTGAACAGCAAACCCTTGATAATTTTAATCTTGAGGCGTCTTTTAGAATTGTTGACACTTGCGCAGGCGAGTTTCGCGCCTCAACTCCTTATTTTTACTCGACATATTGTGAAGAATGTGAGCTTGAGGAATACAAAAAAGAAAAAATCGACAAAAAAGGTAATGCAGTTAAAAAAGAAAACGTGGTTGTGCTTGGCTCAGGCCCAATTAGAATAGGGCAAGGGATTGAATTTGACTACTGTTCAGTGCATGCAAGCTGGGCGCTGAATGAAAACGGTTATGAATCTGTTATGGTAAATTCAAACCCTGAAACGCTTTCGACAGATTTTGATGTTGCAACAAGGCTTTATTTTGAGCCGATGAATGTTGAAAATGTAATGAATATAATTAAAAAAGAAAATCCAAAGGGCGTTATGGTGCAATTTGGCGGACAAACCGCAATTAACCTTGCGCCAAAGCTTGCAAAATACGGTGTAAAAATCCTTGGAACGTCTTTAGAAAGCATTGACGCAGTTGAGGACAGGAAAGTTTTTGAAAAACTTTTAAAAGAATTGAATATTCCACAGCCTAAGGGTAGGGGAGTAAAAAGTGCACAGGAAGCGCTTGAAACAACTCGTGAGCTTGGATATCCTGTTTTGGTGCGCCCATCTTACGTTATTGGCGGACGTGGCATGCAGGTTGTTTATAACGATGATGAGCTTTTAACCTACATTAATCAGGCTTTGCAATTCTCAAGCGAACACCCTGTTTTAATCGACCAGTATATTGAGGGTCTAGAAGTCGAGCTTGACGCTGTGTCTGACGGTAAGGACATCTTAGTCCCCGGGATTTGCGAACACATTGAGCGAGCCGGTATTCACAGTGGTGATTCTATGAGCATTTATCCTTCAAGAAATATAAGCCGCAAAAACGAGCGAAAACTTGTAAATTATGCACGTGCAATAGCTAAAAAGCTTAATATTAAAGGCTTATTGAATATTCAATTTATTATAAAAGACGATGTTGTTTATGTAATTGAAGTTAACCCGAGAGCCTCAAGAACTGTGCCTATTATGTCTAAAGTTACAGGTATTCCTATGGTAAAAATGGCAATTAATGC
>CASEEG010000044.1 GCA_949286885.1 uncultured bacterium
CCTAAAATTGACATAAATTTTACATTTGGTCTTAGCGCATTTGTTAAATAAACTCCAAAAAATGCGTAGGGATGAGGCATTGCAAGAACCATAGACGCCCCAAAGACAACTGTTGCAGCATCAACTAATTCAACTGCTAAATCGCCAATGTCATCTGATATTAAATCAAACTTATGTACTTCAACATCTTCTTCTTTGAGTTTTTCAGCAAGTCTGTCCACCATGCGCTCAGTGTTTTGATACATTGAAACGTAAGGTATAACAACTTTATTTTTTGGCGTGTCTGCTGTCCACTCATAATATGCATTTAGTATAAAATCAGGGTTTTTATACACTCCGCCATGAGATGGGCAAATCATTGATGGGTTAATTTGTTTTATTTTATCAAGGTATTTTCTGCAATGAGGTCTAAAAGGCATCATAATTTCAGCGTAGTATCTTTTTGCACTTAGCAAATACTCTTGAGTTTCCTGTGCGTAAAATTGCCCTTGGCTGTATGTAATGTGTGCACCTAAAAAGTCGCAGGTAAACAAAATGTTATCTTCAACAAGATGTGTGAACATTGTATCGGGCCAGTGCACCCAGGGAGCAAGGTGAAATCTTAGAGTTTTATTTCCAAGGGAAATTTCATCACCGTCATTAATAACTTGAAACTTATTTTCAGGAATGGCGTACTGGTCAATTAACAAGTCCATACATTTTTTATTTGTAACAACTTTAGCGTTAGGATTCATTTGAAGAACTTTAACAAGAGCTTCTGAGTGGTCGCCTTCAGCGTGATTTGCTATAACATAATCAATAAATTCGCCTTTGCCGTTTAAGTTTTCAATAAATTCTTTTATTGTTTTAGAGTAAGACGTGTCAATTAAAGCTCGTTTTTTGTCGCCTTCTATGTAGTATGAATTGTAAGTTGTTCCATGTGGCAATGGGATTAATTGGTCAAAAATTTTTCTTCCAAAATCTTCTACGCCACAGTAATATACGCCATCCTTAATAAGTTTCATAAGTTTTGTCCTTTGTTTATTTTGTGTCTATTCTTTTTCAAATTGGTCTTTACCTACACCGCAAATCGGGCATAGAAAATCATCAGGTAAATTTTCAAAAGATGTGCCTGCTGCTATATCGTTTGATGGGTCGCCTTCTTGTGGGTCATAAACCCAACCGCAAACTGTGCATACGTATTTGTCCATAAGTTTTTCCTCCGTTTGTTGACAGAATAATTATATAATAAAAAGTTTGCATTACAATTGCCATGTTAGCATTATATAAGGGGAAGTTTCAAGAAATCTTCAACAAAAAAGCTGGCAAAACATTCTGACATTTCACAGTTTTGGTTTATCGAGCGAAACTTATTCAAGCCTATTACACCCGATATCAGTTTTTGATCATTCGGGTAGTATATTCCAAGCATTTGCTTTTTTGCAGTTGCAATATTAGTAATATCTGCATAATAATCAACGTAACAGAGTGCACAATCACTTTCATACATTAGAATTTGCAAAGTTTTTTTATACTCTTTTGTCTTAAGTATTTTTTTAAGATGACTTATAAGAGCTATTGTGTCAGGATTTGAATCAAAAGGGTTAGGCACAAATATGAAATCAACTTCACTTATATCTATTCTTGATATTTTTTTATATTCGTCTTTTAAAGTACCCGTATTTATATTAAAAATTTTATAACCTTTAACACGAGCATGCTTCATTACGTTAAAGAACTGCTCCTTTTTTATATTTGAGGCTTCTATTTGACTTACGTTTTTAATCATTGAAGACCCGTTTGTTAAGGCCAAGACTTCAAAGTTTTTAGGGTGTTGAGCAATAAGCCCTCCAAGTCCTTTTGTTTCAGCACCGATGTAGGGAGCTAGAACAAGACATTTTGTTTCAATTTTCACCTTAAAATTTACCGGCGGAAATTTTTGTTCGCTCAGAAACTTAAAGACAAATTTATTATATTTAATTTTTAAACGATTTAAGAACTTGTTCATTTTCTTTATTTTACATAAAAAATTTAAGCCGACAATTGTCGGCTTAAAAAATTTTTAGCTGCAACCGGAATAACCGCAATTAAGGCATATAAAACACCCTTCTGCCATTTCTATTGAGTTGCCGCATTCGGGACATACAACGGTTTTTAGCGTAACTCCGTTGTCATCCACTCTCTCCTCTATAGTTTCCACTTGTTTATGTTCCTCACCAAAGGCGGGGATACTTATTTGCACAGGCGAAGTGCTTGGCGCACCTATTGCAGATGGAGATTGGCTCCAGTCTGTTGAAGATTCTACACCGGCTGCCGCTTGCGTAGTGCTCGGGTCAAGCTCACCGCTTGCCCCTATCGCACCGGCTGCCGCTTGCGTAGTGTTCCATTCCGCCGGCTCAACGCCGCCGTCATTGGGAACACCGGCTTGCGCTTGCGTAGTGTTCGGGTCAAGCTCACCGCTTGCCCCTATCGCACCGGCTTGCGCTGCCATTTCGGCTTGTTTTTCTTCCTTAGTTTTAACTTTATCCACAACCATTGGTTGCGACCATCTTGAGTTGTTACGATATACGGTTAAACCTTTAAGACCGGATTTAAAGCCTAACATATAAGCTTTTGCAACATCTTCAACCGTTGCGCTTTCAACAAAGTTAATAGTTTTTGAAACAGCGTTATCAGTGTGCAATTGAAATGCTGCTTGCATCATAATATGCGCTTCGGGTGAAACATCATGTGCAGTTGCAAAAATTCTTTTTGTTTGCTCGTCAATTCCTTCTATATGTGCAATTGAGCCTGTTTTTGCAATTTCTTCCATTAATTCTTCACTGTAGAAACCGTGTTCTTTTGCGTAGTTTTCAAAAATCGGGTTAACTTCAAGAAGAATTGTGCCATCCATGATATTGCGTTTAAATACCAAACCAAACAGGGGTTCAATACCGCCTGATGCGCCTGCTATCATTGAAATTGTACCTGTGGGGGCAATGCAAGTTGTAGTTGCGTTTCTAATGCCTGATTTTGCAATTCTGTTGTCTAAATCAGCCCACATCTCATCAATTATGACGCCTGCACTTTTGCCTTTGTATTTGTTGTAAAGGTAATTAGGGCGAGTGTAAACACTTTCTTCAAAACCTTTAAAGCTGCCTCTTGATTCACTTAAATTAATACTTTGTGCTTTTGAATGGTAATCAATAAATTCCATAACTTTAGCACCAAGAGCACAGCCTTCTTCAGAGTTGTAAGGAATTCCAAGCTGCATAAGCATATCAGCAAGACCCATAACACCAAGACCGATTTTTCTTATATTGCTGACCATTTGCGCAATTTGAGGCAAAGGATAGTTGTTAACCACAATTACGTTATCAAGAAAATGTATTGCAAGGCGTGTAACGTTAGCAAGTTTGCTCCAGTCAACATCCAAACCGCCTGCAGGGTTTTTCTTAATCATTTTAGATAGGTTAATTGAACCTAAGTTGCAAGCCTCATAAGGTAAAAGCGGAACTTCGCCACATGGGTTTGTAGATTCAATTTCGCCTAAAGCAGGTGTCGGGTTATCCTCATTAATTCTATCAATAAAGATGATACCCGGTTCGCCTGAAGCCCAAGCGCCTTTTGTAATTATGTCAAAAATTTCTCTTGCGTTTACTTTTTTAACACACTGTTTCGTGTTGGGATGAATAAGTTCAAAATCTCTGTCTTCTTCAACCGCCTTCATAAATTCATCCGTTACGGCAATTGAAATATTAAAGTTATTTAGTTTTGACAAGTCATCTTTACAGTGAATAAATTCTAAAATATCAGGGTGGTCAATTCTTAAGATACCCATGTTTGCGCCACGTCTTGTGCCGCCTTGTTTAACAGCTTCTGTTGCAGCGTTAAATACTTCCATAAAAGAAACAGGACCTGATGAAACGCCCATTGTAGAATGCACTACATCGTTTTTAGGTCTTAGTCTTGAAAAAGAAAAACCTGTACCGCCGCCTGATTTATGTATTAAAGCTGTATTTTTAATTGTTTCAAAAATTCCTTCAAGTGAATCTTCAACAGGAAGAACAAAACAAGCACTTAATTGCCCTAAATCTCTACCTGCGTTCATAAGCGTGGGAGAGTTTGGCATAAAATAGCACTTAGTAATCATTTCATAGAAATCTTGCGCCGTTTTTTTAACTTCTTCATCAGTTGCGCCAAATTCTCTATCAGCACCTGCTATAGTATCTGCAACTCTATGGAATAAATCTTCCGGTGTTTCAACAACCTCTCCGTTTAAATCTCTCTTTAAGTATCTTTTTTCAAGCACTTTAATTGCGTTTTTTGATAATGACAATACCGAATCATTTGCACTCTCGCTAAGCGAATTCACTTTTTTTCCTCCAACCAAGTATTTTAAAAAATTAATTTCTATAATTATATCTTAAATCTTTTTTAAAATTCATGCCTTAATGTAACGATTTGTAATTTCATGTCTAACATGCACCCTATCATGCTTTTAACCTTTTTAAAAAAATATACTAGCCTCAGTGCTTAACTGTTTATACAATGAAAATAACGAAAATTAAAAAATAAAATTAATTATGAGAGTTATAAATTTTTTAGCGGAAAAGTACTATAAAATAGCTTATGAGACCTTTTTTTATATAGAGGATAATTCAAAAGCGCAAAAATATATTTCACGTGTACTTGAAATTAATCCAAAACATAAAAAAACACTAAGATTAAAGGGTAATATGCTTATTTTGCAAGATAAAATCACTCTTGCGCTTGAAGTTTGGCAAAAATTGTATGAAATGGGTGAAGATGATTTTGAAGTAATGTCGAAAATTGCATATTGCCATGCACAAAAGGGTGATTATGCAAGAGCTTTTGAATTTTGCGAAAAAAGCGCCATACGCGTTGGTTTAGCTGAAAGTGAAAAAATGTATTCGCTTTATCGTTTAAAAATTGATTTACTTTTAGATACAAAAAAACCCAAAAGTGCATATAAACTTTTTAAGAACGCTCTTAAAATGCTTGCTTCAAATGAGGCTTACGAACTTAAAAACAGCTATTCTTTTTTAAATTTTTACACAGGCACGGTTACGAATTTAAAAAATGTTAAAAGAGCTTTTTAAAAAATATTTTTTTGTGCTAACCTTTGAACATGATTAAAAAAATCTTTGAGTTAATTGAGAGTGCAAAAAAGGTTTTAATAATTACCCATGTTAATCCTGATGGAGATACTCTTGGCAGTGCTTGTGCCGTAAAATCATACATCGGGGATAAGGCAGATATTCTTTTGCAGGTGTCAAAGGGCAAAAGTTATCCTGAAATTTATTCTTTTATGCCATATTTAAGTGAGGCAAAAACGCTTGAAAATGTTGAAAATATTTACGATACGGTAATTTGTGTTGATGTAGCATCAATTGATAGAATTGTAGAAAATGCGAGAGAAATTTTTAACGCTGCAAAAGTTACAATAAATATTGATCATCATAAAACAAATAAAGGCTTTGCTCAATATAATCACGTGATAGGAGGCATTTCAAGCACAGGTGAAGTCCTGTTTGAAATGTTTGAAAGTCAAAATAAAAATTTAACGCTTGAGATGGCAAATTGTTTATATGTTTCAATTTTAACCGATACAGGGTGTTTTAAATATGAAACAGTTACTCCAAGAACGTTTGAGATAGCAGCTAAACTGGCAAAAATCGGAGTTGATACTGCAAGCATTGCAAGAAAGTGTTATGATTTGAAATCAAAAGCTATGGTTATGTTTCAGGCATATTGTGTTTCAAATGCGCAAATAATATGCAATGATAAAATTGCCTATACCTTAATAAGTGCTAAAGATATGCAAAAATTTGGCGCAAAAGATGAACATACTGAGGGAATTTGTGAGGTTTTACGCTCGATTAAACCTGTTGAATTTGCAATTGTTTTAAAAGAGTCGGGCAACAATTCTACAAAGGTTTCAATGCGCTCTAAAGAAAAGGATGTAACAGAAATTGTTAAAAAGTTTAATGGCGGCGGGCATATAAGAGCTGCGGGCTGTACAATTAAAAAGCCTCTTAATGAGGCACTTTTGTGTCTTTTGGATGAAGTAAAAAAACATATTTAGGAAAAATTTATGATTAAACTTTTAAAGGAATATATTGTAAATTTAAAAAATTCGATAATCGAGGAAGATTTCCCCGGCATGGCATCAGAGATGGCATTTATGCTTGTTTTGGGTATTTTCCCTTTTATGCTTTTTTTAATGGCGGTTTTTGGTTGGCTGGGTAAAAAGTTTTTTGTAGATAAGGTGATTTATTTTATTTCCGTTTTTACCCCTCATGCAGTTTCTGAGTTGTTGCATAGTGTTTTAAAAGAGGTTATTCTTTTTCAAAATGGCGGCACAATGGCTATTGTGGGTTTTATTGTAACATTAGTTTTAACCTCAAATGCCATTGCTGTTATTATTAAGGGTTTAAATCGTGCAAATAAAATTCAAGAGAACAGGAGTTTTATAAAAACGAGGTTTTTGTCTGTTTTAATGGTTTTTGTAAATACATTTTTCTTTTTTATATCAGTTAACTTAATTATCTTTGGCAAGGTTATTTTAAATTTTGTTGCAAGTTACGTACATATGCCCCAAAATCTTGTTAATACGCTGCTTATAGGTCGTTGGCCAGTTGCGTTTTTAATGTTGTTTATTTTAGCTATGATAAATTATTATGTTTTGCCCGCACGGGATTTTTCGGTCAAAAGGAAAAGCGTTGTTCCGGGAACTATGTTTTTCTGCATATTCTGGTTGTTGGGTTCGTGGCTTTTTTCGCTCTATGTGAATGAACTTGGCACATACAACAGGGTTTACGGTACAATTGGTACTTTTGCAATTTTAATGGTCTGGTTGTATTACACCTCAATTATTATGTTAATAGGCGGTGAAATTAATAACCAGACGCTTGAAAAACTGACTTGTGATGTGCAGAAGAATTAAATTAATAAAACTTTACAAATATTAAAATTTATAATAAAATCGTAGCATGCTAGACTTAAATGCTGATTACGAAGTTTTAAATTTTATTGTCGGGGATACAAAAGCCGGTACAAAAATGGGTAAAATGCAACTTAAGAACCTTGACGACTCATCTGTTCTGAACTGTATTTTATGGGAGGAAACCCTTAACCGTTTGGATGAAAAGCTTTTTAAAACAGGTAATACAGTTAAAATTTTAACTGCAAGTTATAACGAAAAGTACAACAATTGCCTTGTAAATAACCTTGAATTAATTGAAGAAGCTCTTTGCGGGCTTGAGATGGGGCAATGTGAAGAAAAATACAATGAATTAATTACATTTATTGAAACTTTTAAAAATGAAAAATTAAAAGATTTTGTTTTAAACACTATAAAAAATAATGCGCAAGAGCTTAAAGTTGCACCTGCGGCAAAGTCTATGCACCATAATTACATTGGTGGACTTTTGGTACACATTCTTGAATGTGTTGATTTCGCAAAGGTAATTTTTCCTAAATTAAATAACAAGGTAGACAAAGAAGAACTTTATGCTGCATGTATTTTGCATGACATAGGCAAGATTTTTGAATATAAAATAAATCTTGAAACAGGTTTTATTGAATACAATGAAGACTTTAAAAAAGACTGGTTAACCCACTCGCAGTACGGTTATACGCTATGTATGAAAGAAGGTTTTAAAAACATTGCAAAAATGATTGCAGCCCATCATGGCAGAAGTGATTGGGGAGCTATGATTGATTTATCCGAAAGGGATTTGGAACCTTTCTATTACATTGTTCATCACATTGACGACCTTAGTGCCAAGTTTGGCAAAACAACCGTTAAGGATTTAAAAATTAAGGAGGACGCCTAATGAAAAAAATCATAAGCTTACTTGTTTTCCTTGCGCTAATTGCGTTTGTACCTGTAGCAAGTGCATATCAACTAAAAGCAGATGCTTATACCCAGAGAATACCAAAAGGAACAAAGCTAAATCTTGTTATGGCAGAACCGCTTTCAACCTCTGAAATGCAGGCGGGAGATATGTTTAGTGCAAGATTAACAAATGATGTAAAAATTAACGGTAAAACAATTTTGCCTTCAGGTTCACTTGTGCGTGGAACGGTTGAAAAATATAAGCCGACTGCAAGATTATCACGCAGTGCGCTTTTATATTTAACTTTTGATCATGTTGTAACCCCGCAGGGCAGGCAGTTGCCAATAAGTGCAGCTATTTGTTCAAACTTTGATATTCTTGATGACGGTGCTATATCAGGCGGCGGAAATTACTGGAATGAACTTAAAAGAAATGCCCAAAAAAGCGGTAAAATAATTTCTAAAACAACAAAATGGGGCATAACCTCAGGTGAAGAATTATTTACGGGCGGAAGATTTTTAGTTACTCCTTTTGCTGCTGTTGGAGGTACAATAGGAGGGGGAGCTTATCTTATAGGTGATAGTGTAATTGACTTATTTAGAAAAGGACATGAGGTAATAATAGACCAGGGTATAGTGTTTGATATTATTTTGCTTGAGCCTCTTGATGTACCCATTTCATAGGAGTAATAGTGAAAATACTTGAGCAAATAAAAGAAATACTTATAAAAAACGGTTTAAAAATCGCCTGTGCCGAGTCTTGCACAGGCGGTTTAGTGAGTTCTTATTTAACTGACATTTCAGGCTCCAGTGCTTATATTGAGCAAAATTTCGTAACTTATTCAAATCAAGCTAAGTCGAGATTTTTAAATGTCAAAAAAGAAACATTGGATGAATTTGGTGCAGTAAGTTTTGATGTTGCTTATCAAATGGCACTAGGGCTTTTAAATTATGCTCAAGTATCTCTTGCAACAACAGGTATCTTGGGTCCCACAGGAGGCTCAAAAGAAAAACCGGTTGGTCTTTGTTATATTGGGTTTGGTATTTTAAAAAACAATAAACCTGTTATTAAGGTTGTAAAATTTCAATCTGAAATTAAAAATTGTGATGTTAATGAACAAAGATTGCTAATTAAGGAAGATATTGCAAAAAATGCGCTTAAAAATTTAGTTGGATTTTTGTGCGAAAATATCGGACCATGTAAAGAAACTTAATGATTTTTCTTATTGTTTAAAATAATGTAAAATGTTAAGCGGAAGCTTTGTGAGTTTATGAGTATCAAAAAGAATAAAAATCAACTTATAATTTCTATAATAGTGGGGGTTGCAATAGCAGTCGCCTCTTATCAGGTTATTATAAAATTGAAAATTGAAAATGAAAATCTCAAGAAACTCACCCAAACAAGCTCTGCTATACCTATTAAGAAAATTGTTTATGTTGTTGCCAAGACCGACATTAAAAAGGGTGAAAAAATTCAAGCAGAAAATATTACAACAAAACAATTTCCAATTGAAATAGAGGGGGCAATTGCAGATCCTGCAAAGATTGTTGGTTTAACTGCAAAAAAAGATATAAAAGCTGATTCTCCTGTCTTAGAGAACTTTTTTAAGAATTTAGATATGGATATTGCTCAAAGTGAACCGCAGCGCGGTTTTCGCTCTGTTGCAATAAGGCTTGATACACTACCCCCGTTTGTAAAATCCGGAACATATGCTGATGTTTATTTTCCAAAAAATGCAATATTTGCTCAAGATGTCAGGATACTTAATATTTTGGATATTCCGAACAGTTCTCAAAAATATGTTATGCTTGAGATAAAAGATAAGGACGTGCCGGTCTTTATTACTGCTTTAAACGATGATAAAGCAGTAATTATCCAAAGAAATAGGCATGAAAGAACAGGTTACAAATTTAGTACAAGCGAGGCTCGTATTTCTAAAATACAGTCTGATATACCAAATGAACTTATCGAAGTGAGCGAACTTCCTGATTATGAAATCGAGCATAGGGAGGTTAGTGCAGTCGATACAAAATCTAAAAATTCACTGCAGGTCCCTGTTGTTAAATCAACAATTAAAAACGAGGAGGAGATAGAATTTATCTCAGGAGACAAAAAAATGATTGTGGGAGCTCCGCAATAAATGACTAAAAAATTTAAAATTTTAATATTAACTATTTTTATTGCGCAATTATGCATATGTGTTTTTGCTCAAGATGGTTTTAGAAGCGTGGAAAATCAGCCTATGGTGTTAAATGCCTCTTGGGAAAAAGATTCTGCAGTGTACAACTATAATGATGCTATGATTGTTAAGAATGCCCTGCGTGATGATAACCAAAAACTTTATGCGGTTGTCGGCAAATCTCAGATTTTGAATTTTGATACCCCGGTTAAGAGAATTTCTATAGCTGACCCTACTGTGGCGGACATAGTCATCCTTACCTCCAGACAACTCCTGGTCAATGGCAAAAAGGCGGGTAACACCAGTCTTATATTCTGGGGTAAAGATTCTGAGCCTGTTTTTTATAATCTTGTAATTCAGCAGGATGTAGATGAATTCTTAAAAGCTGTTGATTATATTGCGCCTAATGAAGATGTTTCAATCATTTTTAATAATAACGGTGCTGTTTTATCCGGTAAAGTCAGCACAACTGCAACAAGGCAGAAAATTTTAGACCTTGCAAAAGCTTACAATATAAACCTTGTTGACATGACAGAAAGTGCTTCAAAACAAGTCCTTTTAGAGGTAAAAGTTGCAGAAGTTTCAAAAAATTTCTCAAGAAATTTAGGAACAGGTTTTAGTATAGGTAATAACTCTAAATTTCAACAAGCAGGCGGTTCTATGACAGGTGACGGTGGTTTTGCAACTGATGCTCTGCCGTTGGGTAAGTTTTCTCGTGTGCTTGTTAATAATGGTGTTAAGTACTTCTTTTCAAATAAATCAGGTGATATAGCTTTTGAACTGCAAGCTGCAGAAACAAAAGGAGACGCTCAGATTTTGGCTGAACCAAAACTCCTCGCAGTAGACGGTGAAGATGCCAGTTTTAATGTTGGCAATGAAGTGCCGGTGCCCTCAGATGTCGGTCAGTACGGGCAAATTGCTTATGATTTTAAAAAGACGGGCGTTATTTTAAACTTTACACCAACTATTATGGAAAAAACAGGCAGAATTAAACTTAAACTTGCACCGGAAGTTAGTGAAATTGACCGCTCCTCGGGTGTTATGGATGCTCAAAATGCTGTTGTAATCCCCGGGTTCAAAACAAGAAAAGTTGAAACAACAGTTGAGCTAATGGATGGCGAAACATTAGTTATAGCAGGACTTTTAAATAATTCAAGTTCCAAAACCAATAATCAAGTCCCATTTTTAGGTGATTTACCGTTAATAGGTATTCTATTTAAAAAAGTTGAGGATACCAAAAATGACACCGAGCTTATGATATTTATTACACCCAGAATAGTTGATGCGCCGACAATAGAGGATATTTAGAGAGATTATGACCATAAAAATAGACACAGTTTTAATTGATTCTGACCCGACAAGCAGAGAGCTTGTAAGAGCTTATCTGAGCAAGGTTGAAGATATAAATTTAGTTGGCGAGTTTGATGATGCAATAAATTCATATGCAGAAATAAACGAAATGCATCCTAATTTAATTATTGTGGATATTTCGCAACGTACCCAACTTACACTTGATATAATAGTCAAGCTTTCAAAAAATTTAAGGAATGTAAAAATTATAGTTCTTTCTTATAATGCTGACTCTGAGCTTGTTATAAAATCTCTTCGTGCAGGTGCAAGAGAATATCTTATTAAACCCTTAATTGAAAATGATTTTATTGAATCTGTGGAAAAAATTAAAGATCTAATTCTGGGCAATATTAACGATACCACAAAATGCAAGGTAATAACTACTTTTTCAAATAAAGGGGGTATTGGCAAGACTTCTATTGCAACTAATTTAGCATATGAAATTGCGACACTTACAAATGAAAGAGTCGCGCTTGTAGATTTAAATTTTCAAATGGGTGATATTACAACTTTTCTTGATTTAAACCCATCTTTTGACACGTCTTATGTCGTTAGTAATTTAGAGAGAATTGATGAGACTTTTTTACTTTCGACATTAGAAAAATATAAAGATACTTCATTGTATGTTCTTGCAGACCCACCTGATTTGGAACAGGCGGAAATCATTACAAGTGAAAATATTACAACATTGATAAATGTTCTAAGAAGCGTATTTTCTTACGTGATTATTGACACAACAAGTTCCTTTGACGGAAAAACAATTACCGCACTGGATAATTCTGACTTAATACTCCTTGTTGCAATTTTAAATTTACCATCAGTTAGAAACTGCCAAAGATGTTTTGATTTATTTAAGCGTTTAGGATACCAAAAAGACAAAATCAAGTTGATAATAAACAGGTATATGGAAAATGACGAAATAAAAATCGAAGATGTGGAAGATGTCCTTGGACATAATGTTTATTATAAAATACCTAATAATTATTTCACAATTATTAACGCAATTAATAAAGGGATGCCGATTAGTGATATAAATCATCAGTCTAACCTTTCTAAAGCATTTAAGGAACTCGCGGCACTATTGTCCGATAATTATACATATTCTGCTCAAAAGCATTCAAAACATGAACATACAGGCTTTATGGGCTTTTTTAAGAAGAAGGAGAAGAAGTAATTGTCACTTAAAGATAGATTAAATAATGGTGTGAAAAAACAAACAAATTCATCAGATGAAAGCCAGTTCAATGTCTTTATGGGAGATATTCCATTAAGCACAGAATTTTCAGAATTAAAAGAAAAGTTGCATGCACTGTTGATTGATAAAGTTAATACAACTCCTGATTGGAGTCAGTATAGTGATTTAGAACAGAAAAACCTTATAAAGCAGTTTATTGAACACCAAATTTCAACAAATTTCCGTTCCACTCCATTAAATAAAATTGAACGGGATAGATTAATAAGGGAGATAATTCAAGAAGCAAAAGGTTTTGGACCATTAGATCCTTTGTTGTCAGATCCATCTGTGAGTGATATTTTGGTGAATGGTGCAAAAAGTGTATATGTTGAAAGAAATGGTAAATTATACAAGACTTCAATAGTTTTCAAGGATAATAACCATCTTAAGAACATAATTGAGCGTATTGTTTCTAAAGTCGGCAGGAGAATTGACGAGAAATCTCCCATGGTTGATGCTCGTTTGCCCGATGGCTCAAGGGTTAACGCAATTATTCCTCCACTTGCAATAGATGGACCTTCACTTTCAATCAGACGTTTTAGGGCTGATAGTGGTACGATGGAAAGTCTTTTAAAATGGGGTTCAATTTCAACCGAAATAGCTCAAGTATTGGACGCTGCAGTTGCTGCAAGGCTTAATATAATAATCAGCGGCGGAACAGGTGCAGGTAAAACTACTCTTTTAAACAGTTTATCGGCTAAAATTCCAAATGGTGAACGTATTATTACAATAGAAGATTCAGCGGAACTTTGTTTGCAGCAAGAACATATTGTAAGGCTTGAAACAAGACCGCCTAATATTGAGGGTGAAGGTCAGGTGACTGCGAGGGATTTAGTTATAAACAGTTTGCGTATGCGTCCTGACAGGATAATAATAGGTGAATGTCGTGGGGCTGAAACACTCGACATGTTGCAAGCCATGAACACGGGGCATGACGGTTCTTTAACGACATTGCACGCTAATTCTCCTCGTGATGCACTTTCAAGGCTTGAAACCATGGTCATGTTTTCAGGTATTGATTTGCCTGAAAAGAATATAAAAAGTCAAATAGCTTCTGCAATAAATATTATTATTCAGGTCTCAAGGCTTTCTGACGGTTCAAGGAAAATAACAAAAGTTTCTGAAATTGTTGGTATGGAAGGTGATGTTATAACAATGCAGGATATTTTTGTGTGGGAGCAAACCGGTGTGGGCGTGAATAAAGTTATGGGTATGCACTCGTCAACCGGTATTAGGCCTAAGTTTTTAGAAAAAATTGTAGCAAAAGGCATTGATATAAACCCGCAAATTTTTGATAAAAACTACAGACACACATATCTTTCAAAAAACGGAAACAAAAGTCAAATGCCCACAACTCCAGTTGTAGCGGATACAAATAAAACGCGTGAGGAAATTGCGAACAAAGAAATGGTACTTAATGTAGATTTATTAAAAAGGCTTAAAAGATGAGTGCTTTTATTGCATCTTTATTACTTGGTTTTCTCAGCTTTTTGCTGTTGGTGAATTTGTTTTCAATAAGAATTCCAAAACAACTTGCGCTGCAGAAGAGACTTGAGACAATAAAGGAGAAAAACGGGCAAAAAAAAGCTTCAAATTTTAATGATGATGAGTTTTCGTTTTTATACAATAATTTCCGATACAAAATTTTTGCTCAGCGTCTTAGCGAATTTAAAATAATTGATAAAATCAAAAACGAAATTATGCTCTCAGGTGTTAATATGCAAGTTGATACATTTATTATTATAAGTCTTATGTGCTGCTTGCCTTTATTAGTTATTTTGTTATTTACGTCTCCAAAGCTTTTTCCGCTTAGTTTTATAGGTCTTTTTATACCCTACAATATTTTGAAAATAAAAACTTCCATTAGAAATGCTGCTTTTGCCAGACAACTTCCTGATACGTTAGATCTTCTTTCAAATTCTCTGCGTGCAGGGCATTCTATATACAGTGCATTTGAAGTTATTACAAAAGAAATGCCTATGCCTGTTTCCGGTGTTTTTAAAACCGCAATAGATGAGTTGGCGGTCGGTTCTGATGCAAAACAGGCAATTTTGTCTCTTTCAAAAACAGTGCCAAATAATATGGATTTAAAATTTTTTATAACTGCGGTGGTTTTACAAAGAGAAGTTGGCGGAAATCTTGAAAAAATACTTGACGGACTTTCTTTAACCATTAGAGAACGCTTTAAAATGGCAGGGCAATTAAAGGCTCAGACTGCGCAGGCGAGATTCTCGGGTTTTATGCTTGTGTGCGTACCTCCTTTAATTACTGGGATTTTATTTGTATTGTCACCTGATTATATGCAACCGTTACTAAATACTCAGCAGGGTAATACAGCCTTACTTTTTTCGCTTGCTTTGTTGATTTTAGGCGTTTATATGATTAAAAAAATTGTTACTATAGAAATCTAGGGAGAAAATTTTGCCGCCTGAAATACTACCAATAATAATAGGCTTATGGGTTGCTTGGATTATAAATATTTTTTATGATCCAAACGATAGTTTTTTACGTAAAAGATTGAGAAAAACAGGCGGAAAATCTAAGGTAAAAAGTTTATATAACAATTTTGCGGAATTTTTAAAGCCTTTTTCAATTAAAAACATTTCGAATAAAGTTTCAAGAAAAAAAATCCATGAATTGTTATACTCATACGGTGTAGCCTCAAGTGATGACGATATCTTGGAATTTGAAAACAAAAGACTTTTTAAACTTTTGATAGTTGTTGTATTTTTTGCTGCAATGTTATTTTTGTTTCCAAGTACCACAACGGCTGCTATAGCTATATTAATTTGTTATATTACATACAAATATCCTGAATATATTATTTTGAAACATATAAAGAAAAAACAGAAAGAATTTATACGTTATTTTCCTGATGCGGTTGATTTGCTATCGGTTTGTGTTGAAGCGGGCTTGGGTGTTGATGGTGCCATAGAGCGTGTTGCAAACGAGTTTAGTGGGCTTTCAATGGCGGTAAGCAGTGAGTTTGGCAGACTATCAAAAGACGTTATGTCTGGTTTACCCCGCGAGGAAGCGCTTAAAAATATGGCCAAACGTGTCAATACTACTGATTTACAGTCTTTTACGGCGATGCTTGTCCAATCTGAAAAAATGGGTACTAGTATTGCACAATCTTTAAGGGTATATTGTGATACTTTAAGGACACGCAAGAAACAAAGAATTGAAGAACTTGTACAAAGTGCCAGTGCAAAAATGACAATACCTATGATATTGTTTCTTTTGCCGGCATTGTTTATAGTTATATTATATCCGGCAGTAATAAAAATTATGGAGAATATGGCAGGTTAATATGATGGAAAAATACGAAGAATTAATGAGGATTTGTGTGAATGAGGCTCTAGAATACAGATTTGATGTTGCGCCAAACCCTATGGTGTGCGCTATTGTTTATGACGAGGCAAACGACAAAATAATCTCAAAAGGGGTGCATAAAAAATTTGGCGAAAACCATGCAGAGAGAAACGCAATTATTGAGGCAGGCGATATTGATTTTTCCGATAAAACGTTGATTGTTAATCTTGAACCTTGTTCTCATCAGGGAAAAACTCCGCCTTGTACAGATTTGATAATAGAAAAAGGCTTTAAAAAAGTTGTAATAGGCATGCATGACCCTAACCCGCTTGTTTGTTCGCAAGGCGCAATGAAATTAAAAAACGCGGGAATTGAAGTAATATCAGGGATTTTAGAGGATGAGTGCAGAGAACTCAATAAGGTCTTTATTAAAAATATAACAAAAAAAATGCCCTATGTTACAGTAAAAATTGCAACAACTTTTGATTCAAAAATTGTAACTGCAGGCGGAGAATCTAAATGGGTAACAGGTGAATCTTCAAGAGCTTATGTACAGAAATTAAGGGCAAAACACTTTGGAATACTAAGCGGTTCAGGTACGGTTTTGGCGGATAATCCTGCACTTACATGCAGAATTAAAGGGGAAAGGTCGCCTGAGAGGATAATTATTGACAGACATGGTAAAATTCCTTTTGATTATCAGGTTTTTAAAGATGATGGAGTAAGGGTTTTTCTTGCTACGCACAATTTAGAGCGCGATTTTCCAACAAACGTCACACCTGTTGAGTTTGCAAATTTCAGAGATTTGTTTGCAAAATTATATAACAAAGGGGTGTATTCAATTCTTGTAGAAACGGGAAAAACAATACTGACAACATTAATTAAACAGGAAATGGCAGATGAGATATACAAGTTTGTTTCGCCTAAAATTTTTGGCACAGGTATGGATTTTATCGGAAATTTAAATGTTTTCAAAATAAACGAGTGTTACAAGCTTGAATTTAGGGAAATGGAAAAAGTCGAAGAAGATATTTTAATTAAAGCAAAATTTTTGTATGATGAATAAAAAAGGAGAAAATTTTGAAAATTCTTGTTATAAACGGTCCGAATTTAAATATGTTAGGGGTAAGAGAACCTGAAATATACGGTGCTTTCACTCTTGAACATATCCAAAATGAACTTGAACAATATGCAAAAACTTTAGATGATTCTATCGAACTTGAGTTTTTCCAGTCTAATTTTGAAGGCGAAATAGTTGATAAAATTCAAAATACGCTAAATATTTTTGACGGCATAATAATTAACCCTGCGGCATACACCCATACAAGTGTTGCAATAGCGGATGCCATTGCCTCGGTAAATATAAAAACCGTTGAAGTGCACTTGAGCAACATATATTCACGCGAGGAATTCAGGCATAATTCATACATTGCTCCAAAATGCATAGGACAAGTTGCAGGTTTTTCAAAAGACGGGTATAAGATGGCTCTGTTTGGGTTGTACAGTGCACTAAAATAACTTATGCAAAATACTGAATTAAAATTTATAGAAATTATTAAAAATTCGCTTTCCGATAGTTCTTACCTCGGTGATGACTGCGCGTATTTAAAAGATTTAAATTTGGCTGTCAGTACTGATTTGTTAATTGAAGGAGTGCATTTTGATTTTAATTTTATATCGCCTTACTTTTTAGGAAAAAAAGCACTAAAGGTTAATATCAGTGACATTTTAGCCTCCGGCGCAGAACCTTTGTACGCAACAGTTTCTCTTGGCGGAAAGTTGAGTAGGGATTTTATAAAAGAGTTTTACTATGGAATTAACCAATGTGCAGACGAGTTTAACATAAAAATAATTGGTGGAGACCTCACAGGAGGCGAAAAAATAAGTATTTCAATCTGCATTATGGGGAATTGCAAGGGAAGGAATATTTCATCAAGAAAAAACGCTAAGGAGGGCTATGTACTTGCGCTTTGCGGTAATTTTGGCGCGTCTGATACGGGGCTGAAAATGTTACTTAATAACTCTAAAGAGGAAAATGAATTTACAAAAGCCCATATAGAGCCAATTTTGCAATATAACTGTTCTAAAGTAATTGCGCAAAAATGCAAAAAACCATATGCAATGATGGACTCATCAGACGGGTTGATAAATGCACTGGAGTGGATTTCGCGCTCATCTCAAATTGGTTTTGAGCTTGAGTATGATAAAATTCCTAAAATTAAAGGTACAAAGCGCGAAAGCGTACTTTTTGGGGGTGAGGATTATTCTCTTGTTTGCGTTTTAGATGAAGACGACTTTAATAATATAAAACTAAAAGAGTTAAAAGCGGTCGGTAGAGCTATTTTAGGTGATAAAATTTTAATTGACGATAAGGATGTAAAAAAAGAAAAAAGAGAGGAGTTTTTACATTTTGATTAGTACCATTATTACCGCAGGTGGCGTATCAAGACGCTTTGGCGAAAATAAACTCCTTGTAAAAATTGATGATAAAACGGTTATTGAACATACGATTTTAAAATTCTTAGATTTGTCGGATGAAATTGTTATACCTGCAACCGAGCAAACGCGTGATTTTATTGAGCAATCCGATGTTTATAACAAAAATAAAATAGCTTTTGCACAATTTGGCCAAACACGCCAAAAAAGCGTATATAATGCGCTTTTAAAGTGCAAGTTTAAAGATAAAGTTTTGATTCATGACGGCGCGAGACCTTTTGTTGAAAAGTCAACAATAGAGCGTGTTATAAGTGAATTAGATACTAAAAATGCGCTTTGCTGCGGAGTTTTTGCAACTGATACGATTAAATTAACAGACGATAAGGGAGTAATTATTAAAACTATAGACAGAAAAAATGTGTTTCAAGCCCAAACACCGCAAGCCTTTAAGTATGATTTAATAATGAAAGCGCACGAGAAATTTAGCCAAAGAGATGACTTTACAGATGATTCAAGTCTTGTTGAAGCTCTAGGAGAACGTGTTTGGACACTTGTGAGCGATGGTGTGAATAAAAAAATTACAACACAGGCTGATCTATAAAGTCTTTAGGGACTTGTTTTTTCTCGTCAGGTTTAATTTCGGAGGGGATAAGTTTTATAAGTTTTTTGTTTGCATCCTCAAAATCAGGTTTTAAACTTAAACAATTTCTTAAATTCACAATGGCAGAGCTTGTGTTATTAAGAGCTATATCATAGAGTGCATTAAGGTAGAAATAAATGTAATTTGTTTGGTTTGAAAAAGAAATCATGTATAGGAAATTTTTTGCACTGTCTAGATTTTTATTTTCTAATTCAAAATTTAAAAAAGCTACCCAGCCATTTTCATAAAGAGGGTTTATGGCAGTTGCACGCCTTATGTACTCTTTTTTTAAATTTTTATTATTTTTTGCTATAGTTGCCGCAATTGAATAATACGAGAGGAATGGAGATGAGTCCATTTTTGCAAGCTTTTTTTCGAGACTTTTTAAATCTTTTTCATATTTTGAATCATTTTTATATATAAGTGCTAACTTTAGTGCGCTTGTTTGGTCTTTAGGATTTTGCGAAAGGGCTTTTTTGTAATATTTTGCTGCATCTTGCAAATTGTATTCTAAAAATTTAATATCACCGAGACCGCTTAGAGTTAGGGGATAATTTTTATTTATTTCATAACTTGCAAGATAATTTTTTCTTGCCTCCTCTATCTCACCCGTTACAAGTTGTCCCATGGCAAGCAAGGTTAAAATTTTGTAATTTTTTTTGTCAAAACTCAGAGCATTTTTGCAATCTTCAATAGCTTTACTATAATTCCCCTCCATAAAAGTTTTCATAATAAGATGGAATTTTCTGTCTTTTTCGTCTTTTGCAAGGTTAGCAAGCACAGTTTCTTTCTGCATCATAAATTTGTATTTAAAAATGTTATCATTGTGTGATTTCTTCTCTATATCCTCTAGTATTCTTAATGCTTCTGCGTTCTTGTCAAGTGAGGTTAATATTTTAATTTTAAAATTCAAATAGGATAGATTTTCAGGGTTCATTGAATTTGCTTTATTTATAAAATTTAAAGCTTGCTTGTACTGTTTGGAACTGTCCATTGCTTTGGAAAGAATATAATTTGCATAATCTGATTTGTTTTTCAGGGCTTCGTTTTTATTTAGTTCAAAGGATATCTCCTGTGCGCTATTATCGTAGTAAATGGCACTGTACGCTTTAGCAAGATATATTTCTTCATTTTTGTCTAAGACAAATGAAGGCATATAACACAGTTTAAGATTATCTATTGTATCTTTTACGAATTTTTTGTGCCTTATTTTATCTAAGCTTTTTGTGCCTATTGAAAAAAAGCCTATTTCATACATGCTTTTTGCAAATACCAAAAGTGCATAATCACTGTTTATTGAGTTTAAGAGATTTTCAAATTCATCGTATGCAACGACAACATTTCCTTGATTGAATTTTTTTGTAGCATCAACAAAGGCTTTTCTTTGCCTTTGTGACTCATCGAGATTATTATTTTCATTTTGATTTTGGATGTTTAAAAAATTGTCCATTATGGTTGTAAGACTGAATATTCCTTCTTTTTTGTCTTGGACTTTAGGTGCAATGTTTGTTACTGGTACATTTGATTTTTCAAATTCAAGCAAATCATCATCTGCTGCAAAAACGCTTGAATTGCAGATTATAACAGCAAATAAAATTGTAGATATAATTTTTCTCATTAATCTGAAATATAGTTGTAATATTTGTTGAATACTTGAATTAAAGTTTCTTCTTGTATTTCGCGCTGTGATTTTCTAAGTATTGCATATAAATCGCAAAATTTATATTTTTTAAGCAGTAATTTATCGTTTTGGGAAATTTCTATATTGTAATCACAAGTTAATACATTAATTATTTTATCACATGTCAAAGACAAAAACATGTCTACAACTTTTTTATCAAAATGTGTGTCAACTCCTTGTGTCAGAATTTCAATTGCATTTTGAATTGCCATTTTGGAGCGATAATGCCTTTTTGAGGTTATTGCATCAAAAACGTCGCATACAGCAAGAATTCTGCCTCCAAAAGGGATCTCTTCTCCCTTCAGACCCAAAAAATAACCCTTGCCGTCATATCTTTCATGATGAGAAGACGCGATTTGTGCAACATTTTCAAACTGTTTTGATACGTAAATTTTTCCTAAAATGTCATGAGTTATATTAGCATGCTGCTTAATATGGTCATATTCTTCTGTGGTTAATTTTCCTTCTTTTTGTAAAATTGAGTCTTTTATTCCTATTTTTCCTATATCATGCAAAAGCGATGCGTGTTTTATAACTTCTTTTTCTTTTTCGTCCATGTTAAGTTCGTCGCAAATTAAAGAGGCATACATGGTAACTCGTTTTGAGTGACCTGAAGTTATTTTATCTCGAGCATCGATTGAAGCTGAAAGCGTATCCACAAAACTTGAAAAAAGTTGCTTTTGTTCTTCTATAAGTATTTTTTGCCTATTGAATAAATTGGCATTTTCAAGGGCAATGCCTGCAGATGAGCCTATGGCAATAAGCAAATCTTCATCTTTTTGCGTAAACTCGCCGTTTTTTTTGTTTAAAACCTGAAAAACGCCTACAATCTGGTGGCTTAAGTTGCGAATTGGCATACAAAGAATTGTTTTTGTTTTGTAGCCTGTTTGCAAGTCTATTTCTTTATTAAAACGATTATCTGTATATGCATCTTTTATGTTTACAGTTTCACCTGTTGTTGCCACATGGCCTGCAAGACCCAAGTCTGAGGCAAAGCGAATTTCTTGCATTTCAAGCCCTAAGGCAACTTTAGACCAGAGTTGTTTTTTTTCTTCATCAAGCAAAAAAACTGTACACCTATCGGCGTTCAGTGCCTGTTTAATTTCTTGCGCAATGATGGTTAAAAGTGTGTCAATATTTGTTTCAACAGCGATTGTTCTACCGACCTTAAGAAGTGCAATAAGCGGGTCTTCCTGATTATTTTCAGGTATAAACGTAGGTGGTGCCGAAGTTATAACTTTTTGTTTGTTTGTTTTTTCAATTCTTAATTTAGAATTTAGAATTTTTTCGTCAAATTCAGTTGTACCAGGAATTTTTATTCTAAGTGCCGCATCTATCAGTTCCAAGGATTGTGTGTAATTTTGTTCCAAAAATTCAATTTGCCCCATAAGATAAAGGTTTATTTTGAGCGCAAGAAGTGATTTAGACGAGTTTGCAAGATAGTGGGCGTCGTTTAAAATGTTGAGAGTTTTATAGTATCTTTCTTGATTCCACCTGTAGCCTGCGTAACCCATAATCGACATTGATATCGACACTAAGTCAAACGCTTTGAGAGAAATTGCCTTTTTGTGGCATTCTTCGATTTTTGTGATTTTTGGTGCTTTTACATCGTCAAGAATGAAATTAAAAAAATGCATCAAGCAGGCATTTATTTCCTGTAATTGATTATTTTCAACAGCATTTGTGCTTTTTATCATCTCTAACCTTTTAATTCTATCCTTGTTAAAAATTATACTATCATTTTCTATAAAAAGAAATTTTTATAAATCAGAGCATTTAATCCACATTAGCATATCCATAAGTGCGCGCCCTCTGTGTGATACAAGATTTTTTTCGTTTTCATCCAACTCTGCCATTGTTTTATTTTTACCGTCTACTATGAATACAGGGTCATATCCGAAGCCCCCTTTTCCGCATTGGGTATGGCCTATTTTTCCTTTACATATGCCTGTTGTTTTGTTTAGAATGCTTCCTGTTTTGTCTATCAATACTAACGAACATATAAATCTTGCGCTTCTTTCATTTTCTCGAGCATCTTTCAGTGCACAGAGCAATTTTTCAATTCTTTCTTGGGTGCAAGGCGCATACCTTGCACTTTTTAGCCCTGGTGCTCCGTTTAAAAAATCAACACAAAGACCGGAATCATCGGCCATAAAATAATTTCTTCCGCTTTTTTCGCACTGTGCTGCTGCAAGTGCTTTTGCGTAAGAATTTTCTTCAAAGGTTGAGCCGTCCTCAATAGGGTTAAAACCTTCATCAGGAAGAACAAATTCAATTCCGAAAGGTATTGAAACAGTGTTTATTTCTCTAATTTTGTGCTCATTTGATGTTGCAAGGACAATTTTTAACATATTTAGCCACCCCAGCGACGCTGTCTTTTTGCAAATTCTAAAATGGAATTTTTAAGAGCTTCTTCGTCAAATTCAGGCCAAAAAGTGTTTGTAATGTATAATTCGCAATAGGCTATCTGCCAAAGCAAATAGTTGCTTACTCTCATCTCTCCGCCTGTTCTTATAAGCAGGTCGGGATCAGGAATTGAGCCTGTGTATAAAAATTTTGAAACAAGTTCTTCATCTACATCCTCAGGTTTTACTCCCTGATACATCATATCTTTTATTGCATTTGTGATTTCGTTTCTTGCACCGTAGTTAATTGCAATTTGCAAGTTTACACCTGTGTTGTTTTTTGTTGTCTCAACAGCCTGTGCCAGAATCTCCTGCAATGTTGGATTAAGCGCTTTTAAATAACCTATAAAGCGTAGTTTAACGTTGTTTTCATTTAATTCATCAAGTTGGGATTTAATCGTGTTAGCCAATAACCCCATCAGAAAATCAACTTCTTCCTGCTTTCTGTTCCAATTTTCAGTTGAAAAAGCATATAAAGTTAAGTACTTAACACCAAACTTATGAGCAGCTTTCAGTGTTTTTTTAAGAGCTTCAACACCTTTTTTATGCCCCATGGCAGATGGTAACATATTATTTTTTGCCCAACGGCGATTACCGTCCATAATTATTGCTATATGTTGCAGTTTGGTTTGCTCTACAATTGATTTTATGTCGTTTTTTTCAAGAGTTTCCAGCAAAGTTATAATCCCTGTTTTTTTAACCAGTTATAATTATAAATTAAATAAATTTAATAACAACAAAATTTATGTTAAAATTAACTTAATTATGAGCGAGATTGTTATTTTATATATACTTTGCCGTTACGATGCGACAATTTACAAAATTTCAAAAATCATGGAAGAAATGTTTTTTGCTTTTTTAAAACCCAGCTTGGGCACAATTAACCCTGCGGTTAAAAGGCTTGTTAATTTAGGTTGCATAGACATTGAAGATAAAATGTCGCAGGGTGGAATGGCTTCTAAAGTGTGCTCCATTACACCTGTCGGCAGGAAACATTTAAAAAATCTGTTGCTTTCCGTAGAATTTACCCATCCGGCCCATGTGTTAAATAATGCAAGAATTGCCCTATTTTGTTCTGATATACTTGACAAAATCGAAAGAGAAGAATTGCTGAAAAATATTCAAAATCATTTAATTTTATTTAAAGGACGAACTCAAGAAGCCCTAAATAATCCTTATTTAACCTTAAGTGATGAACAAAAGAAAATTTCATTGTCTAAAGTTGATGAAGCGCAAAAAATTTTGGAAATGCTATGAAAATAATTATTTCGCAAGTTGAAAAAGATTCTATAGCTGATGAATTGGCTCTTTGTTCCGGTGATGAAATTGTATCAATAAATAATACGGTGCCAAGAGATATTATTGATTACAGTTTTCTTGTAAAAGACGAAGAAATTTTGCTGCACATTAAACGTAAATCAGGCGAAGAAGAACTTTTTGA
>CASEEG010000045.1 GCA_949286885.1 uncultured bacterium
ATTGGCTCTTTGTTCCGGTGATGAAATTGTATCAATAAATAATACGGTGCCAAGAGATATTATTGATTACAGTTTTCTTGTAAAAGACGAAGAAATTTTGCTGCACATTAAACGTAAATCAGGCGAAGAAGAACTTTTTGAGATAGAAAAAGACTTTGACGACGATTTGGGTATAAGCTTTGAAAGTGCGGTATTTGACAGGGTTAAACCATGTTGTAACAAATGTATTTTTTGTTTTGTTGATCAGCAGCCAAAGGGTCTAAGAAAAAGTCTTTATGTAAAAGACGACGACTGGAGGCTTTCTTATTTGCAAGGTACATACATTACTCTTACAAATATGAAAGAAAAAGATTGGCAAAGACTTGAGAATTTTCATCCCTCGCCTTTGTATGTTTCAATTCATACAACAAATCCCAAGCTCAGAGCAAAAATGCTCAACAATCCTAATGCTGCAAGGATTATGGATGATTTAGAACGTCTTAAAAAAAATGATATAAAAATCCACGGGCAAATTGTACTTTGTCCAAATTATAACGACGGGGATGAGCTTTTAAGGACTTTGGAAGATTTAAAAAAGTTTAAAAAGATTTTAAATTCACTTGCAATTGTTCCTGTCGGTGTTTCAAAGTACAGGAAAGAAAATCTTAAAACAGTTGATAAAGATGTCGCAAGCTTTGTTATAAAAGCTGTTGAAGATTTTAATTTGCAGATGAAAAAAAATATTTTAATGGCGTCTGATGAATTCTTTTTGATTTCAGGACAAGAAATTCCAGAGAAAAAATATTACGGAGATTTTGCTCAAATAGAAGACGGTGTAGGTGCAATAAGGCTTTTAAAGGATGATTTTAAAAAGTGCAAAAAGAAATTAAAAAAATCCCTTAAAAAACCTTGCAGGTTGAGTCTTTTAACAGGCTTGAGTGCGGCAAAAATATTTGAAGAATTAAAAAAAGAAATTAACGTTACAGGGCTTGATTTTGAAGTTATTGGAGTTAAAAATAAATTTTTTGGGGATAAAATCAATGTTACAGGGCTTGTAACAGGTACTGATTTAAAAAAAGTTATAAAAGAATATAAGGTTCAAAATGCAATAATACCTTCTGTTATGCTAAGAGAGGGGACGGATGAGTTTTTGGATGGTATAAAAATTTCAGATATTAAAAAAGAATATCCTGAAATTAAGTTTTATATTATTAAAAATTGTTACAAATTTGGCGAGATAATGAAAATAATTAACTCAATGTAGCAATAAAATCACACTTTTTGGTTTAAAAGTATTATGAAGGTATAAAATAAAGGTTAGTTATGTCTGTAAATAGTGTTCAAAACAAACAGCAAAGCGATTCTTTCGGGTCTGTATTCCAGGATTCGTTGATTCGTCAAGGTAAAAATCTTTTGGTTGGAACCGGAGTAGGTCTTGCTGCAGGTAGTGCAGTTTCCATGGCTATTCCTGCTTCCCGTAACACTATTGCAGAAAAGCTTACGGATTATTTTTTAAAGACCGATGAAGTCGCTTTAGGACAAATGAAAGCATTAAAAGAATCTACTGCACAAAATAATATTACAAAAGAGCAGTTAGAAAATATACTTAAAAATATTGACGATTTAATTAAACCTTTTAAAGAAAAAGCCCAAAAAGAAGTTGAAAGGTTTTTTAAACTACCCAGAAATTCCCGTTCAAAGGACGACATTGTAAATTGGGCGAAAAAAGCTGCTAAAAAGTCACAAAATGCAAATATTATAGGTACTGCTGTCGGGGTTGGTGTTTTGATTATGCTATTTTCGGATTTGTTCTCTGGGATTTTTCACAAAAAGACCGCGCGCGCTGAACAATCCAAAGTTGTAAGTGGTGTGAATAGCAAAATGGGCACTCATCAAGGCTAGATTTTACTAAAAATATTTTTATAGTAAAATTTTTATATGTTTGATTCACTTTCAGAAAGACTGCAGGAAATAATTAAAAAAACCGCAGGCAATGCGCAGTTAAGCGAAGAAAATATGCAAGATGCGCTGAGGGAAATTCGTCGTGCGCTTTTAGGGGCAGATGTTTCACTTAGTGTTGTTAAGTCTTTTATTTCAAATATTAAAGATAAAGCAGCAGGACAAGAGGTTATAAAAAGCGTTAACCCTTCACAAATGCTTATAAAAATTGTAAATGATGAACTTGTTGAGCTTTTAGGGAAAGAAAAAAAGCCCTTAAACCTTGATACAAATCCGTCTTTTATTATGATGCTGGGGCTTCAGGGTTCAGGTAAAACTACAAGCAGCGCAAAGTTGGGTTTAAAACTTAAAAAAGAAGGTAAAAAGCCTTTGCTTGTAGCATGCGATGTGTATAGACCTGCTGCAATTTTGCAGTTAAAAACCTTGTGTAGCGAAAATAACCTTGATTTCTTTTCTTTGGAAAATGAAAAAGATGTAAGAAAAATTGTTGATGAGGCAATAAAATACGCAAAAGAAAATCAAAATACGGTTTTAATTCTTGATACTGCAGGGCGTTTGCAGATTGATACATCTATGATGGCAGAGCTTTTGCTTATTGAGAGGATGTACCCGCTTAATGAAAAATTGCTTGTAATTGACTCTATGACAGGCCAAGAGGCAATTGATGTTGCAAAAAACTTTGATGAGCAATTAGGTATTACAGGTATTATTTTAACAAAGCTTGATGGCGATACAAAAGGCGGTTGTGCGCTCAGTGTTGTCTATTCAACAGGCAAGGCAATTAAGCTTGTAGGCATGGGTGAAAAAATTGAACCTTTAGAGGATTTTTACCCTGATAGAATGGCATCTCGCATTTTAGGAATGGGCGATATTGTTTCTCTTGTTGAAAAAGCGCAAAAAAATATTGATGTTGAAGAAGCAAAAAAACTTGAGGAGAAATTTTTAAAAGCGCAGTTTAGTTTTGAAGATTTCTTAAAAATTCAAAAACAAATTAAAATGCTTGGCTCGTTTGATGGTATTTTGGGCATGTTGCCAATCCCCGGGTTAAATAAAGACGATAGGCAAAAAATTTCTCATGAAGGGGAAAAACAGTTTAAAAAAATGGAGGTGTTTATATCCTCTATGACACCACAGGAGCGAAAAAACCCTGATTTGTTGAATGCATCAAGAAAAAAAAGAATAGCTCGAGGTGCAGGCATGGAGTTAAGTGAACTAAATGCTTTTGTAACTCAGTTTGAACAAATGAGAAAAATGATGCAGGGTTTTGGTGCGCTTAAAAATACTTTTAAAAAGGGCGGAAAATCGGCACTTTATGGCAAAATGCCAAAAAACCCACGTTTTAGATAAATTTTTTTTAAAATGTCAAGCATTTTTGTGAAATTTGCTTGCAATTAAATTATGCTTGTGTTTTGATTACTATATAACTGATTAATGACTAAGGAGAAAAGTAAAAGAAGTGGTTAAGATTAGACTTAAAAGACTAGGTTATAAAAAGAATCCTACATATCGTATCGTTGTAATTGACGGTCGTTGCAAAAGAGAAGGTGCGCCTATTGAAGAATTAGGCCATTACAATCCTAAAACAAAAGAAATGAAATTAAATTTAGCTTCAGCACAAGAATGGGTTAAAAAAGGTGCTCAACCTACAGCTACTGTTACATACCTTATGAAAAATTGTGATGAAGAAGGTAAATTAATTTATAACAAAAAAGAAACTGTAAAATTATCTAAAAAAGCTCAAGCCAAACTTGAAGCTCAAAAAGAAGCTGAAGCCCAAGCGGCAGCGGCGGCAGAAGCTGCGGCAGCTGATGAGGCGCAAGTTGAGGCAAGTGAAGCTAACGAATAAGATCGAAAAGAACACTTTATTGAGCCTCAAATCGAGGCTCAATTTTTTTATATAAATTTGAGGAATAAATTGGCAAATATTTTAATCATATCACCAATAAGTATAGCAGGAGAGCTCATTATGCGAGGCTTTAAAAAGGGTTTTGAAGCAAGTGGGCATAGTGTTTCTTTTGTTGATGTAAGAGAGTTGAATAATGCTCAAAACTATGACTATATTCTCTCTTACGACTATGGTTATATGGTGAGCGAAAATGCGTTTTTAAATGTACAAAAAATCCTCTCAATTAATCCAAAAGTCAAGTTAATACATTATTTTGCAGATAATCCATCCTTAAATTATGCTCACAGTGGGCAATTTGACCTAAAAGAAAAGTTTTTTGAGTTTTGCAAGTTGCACAAAAATAATTTAGAGCTTGTTTTTTGGGATAAAAAATTTGTCCAAGATTTTAAAGGTGTTAAATCTTCTTATTTTCCAATTTGTGTGGATTGCAGTGTTTATAGGGATTTTGAGCTTGAAGAAAAATATGACATAACTTTTTTAGGGCGTCCTTTAAGTGATGAAAGACAGAAAATTTTAAGTGCAATTGTAAAAAATTTCCCCGATAAGCTTAAAATTTTTTCTTACCCCAAGCATTTTGAAAATAGTATTGAGGGTATGAAGCGATTTTTAAATGATGAGGAAATAAAAAAATATAAAAAGTGCTTTTGTGGTTTTGTTGAGAGTCAAGAGGAACTTTCAAAGATTTATAATTCATCAAAAATTAATTTAAACATAAATTTGCAGGGAGATAATTCCCTTAACTATAGAACCTTTGAGGTGCTTGCCTCTAAAGGTTTTTTGTTGTGCGATAAAAGAGAAGATATAAAATCTTTAGGTTTAGAAAATGTTGTTGTTCAATATGAAAATGAGCAAGATTTAATTGAAAAAATTACTCATTATTTAGCTTATAAGGACGAGCGAAATCAAATAAGGGCGCGAGCGAGAAAGCTCGTCAGCCAACATTTTGACATTGTTGCACGAGCGGGCGAGATACTTAATACAGTCGAGTGATTTTAAAAAAAATAATGCTAAAATAAAAGTTTAAGGAGAATAAAATGGAAACTACATATACTATAAAGCCTTCAAAGAGAATTCTGGAAATTCCAAAGTATATATTTGCCGAGTTGAACGAGTGGAAAGATGAAGCTCGTGCTCAAGGTATTGATTTAATTGACTTAGGGATAGGTAATCCTGATGGCGCTACACCAAAACCAGTTGTAGAAGCTGCACTTAAGTCTATTCAAATGCCTGAAAGCCATGGCTACCCTAGCTTTAGGGGAAAAGATGATTTTCGTCGTGCAATTGCCCGTTGGATGAAAAGGAGGTATAACGTAGATATTGACCCTATTCAAGAAGTTCAAACTTTAATTGGTGAAAAAGAGGGTCTGGCTAATATTGCGCTTGCTTATTCTGAACCTGGAGATATAAATATTGTTCCGGATCCTTATTATCCCGTTTTATCCCGCGGTAGCTGGGTTGCAGGTGCGCAAGTATATCATGTTCCCCTGACTGATGAAAATGATTATTTGCCTGATTTAGACTCAATTCCAGAGGATATTGCACGCAAGGCGAAAATGTTTTTTATAAATTATCCAAATAACCCCACAGGCGCTACTGCTCCAAGAGAATTTTTGGAAAAAATGGTTGCTTACTGCAAAAAATACAACATTTTGCTTGTGTCTGATATGGCATATGGTGAGGTATGTTATGATAATTATCGTCCTTTAAGCATTTTTAATATTGAGGGTGCTAAAGACATTGCAATTGAGTTTCATTCGTTCTCTAAAACATTTAATATGGCAGGCTGGAGAGCAGGTTTTGCGGTTGGCAATAAAGAATTTATAGATGTATTATATGCAATGAAGTCAAACATTGACTATGGTACATCTTCAATTGTTCAAGATGCTTGTATTGCAGCGCTTGAGATGGATTATAAGTATGTTCAGGATATTATGGATAAGTACAATTCTCGTCGTGAGATAGTTGCTCAAGGCTTTAATAAGCTTGGTTGGCATATGAAAAGAAGTTCAGCTACAATGTATTTTTGGTTAAAAGTTCCCCATGGCAGACACTCTAAAGAATTTTGTAAAGAAGTTTTATTTAAAACAGGGGTTATGTTTACTCCAGGGATTGCTTTTGGCGAGTATAGTGATGATCATTTTAGGGTTTCAATTGTTCAGCCTAACGAGCGTTTAATTGAAGCATTTAAAAGATTGGATGAAGCGGGTATTCGTTATATGTAAACTTGTTTACACAATAAAAAAATATGGTAAAATACAAATATAATTAAAAAAAAGGAAATTTTAATGAAATTTAATACAAAAAGCAAAGCACAAAGCTTGGTAGAGTATGCATTAATACTTGCACTTGTAACAGTTATTGCTATAACTGCACTTCAGTTTTTGGGTCAAAAAGTTAATACTGCAGTAACAGGTGTTGGTGATGATGTACAAACAACAACTGAGAATGCTGCAAAAACTTATTGTGAAGGACTTGGAACCGGTTACAGTTGGAATGAAAGCACAGGAAAGTGTGTTAGCAGCGATAGTGGTTCAAATTAGCTTTTGTCCTTTTGAATACATATAAATTTATCTAAATCCTGTTGGGTGTCAATCCCGATGGGATTTAAGTTTGTAAGCGCAACTTTAATTTTCATACCGTTTTTAAGTGCGCGCAATTGCTCTAAACTTTCTGCTTTTTCAAGGTCAGATTGGCTTAAAGATGTCATTTTTAATAGAGACTCTCTCTTGTAGCCGTAAATTCCAATGTGCGCGTAATATTTTGCCTCGCCTTTGTTTCTCTCGTAAGGTATTGGGCAGCGTGAAAAATAAAGCGCATTAAAATCATTATCAAATACGCATTTTACACAATTTGGATCTTGAATTTGTTCAATATCGGTTATTTGTCTTACGAGGGTTGAAATGTCGCAATTGCCTTCAATTAGTGTTGATATAGCTAAATCAATAACTTCGGAGGTTATTTGCGGTTCGTCTCCTTGCATATTAAGAATATAATCGTATTCGCTGTGTCTTTTTGCAACCTCGCAAATCCTGTCTGAGCCTGATTTGTGTTCGGTCGATGTCATTTCAACATTTGCGCCAAACTCTTTTGCTTTATTTAAAATTAATTCGGAATCCGTTGCAATTATTACTTCTTGTGCCAGTTTAGATTGTTTTGCAGCCTCCCAGACCCACTGAATAATAGGTTTAGAGTTAACTTCTTTTAATAATTTGCCGCAAAGTCTTGTTGAAGAGTATCTTGCTGGAATTATAATAACCGTATTTTTCATAATTATCCTTTAGTAATATTTTTCGCCGAGCTGTATAACTTTTTGTTCTGCTTCTTTTATTAATTCTTCTTCTTTAGGATTACCTGAGAGATACTTTTCATAAGCTTCAAGGGCATCTCTTTCTTTACCTATTTTTTCATAGGCTTTTGCCATTGAATAATAACCTAAACTAAATGTGCGATTGAGTTTTACTGCCATTTTGTAATCTTTTATAGCCTGAGGATACATTTGCATAGCCTCAAGTATAATTCCCCTGTAATAATATACTTGAGCATCTTGCGGATAGCGTTTTGCCGCTTCATTTGCGACGTTTAACGCTTTTTCATACTGTTTTTTATCATAATAGGTGTATGCTTCATTTAAAAGTTCTGTTACAACTTGTCCTCTTAAATAATTTGAAAGCTTTATTGCTTTTACGTTTCTGGGGTCAAGCTCAATTGCTTTTAAGAGCATACTTTGTGCTAGTTTTGGACTTTTTTGTTCAAGGTAAACAAGCGCAAGTGAGTAATAAGTATCAGACTGGGTGGCATCAAGCTCAAGAGCTTTTTTGTAGTTTTCAACAGCTTTATTATAATTTTTTAAATATTTATAGCAATTTGCAATAGCAACATAAACCTGACTTGTTTTGGGCTCAATTTGCTCATACATTTTAATTGCTTTTGCCCATTCGCTTTTTTTAAGATAATTTAGTGCTAATTCATCTTTTTTCGTGTCTGTGCTTTTGTTGAGATAAAAAAAAACTTTGCTTATTTCTTCGTTTTTAGGCAGTTCTTTGTGTGCTTTTTTGATTAAATCTGCTGCAAGAGAGTCCTCTCCTTTTAGTTCATAAATTTCATACAATTTTAAATAAGCATTGGCGTTTTTAGGGTCTTTTTCAATTGCTTTTTTGTACAAATAAATTGCGTCTTTGTTGCTGCCGTCAAGACTTGTGATAAGTTCTGCAAATTCAGCATAAAATACGCTTGATGGCTTAAAATCCTCGTTTAGTGGATAAAAATTATCAATTATAAAATCAGGGTCTTTTTTGTCTTTAAATATCTCATAAATACCATATTTTGCCTGTTTTGACTCAGGGTAAATGGCTAAAATTACCTGATATTCTTTAAGGGCTGCGTTTGTTTGACCAAGTGCAAGCAGACTTTTTGCTTTACCTGCTCTGATTTGAGATTCATAGAGATTATCTCTTAAAATATTATCATAAATTCTTGTTGCCTGAGGGTACTGTTTTGTTTCATACAAAAGCCCGCCAAGACGATATTTTAAGAAAATATCTTTAGGGTTTAGATAAATTGCCCTTTGATAAAGTTCATAAGTTTTTTTGTAATCGCCTGTTTTTTCATAAGTTGTACCTAAAATTTCGTACAAGTTTGCGTTTTTGGGCTTTCTCCTTACTGCTTTTGTAAATACACTAATACCTTTCTTTAGTATTTCAGGATCATCAGTTAAATTAATTGCCCTTGTGTAATATTCAAGCGCAAGGTCGATTTTGTTCATTTCATTTAAAATTGTTGCAATTTTAAAAAGAGCTGATGCGTTATTTGGCATTAATTCTATTGATTTTTTATAAAAAGGTAAAGCGCAGCTTATGTCTTTATTAATTTTTTGTTCTATATCGCCTAAATATTCATAGCAAACAGCACTTTGATAATCTTTTTCAATGAGTTCTTCAAACTCATAAGCACTTGCGTAGTAATTTCCTTCAAGGAAAAGGTTTTTTGCAATTTCAAATCTGTTAGGGTCGTCATTTTGGAAATTTGATTTTTCAATGAGCTTATTTAATTTTTCTAAAGTCTTTTTGTACTCCTCAGAATTTTTATTTTTTCTTAAAAAGTAAAGTGCTGAGCGCAAATTGTCGCATGCTTCTATATTATCCCTTTTGAAAATTTTAAAAAATGTCGAACGTCTTTTTTGAGTATTAATGTATTTTTTAATTGTTTCAGGATCTTCATTTTGACGTAGTTGCTGTTCAAGAGAATATATTTTCTCGGCGCCAAATCCGCTTTTTGGTGTACAAGTTGTAGCAACTTGAGCATTTGCACCAAGCTGCAACATAAAAGTTGTACAAATTAGGGGTATTAATAGTCTTTTTTCCATTGACATGATTATATATCAAATTGTTTTTAAAATAAATACTATCATTTGTATGAGATTTTCATGCAAAAACACCCTCTTTTAAAAGAGGGTGTTTTCTTTATTGTTTTGAATTATATTTCAAATTCATCTTCTTGTTGTTTTTTTGTTATTGTTCCTGCATCTTCATCTACTTCGACCCTTGCTGCTGCATTTACGATACCTGTTGTTGGGTCTGTAGTGTTGTTAGCAATTGGTGCTACTTTTGAAGTTGGTTCTAGTTGACGAGGTAAGCGTATTTGGTTGATTAAGCTTTCACCTGTTATAAATGGGTCTGTAGGATCTTCAACTACTGGAGGAGGTGTGCAACCATCAACTGGTTTTTCGTATACTAGAAGGAATTTTTCCATTGTGTTGTTTTTGAATTCGATGAAGTGTTTTTTGTAAGTGTCGATTGCTGCACCTGCTTGTGGTTGGTGAGTACCTTCTACGAAGTGATCAGTGTATGTGAATGAATCAGGTTGTTTGAATTGAGTTTCGTAGTCTTCCATTGGGTCTAGGTTGAATTGACCCCAGTTAGCAACTTCAATGTATGCTCTGCCTTGTGCATCTTCGTTAACACCTTCAAGATCTGAAGCAGTTAAGTCAGTAAGTGCTGCAAGGAATGTATCGTTTTTGTCAAGGTTCAAGTTGCCTGATTTGATTTTAGAGATTGCAAGTTTGTTATCAGCTGCGTTGATTGTTACTGTTTTGTTTGAAAGTTCGTTGCTGTTGTATTTAGCGTTGATTTCAATACCTGCTTTTTTGTTATCTGCACCGCTTACTACGATGTTTGTATCTTTGTCAGCGTTTGCGATTAATTTTGTACCGTTTACTTTTAAGATTGTTTTGTCAGTTGTAAAGTTGCCGCCTGCGTTAACGATTGTTTTTGTATTTTCAGGAGCTGCTGAGTCTTTTGCTTTAAGTTCGGTATTTTTAAGAGTTACATCACCTGTAGCTGTTATGTTGTTGATGTTACCGTTGAATGTAGTGTCATCTGTTGTGATGTTACCTGTGATATTTAAGTTGTTATTACCTGCTGCGTTGAAGTCAACTTTTGTAGCGTTTAAGTTTCCTGTACCAGTGATGTTGTTATCTCTGCCTGCATTAAGAACTAAACGTTCGCTGTAGTTGAGGTTTGCAAAGTTTGCAAGGTCTGCATTGATATCAGCATCAGAGTTTGTAGTTGTAAGTTTAATGTTTTGACCGCTTAAAGTTGAATCTTTAGTAATATGAGTACCTGCGTTGTGAGTTAATGCTTGTTTAATGTCTACATTAGCTGCTGCAGCAAGTTTTGAGTTTTGAACAAATACTTCACCGTTTGTTTTATCAAGTGCTTTGATTGTAATATCGCCTGTATTTGTTTTTATGTCAGAATTATTTTTAACAGCAACCTTGCCTTTTGTAGATTCAAGGGCGATTGAGTTAAAGTTTCCTTTTTCTGTCAGTTTTACATTCATATCTAATGTATTTTCATCAGGAACTGCAGAGAAGCTTCTTTTTGTCAGATTATTGTTATCTATTATCAAGTTACCGTTTGTAGTAAGATTTAAGTCATCTGCGTAGTTGTTGAAGCCTGTTGTGCCTGCGATTGTTACGTTGTTAAGTATGCTTTCATCTTCAACAAAGTTTAACAAACCTCTGTGTTGGATTGTAGAGTCTGCAATTAGTGTATCTTTTGCAAACATATTCATATCTTTTTCAGAATGCATTGTTGAATTGTTTTCAACTTTAACATTGTCTGCTTTAAGGGTTGTGCTATCAGTTGATTCAGAATATGTATTATTTAAAGCTACCGCATCTTTAGCATTTAAAACTATTTTTTTGAGAATGTTGCCGGCACCTTCGTCGTGGTTTGAGTAATTTCTTGCTCTAAGAGTTGAGTCAGTAGCAGTTATAGAACCTTCATTTGCATTAACTACTAAGTTACCTTTTGCATGGATGTTTGTATTTTCGATATCAACATTTTTGCTGCCTGCAGAAATTGTAATATCTCCTGCGTTTGCGCCAACTACTCCTGTAGCGCTATAGTCTTGTCCTGAATATGCTGTTTCAACCTTGGAATTTTTAAGACCGACATTTTTACCTGCGCTGATCATAATTCTGCCGCCGTTTTGGTTGTATGTATTTATATCAGGATTTTCTTGTCTGCTTGCATTATTTGTTTGAAGATGTGAATCTTCAATATTAACATCATTTTGACCGGCAATTATAATATCGCCAAAGTCACCTCTAACGAGTTTGTAACCTTTTACAACGGATTTTTTAATATTTATGTTTGAATCTTCTACATTGCTGCCGTTTTCTACATATACAGCACCTGATTCGATTGATGAATCTTCAATGCTGATGTTGTTTTTAAGATCTGATCCTTTGTTTGTTTTATGGCTTTTAATATTTCCGTTTACTTCGTAAGTGAAGTTTACACCGTCACCTGTAACAATTCTTACGTTAGAAAATGTTTGTTCGTGTTTTGTTGGATCTTGTTCACCGCTGTAGTTAGGTTTAAGATTTGTTGAAATTAATGAGTTTTTATAAACTACTACGTTATCTGCAGCTATACCCAATGATTTGTCAATATTAAATTTTGTGTTTTCAAGTGTGACTTCTGCACCGTCTTTTGTTTTTAAAACGCCGTCTCTGATGAACTTAGCATTTGAAACCATGTCAGATAAAATAACTTTTCCGTCTTTATCTACACCTTGAATGTTGAGTTGATTTTTGTATGCTTGAAGTTCTTCTGCTGTCATATCTTTAATGTTTTTAGCACCTTTAAGATCAAATGTTGTTGCGGTGAAAGAGTTAAGGTCTACTGTAGAACCTGCACCGAACATAATACCGTTGGGGTTGATAAGGATAACTTTACCTGTACCCATATAGCTTGAACAATCAGCACCTGCGCAAGAGTTTGTTAATTTACCGTAGATTTGAGATAAACCGCCTGAAGCAAGTACACGGTTTAGAGATGTTTGTGAGTTATTAGTAAAACCAAAATTAACATGTCCGTTTGAGCCAACGTTGAAGCTGTTCCAGTCAAATTGACCAACTGCACCGGCACCGCCTTGAACAGTTACATCCATTCTGTTGCCGTCTGTTGTAACAGAACCGTTAATTGAATTGTTAAGGTCAGGTAATGTACCTGCATCAAGAGCAAAAGCCATTGTTGTTGATAGGGGAACGTAACTTAGAAAGCTGATTAAAACTAACGCTGAAGCTAATTTTTTGTGCTTAAAGTTCATTATGTTATCCTTTCTTATAAAAATATATACTTCTTATATAAAATTCCGATTACTTATATAAAAACTTCTAAAAGTAAAAAATTGCAGAAATATCAAAAAAACTTAATAAAATTTACAAATCTTTACCTTTCTTTGTTTTGTTTGTTAATTGCGTGTATTTGCCATTCTATTACAAAAAAAATTGTAGTACAATGGCAAAAAATTTTTTTTACATATTTTAATAGCAGTGTTGAAAAAGGAATGCTCTTAAAATATGTTGAAAGATATTCTAAAATAAATCATATTAATGGTTTATTGCTGACATCACCATTATATATTATTATTGATATGTAATAAGGTGGCTTATTGCAACAAAAAATGTATGAAAAGGAATTTAAATGCGCAGTTTTAAATTTAAAAAGTCGGATGTAGTGTCCCTTATATTTTGTTTTATGTTGTCGGGTACGGCAGCTTTTTCAGTTCCATCCGTTCCAATAGAAGGCAACCCAATCGGCGGTAGTTTTGACCCGGGTGTCGTTGACCAAACAAACTTAATTCAATTAAAAGAATACGAAAGAAGAACTCGCGAGAATATGGAAGAACACGAACGCGGTCGTGAAGTTATTGAAATGGATAAAAAAATGAGGGAGCAGGTTGATCAGCTTCCCAACAAAGAAGTAAGTTTTAAGCTTAATTCAATAAAATTTACGGGTAATACACGTTTTACCGAAGAACAGTTAATGGATTTAATCTGTGAAAAAATTGGCAATGAAGTTACTATTAACGACCTAATTACAATGGCTAATATGGTAACCGAGTATTATCAACAAAACGGTTATATTTCAACAATAGCTTATCTTCCACCCCAAAAAGTTCAAGACGGTAATGTTGAAATTGTAGTTATGGAGGGTAAATACGGTAAGGTTGAAATTGAAGGTAATAAGTGGGCTAGGGACAAATTTGTTCGTGCTACTTATTTGAAAGATAAAAATATTGAACCTGAAAATGTTTTGAACGTTCGTGATATTCAAGAAACTCTAAGGGAAATGAACGCTTCAGGATATATGAAGGGTCAAGTTTCCATGCAAGATAATGAAGAGTCTGCTCAATACACAGATTTAACTTTGCAAATGAAAGACAGATTCCCGATTGACTTTGACTTTCGTTTTGATAACCAAGGTCGTGACGCTATCGGTTTGAATCGTGCGGTGTTCTTTGCGGGCATGTACAACCTAACCGGTTGGGGTGATAAGTTGTTATCAACAACGGCGCTTGCAAGACGTTCGGTTAGCCAGGGTGTTTTCTATTCTGTCCCGATTGGTCGTCATGAAACTAAGTTGAACTTAGGTTATAGCTATAGCGGTCTAACAATGGGTGAACAGTGGAAGGACTACGATATTAAGGGTCATTCACACAATTTCTTCGTAGGTTTATCAAGAAGGTTGGTAAAAACTGAAAATTATAAGTTGTATGGAGATATTTCATTAGATGTAAGAAATACAAAAAGTACCATAGGAGAACAAAAAGTAACTTTAAATGAGTATAAAACAAGAGCTTTAAGGGTTAACTTTACAAATATTAAGGACGATTTTTACGGCAAATGGTTTGGAAACGTAGGTGCAAGCGTTGGTTTGCCAATAATGGGTGCATCTGATGAGTATGACGGTTATCATTATGACTGGTTGCCTACTAACAAATTTGTTAAAGTTAACGCTAACTTAGCCAGATTGCAAATTTTACCTATGAGATCTATGGCAATTATCCAAGCAGGCGGTCAATGGGCAAGTCATGGTTTGTATCCGTCTGAAAAAATGCAATTTGGCGGTATTTCATCTGTACGTGGTTATGAAGAAGGTTTCTTGCTTAGCGACTACGGTGTAACGGCATCTTTAGAATTCAGATCGCATATACCATTCTTAAATAGAATTTTGCCGGAAAAACTTCAATTTATTGATGATTCTATTCAGTGGGCAGCATTTTATGATGCAGGTTGGTTTGGTAATGTCGGCACCGATACTTACGGTCCAAGTTATGTAATGAGCGTGGGCGGTGGTTTAATCGTCAGACTTACAAGATACTTATCAGGTAACGTCTACATTGGTATTCCTATTGGCGATAAGCCTGAAGGCGCATCAAATTGCCGCGTTCACTTCACAATTACATCAAACATCCTGTAGTTTGAAAATAAAGTTTAAAAGCCCTGAATTTCAGGGCTTTTTTGTGCTTATCTTTTTCTGTAATAGCCTTTTACTTTTGTTCCGTCATCTCTTGTGTATTCATTCACATAAATATAGGCACCTGAGGCAACACCTTGTTTGGCTTCATACTCTGATGGCGCAAATTTATTTTTAATTTGCGTGTCGATTATATCTTGTACGTTTAAAAATTCTTTATTTGTCATATTGTCAATTGCTTTTGCTGTAAAAAAAGTCTTGCCGTCATTTAACGGTGCAATAGTATTATTTGGGATAATTGTATCTGAAAAATCTTTTAATCTGTTTAAAGTATCATTAATTAACGGATGTGCTACAAATTTTCTCGGGTCATCAGGACTTGTAATCAATTTCCCTTCGCGCATTTTCTGCATAACTAGTTCAGCCGCCAGATTTTTAACATACCTATCATTTTTTACTCCTGGGTCATTTTTTAACATTTCTCTTAATTCAAGCCCTATTTCTCTGCCTACTCTGTTGTTCCAGTTGTCCATGTTCTCTTCTGCTTTTGGTTGCCCTTTATTAAGTCTGCCATCTAATTCATGCCACTTTGCAAGCCCTGCAGCTATTGGTACATTATATCTTTGTACCCCTATTGCCTGCATAAAAGCGTGTTTAAAGGCGTCTGCTTCGTTGTTCCAACTGGCATGGTTCGGGTCCGGATTTGTTTCGTAACCGTAAATTTTTTGGTAATTTCCTGCTTCATTGTACATTTCTTGTTTAAAATTTGCAATGGGGCTAAGTGACTTTTTGTTTGCCATATTTTTCCTTTCTAAAAAAACTATGTTATACTTGCCTTATGAAATTAAACAACTTAACTAAATTTACAACTTCTAACCTCCTTTCATTGCTTGGGTATCCGGGTATTTTGTATTTTTCATACATAAGATTTATATTTTTCCCACTTGACTGGGCAGACCTTGAGGGTTACCACTATGACAGGGATATGCTGGGTTTTGTTTCAAGCGCCACAAGTGCGCTGTACTTTATGCTGGCATGCTTTATCTGCGCTGTGTTTTTTGTTCTCATTCTTATTGAATTTTTTATTAGAAAGAAGAACAAAACAGAGTTTCAACTGGTTAATAAAATTCCTGATAAATTTAAACTTTTGTATAGAATTTTATTCTGGTTAGGACTCTTTTTTGTTTCACCTCTTGGTCCTCTGGGTGTGTTTTTCTTGCACATGTTTTTTGAAGTATGTTTCAACTACTCGGAATTATTTTTAAGGCTGATAGACAAACTATGAAATTAATTGGTTTAACTAAACTTACAACTTCAAACCTCCTTTCATTACTTGGATATCCTTGCATTTTACTGTCGCTTTATAACGAGTTTATATTTTCCCCGCTTGACTGGACAGATCTTGAAGGCTACCACTACGACAGGGATATGCTGGGTTTTGTTTCAAGTGCCACAAGTGCGCTGTACTTTATGCTGGCATGTTTTATCTGCGCTGTGTTTTTTGTTCTCATTCTTATTGAATTTTTTATTAGAAAGAAGAACAAAACAGAGTTTCAATTGGTTAATAAAATTCCTGATAAATTTAAACCCTTGTATAAAATTTTGTTTTGGTTAGGACTCTTTTTTGTTTCACCTCTTGGTCCTTTGAGTATGTTTTTCTTGTACTTGTTTCTTGAGAAATATTTTAACTATTCCGAGATATTTTTAAGGTTAATAAATTAATCTATAAATTCTCTATAACCTTTAATCTCCGTGGGTTTGCAGAAAATAATCATAAATTTTGTCGATTTTTTCCTTTATTTCACCCCACTGGTTTTTTAGTTCTTTAATGTAAATAATCGAAGCAAAACGCCCTTGGCATTCGTTCATTATTTCTCTGTGTTTTTTCTCTAATGCCTCAGGAGTTATAAAAATTCTCGTTTGTGCGGCAAAAATAATAATTACTATTAAAATAGGTGCAAATTCAAGGTAGTTATCGATATTCATTTTTTGTCCTTTCTAAATAATTGGGAAATAATACTCTACAAGGTAGCTTGCAGCATCAAAAGGGTGTGAGAGGAATTTTAGCTCTTTGTTATTTTTAATTGCCCAATATGTTGGAATGTCAATGTTAGAGCCACCTTCACGGTATTTTAAATTGTTCATATTGTAAATTAATTTTTCGCATTTAGGGTCGATTAAAATTTTTCTCTGTCCATCCATTGACTTTACCATGGAGCAAAAAGCCGCTACCCTGTTTTTAATTGGCGGATTAAATTGCCTTAGATGAAATTCGACATTTCTTTTCATTTTTTGTGCAAAAAAGTTGCGAATGAGCATGTAATTTGTATACTCACTGACGCATGTCCGATTATCGCCTGAGGCATCACCGTTTATAATAATTTTGCCTTTGTGATAAGGATATCTGCGGGCAAATTCTTCGCAAGTTTGGGTTGTGGTTGTGTTCTCAAGCACAATTTCATCAAAAAAGTAAACTTTATGATTATCAATGTGGGCTAAAATCCAACACATTGGATCAACGTTAAAGTCGCAAGAAATGTGCAAGTCGCAATAATCTAAATAATTTACTTTTGTAATGTTTTCACTGCTGAAATTTGGTACTACAAGCGGGCAGTTGTCCTCATCAAATTCACCGAGGACATTTCTTTTGTAGTAGCTTTCATCGTAAGCGCTTTTTAAGTTTTCACAAAAGTCTTTAGGTAGATAAATATTTTCTGTAGATGGGGCAAGAACGAGGCGATAGTTAGGTTTTTTGCTGTCTGCAAAATTTTTGTAAATCCAGCCACGTCTGCTCTGTGGGTTTGTGTGCCCAAAAATCCTATATTTAAAGTCCCTCCAGCTTTTTTTCTTTTTTTGTCGCATACGCCCTAAAAGCATTTTAAATGTTGCTTCAGGAATGTCGGACATTTCTTCAATTTCAGCAAAACCAAGGTTTAGCGACTTTAGTTTATTTGGTTCGTCAAAGTGTCGAAAAAGAATATTAGAACCGTTTTTAAAGACAATTTTTTGTTGTGATTTTATAAATTGCCAGTCGTTGCCCTCTTGCAAGCCAAAATTTTCAAAGTGCTCAAAATAAGCATTTAGTGTGGTATCTCGAACAAGTGAGTAAGTTTGTGCACCGCAAAGCCCGTTTATACCTGGAAATTTCAGACACAGAAGAGTCCCTAAAAGCGAGCCGGCCCAGGTTTTACCCGAGCCGAATCCGCCTTGATACACACATACGTCCAGTTCTAAATTGTGTGGGACTTCAAGGAATTTCTTTTGTGTTTTAAGGAGTTTGTATTTCATTTTTTTTACCCTCCAAGACGTTTTGTTGTGTTTTTGCCTTTTGAGAGGAATTTTGCGCATTTTTTTGCGCAATTTGCTCTTGTGTTAAAAGAAATTTTGATGTGTTTTCTACACCAAGTGTTGCAAGGGTGTATTTAAAGCACTCTTCCCAATTAATTTTTTGTGCGATGTCAGGAATTTTTGAAAATTCGGAAATAGTTTTTTGAACTTCTTTAAATTTTGAGTTTTTTGCAATGGTTGTTTTTCTGTCTGAGTATTTATATACAAAATTGCCTTCACGAACATCAGGTGTAATATCAACAATTACTGATTTTCCTTCAACTTCGGTACTGATTTTAGATTCACCAATCATAAAATTAGCATTTGTGAGCGCTGTTTTTTCTAAAAGCGGCATGATAATTTTTCTGTTTATTGAGTCTATAAACCAGTTAAGACGTGCACTTTGCCCGTTTGCCGTATAGTTTAATTCGGTTGCAGTACGCTCTCCTGCCTCTTGTATGCTGCCTGCCATATTGTCGAAAATTCCCGTTGCCCTCTCAATTTGGCTTTTAAAGAATTTTATGAATTCCCAACCGCCAAGCATTGCACTAAAGTTAAGAGGTTGCGGCATTTGTGGCAACAATGACGGGTCATATTCTATTATTTTACCCGGTTTAACTTCGATTTCTCCATGGAAAGCACCTCTGGGAGCTAAAAATGGCGGATTTGATACAAGCTTATGCCCTAAAATTTGTGTTTGCATAATCTCTCCTGCCGTATTTAAAACAGGAATTACTGGTGCTAAGGGGCTTAAACCGCGTTTTGTACAAGGGTCTTGTATGATATTGGCATAAATATAAGGACAGTTTATGTAAGGATTTACCTCGTTCTGCACTACGGCAAGCCTGCCAACTACCACTATCATACGGTTTTTTAAGATTTTTCCGCTATCAAGTCTTATGTTGCCGAAAAATTTTAGTACTTCAACAAGCCCGTCAGAAATGCCTGTTGTGTCTTTGTCTTTTTTTGAGCGTTCAAGTAGCATTGCAAGTTCTTGTGCTGCTTGTTTTGTTATTGTAAAATTTTCTCTGTTTTCTAAGATTTCATTAATTTCCATCCAACTGCGGTGAATTTTTGGACAACTATCCCAGTTATGTGCCCGTTGGGTGTCAAAAACAAAGTCATGCGCAGGAATTATTTTAAGGGATGTGCCTTCATAGGTTTTTTCTTTTATTGTTTTAAAAGTTTCAAGGAGCGGATTTTGAATTTTTTCGTATAAAGTTGTCGCAACACGTCTGCTTCTCCAACGTGTTTCCCAACCTACAAACATTGTTATTTCGCCCGTTTCTATTAATTGATCTATTATTTTTTCAAGGTTATTTGAAAATCTCATTTTTTCAAGCGCATTACACAGAAACAGTTTATGTTTGTTTGCGCGTTCTGTACTTGAATTATCTGCCTCGCATACGTCAAAAAGACCTTCAGGATATGACGGGATAGCTTCTAAAAGGTGTGCTTTAAGTGTTGCGGCTTGTTCCCATGCATCTGGTAAATTTATTTTTTTGCTACCTGTTTCATTGTGTGAATATGTGCCAAAAATGGCATTTCTGATACTTTTAATGTGTGAGAGTTGATTTCTTCTTTCTTCGTTCAACTTATCAAATTTTTCACAAATTTTATTTTTAATTTCTTCCGTTTCAAGATCGCTGAGTTTTGCCGGTTCAAATTCTGTATTTTTCATATTTAATTTAGCCTTTCCTAGATTTTGTCGGGGTCAAGCCCTTCTATACTTTCAAATATTGATTTTTTTGTTCTTAATTCCTCATATCTATTACCGCTCAACTGTTTGCAGAGTCCATCCAGTGCTCTTAGTGCCAGTTGTGGCTCTTTTAGTCCGTTTTCGTCTTCAAAAAATGCATATTCAATTATCTTTAGATATTTTTGGACGATATAGCCTTTTGTAATTTCCAGTTTTTGCGCATTTTGTTGTATGATTTTGTTTAATTGTTTCAATTTTTTAGGATCGTCGAGGATTTTTTTTACGTTTGTAACAGAAGTTTGATTTTTATATCCTGCAAGATGTGCACTTTGTTCTGCGTCGAGTGTTTTGGCATAATGTTCGAGAAATTTTTTTTGGTTATTGTTTATATTTTCTTTATCCATTTTTAATATTTCTTAATAAAGTCATTGATTTTTATAGCTTAATTATGTACAATGGTTGTGTTGTTAATGCTTCGGCTAGTATGCGAATGGGGTTTCGACCCCTTTTTTTTCCGCTCGGTACTGGGCAAAGATTAACATTAAAAAAAGCCCCAATGCAGCACAAAATTGCTGCGTGGGGCGTTGTGTCTTTTAGCTGTTTTTGATGAGGTTTAGTATTTGTGCATCAATTTCGTCTTTATGTTTTAGAAATTCATCTGTTGACATTTTGTTGATGTCTTGTGCGCTATAGAATTGCTGATTTTTTAAATCTCCGTCAAGACTATCCAAAACATCCTTTTCAAGTTTATTTGTCAGCTTAGAATTTTCGTTTGTCAAAAATTGTGCGTATTTTGGATTTTTGGCACAAAAACGTTTAATTGCCTCTTCTTCTATTGTTTTTGTAATTTGTGCGATTTTGTTAAGTTCGTCCAAATCAAGATTTGCATTGGCAGAATTTAAATATTCAAAAAGCACTTCTCTTTGATTAAAAAAGTCAGGATTTTCTTTAATAAATTCTTTAAAAATCTGCGGTATTTGTTGTGTTCTATTTGTGTTTAACGCACCTGTTTGTGGGTTGTTTAGTATTTTTGTACCATTTGAATTGTTTACATTATTAACGTTAGAACCTTGTTTTTTTTGGGCATTATCTAAATACAAGGACTTTAAGAGTGATAGTAAAATTTCCCTCTTTTCGAGTGGGCCTGCTTGCGTGTTTTGGTACTGGGCGGCCTTCGTTGCTGAGGTAGCGTCAGGTTTTTGGCCAAAGAGTGTCCTCAGTAAAAGTTCTTGAACCATATTATCTTTCATCTTATCCCTTCCTTTAACCTAGTTTTACGTGAATGTCCCTTCGGGGACTTTTTTTATGAATTATATCTTTGTTTCGTTCTTGGTTTAATGCTGTTTATTATTTCGGCATGTAGATTATATTTCACATTTTAATACGGCTAAGGCTTTTGGATTTACTGCCACTGCACCAAATGTGTAAAGTCCTCTTACAATTGTGTCAAAAGACTGTTCTGCTCTTATTTGTTCGAATTTCTTAATTTGAGATGCATATGTAATACCCTCAGTCGTACCTGCCATAATTGTATAGCTGCCGTCTGTTTCTTTGCCCACATTGCTGCTTACAAAAACATCAAGACCGGCAATTCTTCCGATAGAACCTTCTTTTTTAGCTTTATCAGATTCATTTGATGCTCCTGAGAATTGTTCGCAAAGCAGTAATATTTCTTCTACATCAGGGTGAACAACTACCCAACCATGTTTTTGAGATGTAATTGCGCCTGTGTTTTTAAGAAGCTTTGACAGTGAAACAAATTGAGAATAAATATTTGTTTTGCTAAGCGTAATGGGTGATTCTTCTTCCCCTTCTAAAATATTTGCAGTATCTGCTTCTGTGTTCATTGTGAAAATATATTTATCAATACCTTCATCAATTGCTTTTTGTGCTTTTGTTAAAATAGCATCAGTTAAAGAAATATTTGTTTGTGCCTGTGTAATATCTGGAACACTGAATGAAAAATATAAATTTTGGTTTAGTTTTAAAGATTTGCTTGACACTGTTGCAGCAGTGTATGCAGGTAATGTGCCTGTATAAGTTCCTGTAGCAACACTTTCCGGAGTTACAATTTTGATTTCCGATGTTCCATTGTCGGCTTCTGCTTGATAATCGCGGTTTACACATTGTAGCATTGTGCAGTTTTTGTCTAAACCTGCATTGATTTTTTTGCTCCAAGTGCTAACAATCAAGCTGCTGTAAGCGGTTGATAAATTTTGTTGTGCCATTTCTTTTTTTTCCTTTCTTTTATATGTGCCTTCCCGCAAGGCTCTATAGTGCGGGATTAAATTTTGAGAATATATGAAGATTTTCAGCTCTTCCATTCTTGAAACATTCTTTTTTTAATGTGGCTTCATATTCAAATTCCAGTTTTTCAATCAATTTCCAGGCGTATGAATTTTCGCCTACTATTTCCACACTCAGCTTTCTCACATTCATTGTTTCGAATAAGAATTTGAGTCCTTTTTTGGCTATTGCATAAGAACCAAACCCCCAATAAGGTCTGCATATACACAATGTTATTTTAGAGTCGAAATATCCGTTTGCTGCTTTTTTAGTTTCATAGAGGTAAAAAAAGCCTGCAAATTTTTCTTCTTTTCCAAGTAATACAAAGTATATGTTATCTTTAAATTGTTTTATGAAATTGAAAAATCTTTCAGGAGTTGAAAAATTTATACGAAAAAAATCATCATCAAATAATCTGGAATGATATTTCAGACAGAGTTTAAAAAATTTTAGTAGTTCTTTATGCCTTATTTTTTTAAAATTAATGTCAAACAGTTCGCTTAATTTATTTATTTTCATGGTTGCCTCTTTTGTAAATTTGTGGTATTTTTATAGTGGAGATTGGAATTTATGCAAAATGATGAAAAATTTCTTGTTATAGAGCAGTATAGAGTTTATTCTGAAGCTAAAGATTCTTTTATTGCCAGAAACTTTCAAACAAACAGATTTTATCTGGTCTTGTCTTTGGTTCTGTTTTTATTACTTTATGTGTTTTATGCACTTACGCCTTCCGTTGTTCCAATTGTTGTAGGTTCGGTGATTGGCATGGCTGTATGTGTCATGTGGTGGTTAAATCTGGACAGTTACCAATTTTTAATTAAGATTAAATATTCTAAAGTTCTTGAAGAGATGGAGGGCTTACTTCCGTTTAGTCCATATAAAAGAGAATATGAAGCTTTTCAGGAAGCTAAAAAGAATAAGAAAGCGATTGTTTTTTCTGATTTTCAGAAATTTCTCACAATAATTCTTTTCTGTATATATTTGGTTATTTTCTCAAATGGTATCAGCTCTTTGCTTTTGAATATGATAAAACTGTACTAACCAAAAGTTATCCTTGGTGAGTCCTCATAGGACTTTGTACCAGAGGTTCTTAGGTTGGTTATTGAGTTATAGTACAGTGTTCTCCAGTATCCGAATTTCGCGAAAGATGGGTTTGCCTTTACTTTGATTAATGTGCCGTAGACCAAAATCGGTTCTAAATAGGGCAGTGGCAATATGCTTGTATCATTTTTGTTTTCCATTTTTAGTTTTTTTTCGCCGTTTTCATCTTGTGCATAAAAGTCTGAGACGTATATTACGCTAAGTTTTCTTTGTTTATTTGATGGCATCGCAATAATTAGATCGCCAATGTTTGAATAATAGTCTGAATTATTTTGGTTATTGCCGGCAAGCAGAGAGGGATGAATGTATTTGTACTTTTTTGTACCTTCCCAAACAGAAATAATCTTGCCTCCAAAATCTTCAAAAATTGTTGTTTGATTATTTTCTAAAGTTATTTCACTTTTTTCTATTTGAAAATCCCATATGTACGAGCTTAATACTTCGGAGTTTGTAGAATTAATTAAATTAAGAATTCTTTTATGTTCACTTTTTATTATTTCGTCAAAATCACTTACTTCTCTCCAACTAAGTTCATTTAATACTTTTGTAAAAATTTCAAAATAGGTTGGCTTTATTCTTGTTGTATTTGTGCTATTTTCGCTCATTTATTCCTCCTTTATACAAAACCTAAAAATTCATAAATAAATCCTTTACATGTGAATTTATTTAATCCGTCCCGACATATTTTTGCGGTTAATTTTTTGCCTCTTGTGTTGTTCTTCAAATCCTCCAAGAGCTTGTATGCTCGGATTTTGATCTTAAAATCTGCAAACATAGAACTTTTGGTCCAAACAGCATGTTCCCCAAGCATTTGCATATACTCATAATTGTGTTTATCAGAAATCATTTAACAACTCCTTGAACTCAATTCCTACAAGCCTAAAGCCATCACCTTCTTCTTCGCCTTCTATGTTAAGTGCCACACTGAGATTTGAGTCAAAGATTTGCACGCTTACAGAACTTTGGCAAGAATTTGCCCAAATAGGCGAGTAGTCATTTTCAAAGCAGTTGTATTTGTTTTTTGGCTCTTCTTCGGAAGCCCATATTAATACGCCCGTTTGTACTGTTCTGATGTATTCATGATCTGTTTTTATTTCTTTTATAAAATCTTTAGAAACGCTGAATTTGAATTTGTTTTCACCGGTTTCATCAAGTAGTAGTGCAAAATCTTCTATAATTTTTCTCTCTGATGGTTTACCAAGATGAAAAAAAGGTGTTGTGAAATTAAATTTTATTGTATCTCCGTCAAAAGTAGAACCTATGTTCTCTTGTAAAATTTTTCCGTTTGAACAACCTGAGAAAACTTCCGAATTGATATTTGCTGCAGATGTTATTTCTTGTGTTTCTATTCTTTTTGTCCAGCAATTATTTGCAAAATCGTAAATCCATATTGTACTGAAAAATTCATTGTCCGAATATGGTAGGTAGAACCATAATTGATTTTTTTTCTCGTACGGAACACAAAAAGCTTCGTGCATTCTGCTTCTGTCAGCATTTTTAAATGCATCTTCCACTGCAGATGCGATATTGCCACTCATCATTATTTGTGAAAGTTCTCCAACTTGAGAAAGTGCAAAAAGTCCATCGGCATTGAAAAAATACTGTTTGTTGTTGCAAGTGCATACAGCTTTTGAGCTTTCCGTACCTTTGTCGGCAAATTTTATTATTGCAAAGTTTTCAGGAGATGAACCCGAGAGCAGATACACGCCGTCAGACTTGAATATGGCGAGATTTCCACAGTAAAGCGCCAGTGCTGAAATTTTTGTTACTGAAGAGTGAAAATTTGAAATATATCCAGCATCATTTTCGCTTTCCCAATCATTAAATCTTCCAAGAGCACTGTAATACAGAGTAGCATTAGAGCCGATCCAAAGTCTGCCTGCATAAGAGGATATTGTGTCCGGCTTTATATCATTTCCTTTTGTATCTTTTGCATTCAGTTGATTTAATTTTGTTTCCAGATTCTTGTTAAAATAATAGCCTTCGCAATTTTGAGCAAAAAATGCAATGCCATCCAAATATAATGTAAAATCAACAGCCTTAATTTGTTTTCCATAATCATGGATTGTACTTGTTTGACCGCTTTGATAATCATAGTATTTGATTTTACCGTTGGATTTTGCAAATAAAAACCCTGCAGTCATTTTAGGGTACTCGCATAAACCTATTATAGAGGATTCGTCTTCCAAGCCTTCATCTAAGAATGTTTGGTTCCCCAGCATACGTTCTACGCCTTGATTTTTATAGAGTTCTACATTGTAACTGTCATCCCAATTGAGTTTTTTCGCCCCATAGCCGAGCATTACTTTTGTGGCGTTAGTATTTATGCCGCCAGAAAAATCGTAAAAAGCTAATTTATTATCGCTCATAATACCACCTTACTTTATTTCTGATGTAGTCTCCGACCTCATTTTTTTCTATTGAGGGTTCATATGGAATATATGTAATGTCTATTTTTCCCGCACTTGTTGAATTAGGGAACATTTTTCCGACTTCGTAGTGAGTCATTATGGTGTTTTTTGCAGGTTTTAAGCCATATTTTTTAAGCAGAGTTGCACAGTAGGCAAAAGCGCTTTCTGCCTGGATTCTTAAAAATGGGAAATTACCTACATTTAAAGGATTCTTATAACCATACATAGCACAAAGGGCGACCCCTATTGAACCGGTGTTAAAATCACCTGTATGTGCTGCATAATATCCGTCATTACAGTTGAGGTTGTCTTCAGGTTTATATTTTCCTTTTGTAATATTTCCTTTGTTGTCAACCAAAAAATGATAGTGTTCAAAATCCGTTAATGAAGGAGTATAATTGCCCCCGCTCCAATGTAGAATTATTCTGTTCATGTGTTTCTCCTGAAAGTAAATCAAATGCTATTTTTCCGTAAATATCCAAAAAACGCGTTATTGCTTGAGTTCTGTTTTGTGCGCGAAATTTTAAATAAATTCTCGAGAGGTGATTTTGGACTGTGCGAACGCTCAAGCCTAGAGTGCTTGCTATTGCTCTATCTTTGAGTCCTAAGCAAAGCAACGACATTACTTGTTTTTCTCGGTTTGTAAGCTTCATTTTTATTCCTATCTTGGGGGTTGGTTTATTAATATCAGCAAATAGCATTATAAAAATAAATATATTTTCCAAAGTTAAATTTTATTTTTTATATATTTACTAAAAGCCTTGTCGCAAAGCTTTTTTACAATAATTAAAATCAAATTTATTTTTGTAAATTTTTGTGAACGTGAAAAAATAACCAAAAAATTGGACAATTTTTTAAGCATTTGTATATCCTCGCTCCAAAGCCGTAAACTTTATTATTATGGGGTTGTGGGTTTTAACTATTCACATAATAACAAACAAATACTTTTTGAAAATCGCCAAAATTACTTGAGTAATTTTAACTATTGGGGTTATCAAAGCTCTTTTATAAATCTTGTACAGAGAGAATTTTGACAATTTTTGCAAGTTAAAAATTTTATTATTTTAATTATAATTTTACAAAAATTAATAAAAATTAAGCGTGTATAAATGAACATGCAACTGTAAAATAAAACATTAAATTAGTTCTTCTGTAATAGCAGTCTGTGAGGTTTTTTAATAATATTTTTACCTGAAACAAGAATAACATTTGTTTTATTGATATTATTCTACAACCTAACAATATAAATAATGGTGGCTTAATTTATTAAAATGGAACAGTATTTTCTTGAATAAATCTAAAAAGTTGGTATTCATCCTGTTCTACAGGATTTTTTTTCTCACGTTCTATTTCTTCTTTCCCTTCTTTTGTTTCAGATTTCAATTCAATCATTTTTTCGCCTTCTCTTTTACCAAAGACATTGAATTTGAAACCGTCAATCAGTCCGTAATCTGTTTCTGTCTTGTATGTGCCAACATTAAAAGCGTTAGCACAGGTAAATGTGCTGAGCAAAACGATTAAAAATAAAACGCTTTTAATCTTATTCATACCTGTATTTTAACATACTGGGCTCATTATAACAAATGATGAAAAAAAATCTTTTTGGGTATTTAATATAGTGTATGATTGATTACGATTTTGACAGCGAAGATAAGGAGCTAAAGCAGGTAGGGCTTGAACTTATGTTTTTAACTCCTGAAAAATGCGCAAGTGATGATGGTATCACTGCTGTTGAGCTGTCTAAAGTCTTAAATATTAGTCTTGATATTGTAAAAAAGAAGTTAAAAATTTTATACGATCACAATATTGTGCGTGTAATTGGGATTAATCCGAAGTTGTGGAAGTTTGATGAGTACAGTTTTCAAAGAATGGACGAGGATGACCCTGTGTATCAGCTTTTGTGCTCGTTTGATGATGTGGATTTTGACAGGTATTTTCAATATTGATAAAACAAAACGACGAGATTGAACTAAGAATAGAAAAATTAACTTACCAAGGGTCGGCCCTGGGGCGTTATTACAGTGAAAAAAGTCCTAATGGTTTTGTTGTTTTTGTAAAAAATGCAGCACCTTGCGATTTAGTTAAAGTTAAAATTACAAAGGTTAATAAGAGTTATGCAACAGGCGAAATTTTAGAGGTTATTGAGCCATCAAAAGAGCGTGTTAAGCCTTTTTGCCCTTTGTTTAATGCTTGCGGGGGGTGTTGCTATCAATATTTAAATTATGATTATTTGCTTGAGCAAAAAAATAATATGTTAAAAGAGGCTTTTTTAAAGCTGGATGAGCAGCCAGAGTTTTTAGAGCCTGTAAAAAGTCCGCAAGGCAAGGAATTTAGACATAAAATTCAGTATAGAGTTTCGCAAACAAAAAATTCAAAAAGGCTTTTAATAGGCTATTTTAAAGAGAAAAGTCATGATATTGTGAATATAAAATTTTGCCCGATTCAGCCGCATTTGGCAGATGAAATTGCGCAATATATTAGGGAAAATTGGACTTTTGGGGGGTATGTTGAAAAAACTCACAAAGGGCTTTTAAGGAGTTTGATTTTAAGGTTTTCAAGCGATTTAAAAAATGCGCTAATGACTTTTGTTATTAATTTAAAAAAAGATGAATTTTCACGTTATAAGAGCGATTTTGGTGAATTTTTTGAGCAGTTGGGGCAAAAATTTCCTCAAATTAAAGGGGTGAGTGTTAATTTTAACTCTGATAAGACAAATAAAATAATAGGGGATGAATTTATTTGCGCATGGGGTGAAGATTTTATATATGAAACTCTTGATAGTGCTGATTTCAAGAGAGTTTACAAGATTTCACCGGCAAGTTTTTTTCAGGTAAATCCAAAATGTGCAGTTGAAATTTTTAACGAGGTTAAAAAAAATATTAAAGAAAATTCAACTGTGTTGGATGCTTACGGCGGTGTAGGCGCAATAGGTATTTGGGCAAGTGATAAGGCAAGAAAAATTTATCTGGTAGAGGAAAATGCTCAAGCGGTAATTGATGCTAAAGAAAACTTTAAACTCAATAATTGCAAGAGTTATGAGGTTTTTTTAGGAGATGCCAAAGAGCAGTTTAGAAAATTTTTAAAAGAAAAGAAAAAATTTTCTCATGTAATTTTAGATCCGCCAAGAAAAGGCTCTGATAATGAGGCTTTGGAGGTTATTTCAAAACTTACAAATTCTATAATTTATGTAAGCTGCAACCCACAAACTCTTGTAAGAGATATAAAAATATTGCAGGAGTTTGGTTTTAAGGCAAAAACAGCGCGCGCTTTTGATATGTTTCCTTATTCTTATCACATTGAATCGGTTACGGTGATTGAGCGTGAGTAGGAAATTTGTTATAAAAACTCTGGGTTGTAAAACAAATGCCATTGAGGGGCAGATAATTATCGACGAGCTTGAGAAAATAGGCTTTTTGCAAGTTCAAGACTGCAAAGACGCTGATATTTTTATTTTAAATTCATGTTCTGTAACATCGCACAGTGATTCGCAAAGTTCTTATCTTTTAAATCGTGCAAAGCGTGAAAATCCTTTTATAAAAAATATTTTAACAGGTTGTGTGGCGCAGACAATTGACCTGCATAAGAATTTTGATACAACAAATATTGATTTAATTTTAGGGAACGATGAAAAGCTTGAGCTTAGAAAATATATTGATGAGCTTTTTAAAGGACGTAAAAACAAGCTTGTTGGGGATATATTTAAAATAAAAGAATTCAATCATAAAATAGTTGAAAACCCTTATCAAACTCGTCCAAGCATAAAAATTCAAGAGGGTTGCAATAACAGGTGCTCATACTGCATAATTCCATACGCTAGGGGCAATTCACGCTCAAATAGTGTAGAAAATATCATTTCGCAAATTGAACTTTTGGCAAAAAATGGCATAAAAGAAATTGTTTTAACAGGGATTCACATAGGGCAATGGGGCTTAGAATGGGGTTTAGAGCTTGTCGATTTATTGTATGAAATTGAAAAGACAGGTATTTCACGTTTTCGTTTAGGTTCTTTGTATGTAAATGAAATAAATGAAAGAATGCTTGAATTTTTAAAGAAATCGGAAAAATTCTGTCCGCATTTTCACCTGTCTTTGCAGTCTTTGTGTGATAAGACTTTAGAAAATATGAACAGAAATTACTCATCCTCTGATGCGCTTGAGATTGTAAGAATGCTCTATAATACTTTTGACGAGCCGTTTTTGGGTTGTGATATAATAGCAGGTTTCCCTGATGAAAGCGATGAGGATTTTAATGTTACTTATGAAAATTTAGTGGCACTGCCCTTAAGTTATATTCACGCTTTTCCTTATTCAATAAGGGAAAATACTCCTGCTGCAAAAATGAAAAATCAAGTGCAGGATTCTGTTAAGACAAGGCGAACTCAAATTCTCAACGAGCTTTGCAAGTTAAAGCATGGCGAATTTCTGAAAAGAAATAGCAATAAAGAACAAGAGATATTATTTGAACGTAAATCTTCAAAAACAGGATCTTATAGTGCTATTACAAGGAATTACATAAAAGTTTTCGTAAAAGATAAAAGAGACGATTTGAGAAATACCGTTAAAGTGGTTAATTTAAGTGATTTTGACAAATTATATTAAGAAATATTACAAAAAATATATATTTTTTATTTAAAATGTCAATATTTTTACTGCTATTTTTTTTATTAATATGAGAGAAATAATTGAAAGAGGAAAGAGAGATGTTAACGCAGGCTCAGATCGATGAGAGTGTAGAAAACTTCTTTGTCGTGAATTCTGCATTGAGCGAATATACACAGACAAGCGAAGCAATAGTTCAAGCAGCTAAACCGCCCAGAAAAAAAGTTTACAGGAGTATGGAAAAGCTTTTAAAGGAATGTTATTTCATAGGTTCATTAAGGTATGGCAATAATTTTATAGCTTAAAAGTTGTAGTTTTGAATAAAACCGCAACGACTTTTTGAACCTTCGGTATATGTTCGCCTTATTTTCTTTTCAAAAAAGTCTTTTTGTTGTTGCTCCTCTTTTAGGGCATTGATTTTTGCCAAATCGCCCTTTGGACTGAATTTATTCAAACATTTTGTGCACACAAAGCTTGACTTTTGTTCGTCTTCTATTTCTATACCGCAAAATCTGCACTTTATAAGGAGTTTAGGCATTACAGAAAAAAGTCTGCCTTTTTCTATTAAATCTTCAAGTTCATTCTTGCTGATGCCTATCTCGTTAATTATTTCTTCAAGAGTTGTTTTAGGATTTGGATTCTTATTGATGAATGCTTTTATTTTGTCGACAAGTTCCAATTCTGCTTTAAAGCAATTATCACAAATGTCTCTTGCTCCTCTAATAAATAAGGAACCACACTTTTTACAATTAATTAATCCGCTTTGTTGACTCATGATAATATAGTAACATATATTAAAAATAAATTAATACTTGTATTAATTGAATTTTAATTATAAAATAAATTAATATAAGCCAGATTTATCTTCAATTAGGGAGAATTTTGTATAATTGCTGATTTTTTTGATGGAAACATACTATAAAGCCAAGAAGGATATCTTTTATGTACACGAATAAATGCACTAAATGCGGGAAAGAGTTTGAGACAAAAAATCCTAAGAGAGTTATTTGTCCGGAGTGCTTGTATCCTGATAGAACACCAATTTTGCAAGATCCCAGTGTTAGTGTTGCAGCACAAAGTACTTCGCAATTTCCCAGAAGCTATAGTGCAGGTACGGGAAATGAAAGCAGTTATAAGAGGTATAATAAAGAACAAAATCAAAGGAGTGCGCGTCCTAACTTTCAGAAGAGAGATAATGGATTTAATAAACGTCCTCAACGTTCGGGTCCTGCCAGACGCCCCCAAAGACCTCAGAACAAGCCAAAACCGCTTCTTATTAATAAAGAGCAGCTTACTCAGATAGAAGAACTCTACAAAAAGATGTTACCGTTACCCAATCCTGATGCTCATGAAGTCATAGGGGAAAAGATAGGTCTTGAGCCAAAAAAAGTTTTCTTTGGGATAAATTTGATAAGACAAAAGATGATGTTGCCAAAAATACCTTATCCAAAAAGAAAACTTGCTATAACACCTGATCAGATGATGGCAATTAAGAATTTATACGAGCCATTGTTACCTCTGCCTCCAATTGGTTGTCATAAAATATTGGCTGCGCAGCTGAAAATGGATGAGTGGCGTGTACATGTCGGGATTGGCCTTGTAAGAAAGCAAATGGGTCTTGAACGGTGGAATCAAGAAAGAGAGGATGCACCTGAAGAGTACAGAAAGAAAGCTGATTCTTAGTCCGACGCAAAAATATTTTTTTTGATGTTTTGTTTTATTGTATGACAAAATTTTCAGGTTATTTAAATGGAAATCACGAGTTTACCTCCTGTTTTTAGAGATTTTTCCGTAGGGCGGAAATCTGACACTGAATTAGCGAATGCTCAAGGGTCTTTGTCTGGTCAAAATGCCCAAAAACAAAAACTTGAAGTCAAAAAAATTGGTGGCAATATAACAAAAGTAACCCTGGGTTTGGTTGGTTCGCTTGCACTTGTGTCGTACCTTATACCGCTTGTCAGGCACAAAAAATTTAACCTTGTTAATCCTAATTTTGTAGATAAATCGCAAAAGTTTGGAGAATTTAAAAAGGGTTTTATTAAATTTTCTGATAATCTGGAGGTTAGAAGGGATTTGATAGTATCTTTTGTGGTTGATAAACTTAGAAGTGTAAAAATGCTCATAAGGAAAAATTTTTTCTCATACAACCAAAGCAACCCTGAAAAGCATGTCCCTATGAGTCAGTTGCCCGAATTTTTTGTTAGATCTGTCATTAAGAATTTAAACGATTTTGTGGTGTTGTGTCGTAAAATAGGCAGTAAAATCGAAATTGATTATACGGATTTTACTAAATCTTAATGTCGAATATGTTATTATATATTTATGACACAAATTAAGAACATAGTATTTTATAATTGTAAAAAACTTGAAAATGCATTTCACAATAGCGGTTTCAATATTGAGAAATCGGTGGTTGCTCCCTTTTTAATATCTTTTTTTCATTATTTTCTTCCTATTAGGGCAAAGTTCTTAAGTGAGTCTTATGTTGCCTATGATAAAGATAGAGTGCAAGGTTTTGTTACTGTTGAAAGAGACGAAAGAAGCAGAAAAAGACTCAAGATTACCAAGGTTTTTCTTGAACAAAATTCTTTTGATGTCGGTAAATTGCTTATCCAATATGTTATTTCTAAATACTGTGCTATGGGTGCAGTATCATACCGTGTTGTGGTTGAAGATACAAGAAATGATATGTTGACTTTGTTTGTAGATGGGTGTGGTTTTAGAAAGAATGCTCAAGAGTTTACATATAAAATTAATAATAATGATTTGAAATATGATGAGAATAATATTTCTGAAGGGTTTAGGTTTTATAAGAACATTAAAAGTGCAGATGTTTGCAGGCTTTATAATTCAAATATAAATGCATATCAAAAGCATAGTTTTTCAAAGGCAAAAGAACAATTTGAGCCATATTTTGCCACAGGTATGTCTGACAAAGTTACTTTCTCATATGTTTTGGAAGACGAACAAAAAGGCAGAGTATATGGCTATTTTAGCGTTGTGACGTATAACAATGTTGATTATATGTTAGACTTTGTTTTAGACAGTGCATTTGAAATATATTTTGAAGATGCCTTGTGTTATATTTCGCACTGTTTAAATAATCGTGTAAAAAAATGGAATTTGTATGTAAAAATAAAAACCTATTTTGGCAACTATAAGATATTTAAAGAGTATTGTGAATTAAAAAATTACGAGTTGGTTAAGTCTAGCTTTATATTGACAAAAGATTACTTAAAAGAAATTAAAGAAACGAGCCTTTTAAATAGTGCAAAAATTGTTTTTAACGATATAACACCTGCTTTTAAGGCAAAAAGCAGCCTTTAGTTTTTTAATTTCAGATTATAGAGCTCAAAATCAATGTAGTCATCAGGCCCGTTGAAAAATCTTGATATACCCAGGGGCATTATTTTGAATTTATGATTTTTTGCCTGTTCGTACCTAAGCTTAAAGGCAGAAGTTGTTATTATTTTGTTTTTATAGTTAAATGAGTCAATCTTTTCCAAAAATTCCATGGCATTGAATATATTTGTAACAGATTTCACTGCGTTTAGTGACAGTGAAAATTCCATTGAAATATCCTTTTCAAGCATTGTTGCGTTGAATGTTTTTATTTCTTCTATAAAATTAATCATAAAATCGTCAAAACAGTTAAAATTTTCGCAAACCAGAAACAGTTTGTCAGAAGCTATGTATTTAGAATTTTTGTATTTAGTATTAATCACTTTTGTTATATGCGAGTAAAATTCTTTTTTTAGGATATCAAACTCTCCTTTACGGCTTATGGAAAGGTCATATCCTGGTTTTAGTATCAAATTAAAAAGAAAGGTAAAATTACAATATTTTCTTATTTCTTCCTTGAATTCTTTTTCCAGATTTTTGTTTATTTTTTTTACTTCCCTTTTATTCTTTTCAGCAATTTGCGATTCCTCAAAATTGTACAGGTCTATTACACTTTGCGCAAAAAAACCAAATATGTAGTGGAACAGAATAAAAAGTCCGGAACATACGATGTAAGACATATCGATTAATCTGCCTTCATAGTCTATGTTTATTGGAAATATAATATTTACAAACTGGGCAAAAGGAGCAAAAGGAATAGAGATTATTTTGAAAAAGGGAATATTTAAAAAGCTTATTATCCACAAAAGCGCATAAAGAAAAGAAATAATCGGACAAAATACTTTTAGTATTATAAAAAAATTATGTGCATAAGTGTAAAATTTTTTCATTAAAGCTCCATATTATCTATCAACCTTGTATTTGTAGGCGGAACTTTAGCCGCAATAAGCATAAGTGCTTTTCTGTCAGTTCCTTGCCAATCTTCGAAAGTTTCAGGATTGACAATTTCCACATAATCAACATCTAAACCCTCAAGTATTTTAAGAGCACTATCGCGCAGTATTTCTGTATCTTTTATGCCTTTTTGCCATAATTCTTTGGAATAATTTAGAGCTTTGCTCAGTTTTAGTGCCTCTTTTCTTGCGTTTTCGTCAAGATAAGAATTTCTGCTGGAAAGTGCAAGACCGTCAGACTCCCTTACAATCGGACAGGGCACAATTTCTATATCAAAGTTTAAATCTTTTACCATTTTTTTAATGATAAACAACTGTTGAGCGTCTTTTTGACCAAAATAAGCCCTTGTGCATTTTGTTATATTAAAAAGCTTTGAAACAACGGTTGCAACACCGTCAAAATGCCCCGGACGGCTTTTCCCGCAGAGTTTGTTTATGGCGGAATATGGCGGACAAACAAGAGTCAACTCTTTTGTATCCTGATACATTTCATCTACTGATGGTGCAAAAACAATATCTGCCCCCAGTTTTTCGCATAATTGTGCATCTTTTTCAAGTGTGCGCGGATATTTGTCAAAATCTTCATTTATTCCGAATTGTACAGGGTTTACAAAAATGCTTACTATAGTAAAACTATTATCTTTAACGCTTTTTTCAATTAAGCTTGCATGACCTTTGTGCAGTGCACCCATTGTCGGTACAAGACCAATCGAAGTATTCAAGTCTTTTGTAATTTCTCTTATTTGACTAATCTTGTGAATAATTTTCAAGTTTTTGCGCCTCATTTGTATCAAGTGTAAAGCTTTCCGCGATTGACGGGAAATTGCCATTTTCAACGTCACTACAGTAGGCTTTTGCAACGTTAAAAATTATATCCTTTAGGCTTGAATATTGACGTGCAAATTTTGGACAAAACTCGTCATATTTACCTAAAATATCGTCACTGACAAGAATTTGACCGTCGCAATACTTTCCTGCGCCAATGCCGATTGTCGGAATATTTAACCTTTGAGTTATAAATTTTGAGCTTTCTTGTGGAACCATTTCAAGTACTATTGAAAACGCCCCTGCTTTTTCAAGTGATTGCGCCATATTTAATATTTCAAAAGTTTTTTGCGAATCTTTTGCACTTACAAAATGTCCGCCTATAGTATTTATGTATTGAGGTGTAAAACCCAGGTGCCCCATAACGGGAATACCGTTTTGTGTTAAATGTTTTATTGTTTCAAGAATATGGGTATTTGCGCCCTCTATTTTAACTGCTTGCGCGCCTGCTTGGATAAATTTCCCTGCATTTTTAACCGCTTTTTCAATTGATATTTGATATGACATAAATGGCATATCCGCAACAACAAGGGCATTTTTTGCGCCTCTTGCAACAGCTTGAGTAAAAATAAGCATTTCATCAAGCGTTACTTGAGTTGTTGAACTATAACCAAGAGCAACCTGTGCAAGCGAATCGCCAACAAGAATTATATCAACTCCTGCCCTGTCAAAATATTTTGCACTTGAATAATCATAAGCAGTAAGGGCGGTGATTTTTTTACCTTGTTGTTTGAGTTCAATAATTTTTTTTGCGGTTTTTTTCATAAAATTAATTTTTCTTTGTATTAAGCTGTTTTTTGGAGCTTTTTTTGTACCACCAGTAAATAGATTTAGCAAGCCTTGAGGGTGAATGCCTTACAAGCCCTTCTTTGTTATCTTCAATTAATTTATTCATAACAATTTCCAGACCCATTTTTTTGATTCTTGATGTGTCTATTTCAACAGGCAAAGAGTCAGCTTCTTCATATTTTTTTGCTAAATTTTGCGGCATAAAGTTGTTTATTAAAATTGCATCGAAAAGTTTTTTGTCGCTTATTCCGCTTGCGATTTTTGCATGCTTAAATAATGCCTCAACATGGTCTGCAGCAGAGTAATTATCTGTTTCTCCTGGTTGCGTCATAACGTTGCATACATATATTTTTTTAGCTTTTGAATTTAAAATAGCCTGCGAAATTTCTTTTATCAAAAGGTTTGGAGTAATTGACGTATATAAACTTCCTGGGCCTAAGACTATTAAATCGGCACTGTTTATGGCTTCAATTACATCTTCCGAGGGTTTGCAATTTTTGGGTTCACAAGAAAGTTCAATAATTTTTTTGCCTACCTCTGGTATGTGGCTTTCGCCTTTTACGATTGAGCCGTCCTCCATTTTTGCTACAAGGCGCATATCATCCGTTGTTGCAGGCAAAACCCGACCTCTTATTAAAAGAACTTTTGAAGATTCTTTGATTGCGCTTACCATATCTCCGCAAATGTTTGTCATTGCAGTCAAAAACAAGTTGCCAAAGCTGTGTCCTTCAAGCCCTTCGCCTGTTTTAAATCTGTATTGAAAAAGTTTTGTAATTATATCTTCGTCATCTGCAAGTGCTGCAATGCAGTTTCTGATATCTCCGGGGGGCAAAACGCCCATTTCTTCGCGCAGTCTGCCTGATGATCCGCCGTCATCTCCCACTGTTACAATGGCTGTGATATTATTTGTTATTTTTTTCAGCCCTTTAAGCATTGTGGATAAGCCTGTGCCGCCGCCAACAGCAACAATTTTTGGTCCATGGTCAAGTTTCATTTTGCGATAAACCACTTCACCAAGTGTTTTTTGCTTGCGTTCGCTTCCGACTCCAAGACTCATGAAATTTGTTTTTTTCCAAGCTTGAATAAAAATAATTGCCCCAAATAGGATAAATACAATACCTACAGGCTCTGGCGGCATAAAATGCACAATTTTTTTTGCCGTTTCCACTATAAAATAAATTGGTTCAAGTTTAAATAAAAAAGTCAGTCCAAGAGCAGCAAGCACAGAACCTATTATAATAAGCGCAAACCACCTTTTTACTTTAAGCCCTGGAACAAGCCAGATTGCGTCTTTTGGCATTTTAACTTTTCTTTTTAAAATTTTCATCAGGTTAAATTTGACCTCCGACGCGATTGTAATTTACTGGCGTTGGTTTTAGAACTTCGCGTGCTTTCATTGCACTTTCAACATCACAAAAATGAATTGTATCAGGTTTGATTTCAAGCTCTCTTATTTGTCTTATGGTGCCCCAGTCTTGAAAGTTTACTTCAAGGGCACATTTTATGCCTGTTTCTTTTTCAAGAATTTCTTTAAACTCAGCATTATTTATGTATAAATTCAGCCAAGGGTTTAATTTTTTAATAGCATTAGCAACTTTTTTTGCAAAATCAATGTTTGAATTTAATTCATTTTTCATTGCCCCATGGAGTCTTACATGCTCTATTTCAAGCCCCATAGCATTTGCAAAAGAACTTATTGCGCTTATTTGATAAATAACCGTTGTTTCAAGTTCTTCGTCATTTAGTTCGACTTTTCTTGAACCAAAACCTTGAATATCTTGATAGCCGATGTGTGCACCTATTGAAACATCATTTTCTTTTGCAAATTCAAGTGCCCTTTTAATGCTTAAAGGATCACCAGAGTGAAAGCCTGCCGCAATATTTATTGAGCTTACGTATTTTGCAATCTCAAGTTCTTTTTCGTTTTTATATACCCCATATTCTTGTGCACAATCGCAATTAAAATCAAACACTAATCTTTTTTCCTTCAATCCTCTAACTGATTATAAAGAAATTATACAACAAAATGTATAATTGTGTTAGCTCTAAGTGCATTTTTCATATATTTTTACTACACCAATTAATGATAAAATTTTCCGAATAAATTTTAATACAGTTTTATTTTTTGTAAGTTTTAAAATTATTTTGTATAAAACTTGCTTTCTTTTGCTATAGTAGATATTTCGAACTTCCGCGCGCTCTTTTTTTCTAAGATATTTTGTTTCTTTTTTTGTACTTACCCCCCCCAGATAAAAAATCGCCACAGGTGTTTTTATGTATTTGTATTTACCTTTTAAGTTAAAATATTTTAAAAACCATTGCCAGTCTGACATTATTTTTTTTGTTTCATCGTAAAGGTCAAGTTTTAAAAAACATTCTTTTTTAATAAAAGTGCAGGGGTGAGGCAGGGATTTATAAAAAAGTTCAAAATCGTCAATAAAATCGTATTCAATAGTACTATTTTTTCCGTTTTCATCTCTTATTAAAATGTCGCCAAAAACAAGGTCGCAGTTTAGTTTTGGTAGAATTTTCTCTATAGTTTTGCTGCAAAAAAGTACATCTCCTGCATTTAAAAACAAGATATAATCACCATTTGCAGCTTTTATACCTTTGTTCATGGCATTATATATGCCAAAATCAGGTTCTGAAATTATTTTTGAAATTTTATCTTTGTATTTTTTTATAATTTCAAGTGTGTTATCGCTTGATTTGCCGTCAATTACAATGTATTCAATTTCATTTATTGCACTTTGATTTATAACACTTAAAATTGTGCGCTCAATTGATTTTTCTTCGTTTTTAGCTATTGTGATAATGCTTATCATCTTGTAGTGTTAAAAATTCTATCCCCTGCATCGCCAAGCCCGGGGACAATGTAGCCTTTTGCGTTTAGTTCTTTATCTATAGCGCAAGTTATAATTCTTACATTTTCAAATGTTGTGCTTAAGCGTTCTATCCCTTGCGGCGCAGCTAAAAGACATACAAAAGTAATGTTTTCTTGAGGTATTCCTTTTTTAACAAAGTTGCCAACGCCGTCGACTGCCGAGTTTCCTGTTGCAAGCATAGGATCAAGAACAAAAACAAAAGTATTTTTCGGATCTTTTGGTGCTTCGCTTATTTTGTTGTAATACCAAACAGGCTGCAGTGTTCTCTCATCACGATACATTCCAAGGTGGTGAATGTGTGCTTGCGGCATCATTTCCTGTGCTACTTCGCAAAACATCATTCCTGCACGCAAAATTGGTGCAATAATCAAGTTTAAATCTTCTTTAATTTTTTCGCACTCACATTCGCAAATTGGTGTTTTAATAGTCTTTTTTTGAGTTTGCAAATTTTTTGTTGCCTCTAAAAAAACAGCATAAGATATTCTTCTAAGTGCGCAGCGAAATTTTTCGCCATCTGTTTTTTCATCTCTTAAAACTGATAAATTATGTTTTACAACGGGGTGTTCTATTACACAAATATTGCTATTTTTAGTTTTCATTACTTTTTCCTTTTGCCATTCCTTAGTTATTATTTTACATTAAAAAACCCCGAAAACCAAAAAAGTTTTCAGGGTTTTTATGATTATTTTTTATTAATCAACATACAACGGTGCAAGTTTCTTTTCTTGCTGAGGTATAACACCTTCTTCTATTGGCAGATATACCCTGTAGTCAATTTCAGAGAAACAGTTGTCAATTGATTCGATTTTAACTAGTTCGTCGTTGTTAATTGAATTATTTTCAATCATATCGGCGATTTTTTCAAATCTTTCAACGTGTTCTCTAAATCTGTCTGTTGCATAGTCTTTTGCTTGCCATGTCGTAATTAAGAAAGGCCAATCGGAACTTTGCAAAAGTAGGTTTTCTCTTGCCAGCTGGTTCAATGCCCTTAATAAAAGCTTATCTTCAGGCTGTTTTTCGTATTTTGATACAATATCAATTATACGTTTTTCGCAGGCATGGATAATTGGCCACATCCACTCTGTTAAATGGTTTTGCCATACCCAGAAGTGTCCGCCCTGACCCCAGCTTGATTCAGGTATTTGAATAGCTTCGGTCGGAGGATGAGCTTGCAGATATTCTCCTGCTGTCATTCTTTCAACTTCAGGAAGGTATTGAGCGAATTTTTTAATAACTTGTTTAATAAATTCTACCCCTTCAAACCACCAGTGTCCGTATAATTCTGTATCAAACGATACCATTACAAGACCTTCTTTACCATTATGAGCCATTTTGTAATCGTTTAATAAATGGTAAATTAAAGTTGTGTAGTGGTCTGAATTTGAATTAACCTGATTCATAGCCAATACCGGGTCATACAACATCTTGTCGCCTAAATCTGTTGTAGAAGATGTTATTCTCCAGTAATGCATACCGGAATTCGGGTCTTTTCTATGGAATTCTCTGTAGCAGCCGTCTCCCGGGTAACCGTCTGCTGCTGACCATACCTGGAACCCTGCTCTATCGTTTCTACCCATCACGGCTACTTGCGCATCAGGTAACCAATATGCGCTATATGTGTCGTAGCCCGTTTTTTCCCTCTGAGGCAGAGGAATATATTCAATGTTTCCGTAAACTCCGATTGTTCTTCTGTTTCCGATTGAGTTACCACCTTCAATAACGTGAGATTCGGTAAAGAAGTATTCTATACCATTATTTTGAAGAGTAACTTCAATAGCCGGACGCCATTTTTTCTTGCCGTCTTTGCCTATAAACTCGTAACCTTGTCTGTAAGCACATTCAGGTAGCCAGCAACCTTTTGCCTTTTTACCAAAAAGTCTTTTTGTAGTGTCTGAACCTACTTTAAATTGTGCGTTTAAGTTTGTATCAGTTGCTAAAAGCGGTGAAAAACCATGTGTTGCACCGGAGGTAGTAATTTCAATGCAACCTAAATCTTGATATTTTTTAAAGCCGCCAATTAAATCTTTATTAAATTTATTTATAAATAAATCTTTGATATGGTTAAACCAATCATAGTAATATTTTGCAAGATATTTTAAGTGTTGTGAGTGCGCAACATTGGGATCCGGATATCTTTCTAAATCTCCCGATACAGCTTCAATTCGTGAGTCAAGATATTTAATAAAGCCTTCTTTTAAGTGTTCATCGTTGAGCTGTTCCGCTAATATTGGCGTAATACCGACTGTAAGCTTTGCTTTAATTCCTTCGTCATATAATTCCGCTATCATATTAAGCAGAGGAACGTATGTTTCAGCCATACATTCATAAAGGTTTTCTTCCCCAAACGGCCACATACCTGCCATTCTGTAGTAGGGGAGGTGTGAGTGCAGCATAAACACAAATTGCCCCACTTTTTCTTTCACCATATTTTGCCTCCGATTCTTTCTAATATATTTTTTATATCATAAAATTAAAAAAAATATAACCCATAAGAATTAGCCACATGGGTTATTAATTTGCCAAAAACATTAGCTATCAGGGCAATATAACCAATATAAATTTTTGTAAAAAAATCCCCCTAAAAATTTAGAGGGATTTTAATTATTTAGAAAATCATTTCTTATTTTGCGCAAACACAAGAGCATTCGCAACCAAGAGCTTTTGCTGCTTCGTCGATTCTGACTTTAATACGTCCGTCAACTGCAATGCCTTCACCTGTTTTTTCTGAAATTAACAATGGGTTAATGTCTAACTCATCAATAAATTTGAAGTCATTAACAAGTTGAGATAATCTCAAAAGTGTTTCTTGAATTTGACCGATTTGCGCAGGTGTTGTACCTCTTGCGCCTTCAAGAAGTTTGTATGCTTTAACTGATTTAATCATATCCATAGCATCATCATCAGTTAATGGCGCAATTCTGAAAGTTACATCTTTCATAACTTCAACAAATACACCGCCCAAGCCAAACATCATCATAGGACCGTATTGTGGGTCTGTTGCAATACCGCAAACCATTTCACGAGAGCCCTTAACCATTTCTTGAATAATAACACCTTCAAGACCATCTAAAAGCCCTTTTGCTTCTAACCTTTGAAGAAGTGCTTTATATTCACTTCTCAATTGTGCTTCGTCTTTGATATTTACAACTACACCGCCAACGTCTGTTTTGTGTGATGTTGTTTTTGATGTCATTTTCATAACTACAGGGTAGCCGATTTCATTACCCAATTTTGCAACTTCTTCTTCATTTGTGGCTAAACCGTATTTACAAGCTCTGATACCGTATGCTTCAAGCACATCAATTGATTCAAGTGTTGTAAGTTGAGCTCTACCTTCTTTTAGGGAGTTTTTGATAATTGTTTCAACTTTTGCTTTATCTACATTGTAAGTAGGGATTGAACCTTGCGGTTTTTCCATCCATTGGCGTTGCTGATCAAGCCTTGTCATAGCTTCCGCTGCTTCTTCGGCGTACATGTAAAATGGCATGTTAACTTCCATGTTTGAAATTTTTACAAAGAAGTCAGATGTTGTCATAAATACGCCAATGATTGGTTTTTGAGGATTTTTAGCTTTAATTTCCATTAACGCTTGAGCAACGTCAATATCTTTTAAACCTAAGAAAGGCAAGTAAATAACAGCTATCATATCAACATTTTCATCTTGAAGAACTGTTTCAAGAGTTTGCTTGTAGTGCTCAATAGGAGCTGAAGCAATCATATCAATCGGGTTTTTAACAGATGCAGCAGATGGCAAGAAACTTCTTAGTTTTTCTTTTGTTTCATCGGTAATTTTTGCCATTTGCATACCCGATTCACAAACGGCGTCAGTTGCCATAATTCCCGGGCCGCCTGAGTTTGTAATAATTGCCACTCTGTTGCCTTTTGGAATGGGGCAGTTAGAAAACGCTTTTGCGTTTGCAAAAAGGTTTTTAAGTGAAAATTCCCTTATAACGCCTGATTGTTTTAAAAGTGCAGCGGCTGCTTTATCTGCACCTGCTAATGAGCCTGTGTGTGAGCTTGCAGCTGATGCTCCTGCTGCAGAGCGACCTGCTTTTAGTGCTAAAATTGGTTTTTTCTTTGTAATTCTTGAAGCAAGTTTTCTGAAGTTTTGCGGGTTTTGAATTGATTCCATGTAAAGTAGGATTTGTTTTACATCGTCGTCATTTTCCCAGTATTCAAGCATTGTTTCGGCATTAATATCTGCTTGGTTTCCTATTGAAACAAATTGAGCAAAACCTAAGTTTAAGTCTTTTAATATGTTTAAAATACCGCCGCCAAGTGCGCCTGATTGAGAAACAAAGCCGATGTCACCTTTAACAGGTAAAGATTCGGCAAAAGTTGCGTCCATCTTAACGTTGTCGTTTGTGTTAAGTACGCCTAAGCAGTTGGGGCCGACACATCTCATACCATAATCACGTACTTTTTGAAGAAGTTGTTTTTCAAGCTCTGCCCCTTCTTTTCCTGTTTCTTTAAAACCTGCGGTAATAATGCAAAGTCCTTTGATACCTTTTTTATGGCATTGATCAATTGTATCAAGCACAAATTTTGCATTTACTACAATTACTGCTAAGTCAACTTCACCTGGGACTTCATTAATTGAAGTGTATGCTTGAAAACCTTCTATCATGCCGCCTTTTGGGTTAACCGGATAGATTTTGCCGTTAAATTTGTAATCTCTTAATCTTTGCATTATTTCAGAACCGATTGTTTTGGGCTTTGTTGAAGCACCAATAACCGCTACTGATTTGGGTTTCATAATTTTGTCAAGTACGTTCATTTTTTGACCTTTCTTTTTTTGTTATTAATATCCTTCTTTTATCCATTCTCTGTTTCTGAATTTTGCACCTATGCTATGTGCTATTTGTTCGCATTTTTCTATATCCAGTTTGTATTTGTCTTCTTCGAATTTTGAAACAATGCTCATTGTTGTGTCAATGCCACACCTTACGCACTCACGAGCAAAATCAAGCATAGCATCATAGGCACCCTCAAACTTTGGTTGAGAAATTTTGTTGTAAAGTTCCTCATTTTGGGCGTTTAAACTTATTGAAATATTATCAACCAAACCTTTTAGCTCGGGCACTATATTTTTTTTATTAACAAAATTTCCATGACCGTTTGTGTTGATTCTGATTTTTAACTCTGGCATTTCTTTTCTAACATATTGGCAGATTTTTTTTACTTCTTCAAACTTAATAAGTGGTTCGCCATAGCCGCAAAATACAATTTCTCCGCCTTCAAGTACTTTCTTGGCGGAGTTTTTAATCTGTTGTATAACGTCATCTGCTTTAACATTTTGGACATCAAGCCATAAATTTGCACCTTTGACATCATCTTTAATATCTCGCACGCAAAATTTGCATGCGTTTGTGCAAGCGTTTGTTATATTTATATATGCCTTTTGCCCTAAAAAGTAAACTAAATTTGACACTAAAAACCTCAA
>CASEEG010000046.1 GCA_949286885.1 uncultured bacterium
AAACAAATAAGAGTAGCCAAACGCCTAGTAACTTTAAATGACTTACAACTAAACATGCTTAATGATTTTATCGACCTTTTGCACAAAAATGCACAATAATAAATTAGACACTTAGGTAATTTTATTTTAGTCAACAAAATAGTAAAATTGTGTCAACTGGATAGGTGTTTTGGAATTACTGAATCATCCGGAGTACGAAAAGAATTTTGCTTTGACTGGCGCACCACAACCCCACGCGCCAGTTTTCACAATCTTACAAAAACCATATAGGAGCATAACGCCACAAACACAGATAACAAAATAGCACCTAGCACAATTATAACACGTGTGTGCACCTTCCCTTTTTGTTCAAGTTCTTTTATGGTTTGATTTAATCTAGCATTCTCGGCCTCAAAAGTGCTCGACTTGTCCGTAATTAGTTTGATTTCACCTTGTGCAAGTTTTAAATCAGCGTCAAGACGGACATTTATATTAGTTAAGTCCTGTATCTCCTTATCCCTATTGCGTAAGAGTTCATCTTGCATTTTTATTTTTTCTGCACTTTCCTGCACTTTCTTGTGCAAGTCCTTCAACTCCTCTAAAGTCCGCAATACATTTGCACTTGCAGCACTTTCCATTTTCTTTCCTTTTTCTTGCAAAGCACTTTCCACGGCTTGAATTGTTGCAGAATCGAAAGCATAAATACTAGCCGCATGGCTATTAGCCGAATGGCTAATAACTCGTAAAATTCCTTTTGCTTCTAAACCCTCCACAATAGCGCGCACAGCCTTATAACTAGCGTCAAGATTTTTACTTAATTGATATATCGTTAATTCCTGTACGTCGTTTACACTTCCCACTTTCTTACACTTTCTTTTTCTTGCTATGTAGAAAGTCATTATAACAAACCCAAAAAAATAAAGCAAAATGTTAAGCAAATTTACATACTTGCACATGCCGGCCTGTAGCCCCTACAATAACCATGTTATTTTCCATCAAAATTAAATATGACTTCACAAAAAATTGGGAAAGAAAAAAGCAAGCCCAGTTATAGGACTTGCGCAAATTTTCCATCAAAATTTTTTGTACTGAAATCATAACACGCACAAGAAAATAACACAACCACACAACTACAAATGAGAGGGGAAAGTGTTATGACACAAGGATTAGAACCAATTACAAGCGACTTAAACAAACTTAACGAACCAGTCCAAAGTTATAAACTGGTCGCATATTTTATCCGGCACGGCCGTGAAAAATTCAACTTATCGGCAAATGCAAACTATGTAATGATAACATTGTTGAACTTTTACAATCCGGCCAAAAAGTTCGTTTTTCCAAAACACGACACAATCGCACAGCAAACCGGATTATCAGTGAGCACGATTAAGCGCTGCATCACAGAGTTAATAAATGCACACCTACTTATTAAATCCAGAAAGAAAAATTGCAACGTGTATGCGTTTACAAACGCAGTATTTGAACTATGTAACAGTTCACACAGAACTAGCGAGATAGTTCACTGTGAACTATCTCATGATAATAAACAAAATAAAGAGAACATAATAAAACAACAACAACCACACAAACGGGGGAAAGGTAAACAACAGCGCTCAAAGAGTAATGTTGTTGCCTTTTCTTCCAACCATAAAGTTGTTCAAATTGACGACGTACCGGAAATAATACGGAGCAATAAAAAAGTGAAAAATCCCTGTGCTTACTGGGCTACCTTATCAGACGAGATAAAAGCGGATTATCTCAAAAAACAGCAAGAGAAAGAAACCCGCCAAAAACGAAAAAAAGAACGAGAGGAACAGGAGCGCCTCGAAAAATTGCGCCAGAGAGAAGAAGAACTAGCGCACAAGGACGATAAACCCGCGTGGGAATCCTACGACAGAGAAAAAGCACTTGAGTTTTTGCACATGTTTGCTACGTGTGCAGAGCGTGCTCTGGCATATAGAAAATTGAATCTTGGTTGTGCACGTTACCTTTTGCAAAAATTCAATCTGAGCGCACACGAAATAATCGCACAACACACGTATGAGCACTGAAAAATACTTATGTGCAAATTGCAAAAATGCAGAATTGGCACGCATTTCACATTTTTAGTATAACACGTAAATAACAATTTATCAACTGTTTTTCCGCGCCACGACTGGGTTTTGCGGTTGACAAAACCCAAAAAATATGATAGAATTATTGCATTAAAACCGGCCGGACTTTGTAAAAAAAAAACAGGAAGGAAATATTATGACTAACGAAAAAACAGCCGCTAAAACGGCCGATTTACTTGACGTGCAGGAAAATGACGAAACAAAGAGGTTTGCAATAATTTTATCTCAAGAAGATTATGCTGATTTACGTGCATTATCATTTTTGGATAAGAGTAACAGGTGTGACTCAATAAACCAATATGCCGCACACTTAATTACTAAATATCTTAAATCGCAAGAGGCGCAGGATATTTTAAGTACCCCATATAAAAAGGCCAAAAAAATTGCATAATTAACATAAGATAAAAAAGCCCCAATGTACAGGGGCTTTTTTAATGTTCCAAAAAACTATACTTTTTGTTTACCAAAACACATACCCCCGAAAAGCCCGTAAATCCGGCATGCATTTTTTGTAAAAAAGTACCAAAAATACACTTGACTTTTTTGGTACTTTTTGCTACAATGTACATGTGAACAAAAGCACACAGGAACAGAAAGGACACAAAAAATAAATGAGCGAAAGATTTGCATACGTCAGGGTATCAAGCAGGACTCAAAATGAAGCAAGACAAGTAAACGCTATAAAAGACCGTTACGACATTGACGACGAGCATATTATCATTGAAAAGGCCAGCGGCAAGAATTTTGTCGGACGTGAAAAATATCAGGACTTACGCAAAAAACTACAAAAAGGGGATTTGCTTATTGTTGCCTCACTTGACAGACTTGGCCGCAATATGTCTGAAACTGCTGAAGAATGGCAACACCTGATAAAAGCCGGCATTGATATTGATGTTTTAGATATGCCGCTTTTATGTACCCGACGTAATGATAGCGACATTACAAAACAACTCATTAACGATATTATAGTTAAAATCCTTTGTTACGTGGGGGAAAAAGAACGCAAAAACATTTTGGAGCGTCAGCGTCAAGGAATAGATAACGCACTTAAGAACGGTACAAAAGAAGGTAAAAAAGCCTTTGGCCGGCCCAAAATGCAACAACTCCCAAAAGATTTTATAAAATATTATTCT
>CASEEG010000047.1 GCA_949286885.1 uncultured bacterium
TAATTTCATAGCCATACTTATCGCCATCAAGAAGCGTCGATAAAATTATAGTTGAAAGTTGACCTCTAGGAATTTCTTTAATTTCCATAAACAAAAACCTTTTTCCTAAAATTTAAAAAGAGTTATATAAAGAAAATATCAAAAACGGCTGTAAACAAAGATTTTTAACTCTAAAGAGATAATAGCAAATAAAAATGATTAAGTCAAGCATTTGCATAGTACTTAATAAATTTGCATAGTACCGCATAAATAAAGGAAAAGATTAAGATTTTATGTAAAAAATTTATAAAAATTTTTATAAAAGGCTTGAAAAACAAAAACACAAAATTTTAATAAAACCTCCGTCAAATTGCCCAAACTATTCGCAAAAGCTGTCATTAACGAAATGAATAACATTTGTATTACAATAAATTTAAAAAGGGGATAACATGACAATAGAAAACATAATCTCAATAGCAACAGTGTGCATCAACACTTTAATAGTAATCTTTTATTTCATAGCTTGGATAAAAACAAGCAAGAAAAATGCAACAACTGCATTTGAAGAAATACTAAAAAGCATACCAAACTACGCAAATCTTGCAAATGGTAACTGGGGCACACAAATGCAAAAAGCAAACTTTATACTTGCTATGATTAAAAGTAAGTGTGAAGAACTAAACATCAAATTTAAAGAAAAAACAGCAAAAGAAGCTGTTAATAATTATTTAGGAGGCACTGCCAATGAAAAGACGCAGAACTAGACCAATAAGAATTAGACGCAGAAGAAGAAGGGGGCGCTAATGAGAAGAACAAAAGTTAAACGCAGAAAAGACCGCAAAATTTTCAGACGAACTGCGGCAAAAACAAAAACAATAAACATTAAGCCAACCGGTATGCGCGGGGGTATAAGATTGTGAAAAATGATAAACACAAATATATTTTTTACATTTACCCAAAAGAAAACGAAAAAAAAGGACAATTTAGAGTTACTGGTCACTCAAAAGAACTAAAACAAATTTGCAAAAAAGAAAATCAAAAATTCGATTTTACAAAACTATATTGAGTAACCAAAAACTCAAAAAAACTAAACATAAGGAGATATTATGAAATTAAATATTTATAGCATTAAAGACACAAAAATCGGGTATACGAGCCCAATATACATGCAAAACGACGGAGTAGCAGTTCGTGAATTCTCGAACTTAGCAAAAGACAACAACAAAAATATAGTTAATACAAACGCCGAAGACAAAGAACTATGGCTTTTAGGGCATTTTGACGACCAAACAGGCGAAATTACGTCAGAGGTAAGATATATTGCCAAAGCAGCCGATTTTGTCACAGAACAGGCTTAAAAGGAGTAAAAATGGAATTTTATAGCTATTCAAACAAACACCCAAGGTCGCCTTATCCAGAAAGTCATAAAATAGTACCAACTTACAGCATAAAAATTGACAAACAAACCGGGAAAAAAGAGCTAAAAGAGTCCGGAAAAACTGATATATACGAAAAGATACAGGAAAACAAAGAAGGCACATATATTTATGACATTCTGGAAAAATATATGGCAGGGGATGAAAGCGTCTTAAACAAAAGCTTAGCAAGATACGGAGACGTTACAGAACTACCAACAAACCTTGCAGAAGCTCAGCAGCTTATTATTGACGCCGAAAACACATTCAAAAGCTTGCCAATCGAAATTAGAAAAGAATTCAACCACAGCCCGACAGAGTTTATGGCAGGAATTGAAAACGGAAAGCTAGAACAAATACTAATCGAAAAAGGCTTAAAAGAAAAGCCACAAGAAATAAAAGTCGAACAACCTTTACAAGGACAACAAACAATAGAAGGAGCTATAAACAATGTCACTATTTAGAAACGCAACAAGCAGATTTGCAGTTAATCCAAATCTAGACATAAAAAGGTCTACATTCTACCAAAAATATGGAATTAAGACAAGCTTTAACGCTGGACAACTTATACCGCTAGATTGGCAAGAAGTATTACCAGGGGACACATTTAGCGTAGACATGGCTTGTGTTGTTCGTATGAGTACACCAATACATCCAATTATGGACGATATTTGGCTAGACACATATTTCTTCTTTGTACCTGCAAGGCTTTGCTGGTCACACTGGAAGGAATTCATGGGCGAAAACACTACAAGTGCATGGGAACAAGAAACGGAATACGAAATACCACAAATAACAGCACCAACGGGCGGGTGGACAAAAGGTACTATCATGGACTATATGGGAATACCAACACAGATTAGCAATCTATCAGTTAATCACATGCCAGTTAGAGCGTACGTAGATATATGGAACGAATGGTTCAGAGACGAAAACCTACAAGACCCGGCTTATATAGACCTAGGGGATACAACAACAAAAGGAAGCAACGGCTCTACATACGTTACGGATGCAATAAAAGGCGGTATGCCTTTACCAGTAAACAAGTACCAAGACTACTTTACAACGGCGTTACCAGCGCCTCAAAAAGGACCACAAGTAACACTACCACTAGGAGAAGAAGCACCGGTAATAGGTAACGGAAAAGCTATAACTTTATCAACACAAGGAAGCATAAACAACTATGCACTTAAACAAACAGATGATACATCAACAATAAGATATGCACAAATAATGCAAAATCCTAATCCTACAAACAACCTACCATATGACCTAACTGGACAACCACTACTAGGAACAAATGCTGTACTCGGACTAACAACAGACCAAACAAAAAGCGGAATGATAACAGACCTATCAACAGCAACGGCAAGTAATATTAACAGCATAAGACTAGCTTTCCAAATGCAAAAAGCACTTGAAAAAGACGCTAGGGGTGGTACTCGTTATGTAGAAATGATAAAAGCGCATTTTGGTGTTACAAGCCCAGACGCGAGACAACAAAGACCAGAATACTTAGGCGGTTCAAGAATACCAATAAATATTAACCAAGTTGTACAAACTTCTAGTACAGACACTACAAGCCCGCAGGGAAACACTGCTGCTTACAGCTTAACCGGGTATAAAGGCAACGGCTACACAAAGAGCTTTACCGAACACGGCTTTGTGTTAACACTTGTAGCAATCAGAACCAACCATACATACCAACAAGGAATTGACCGCAAATGGAGCAGATTACGCCGTTTCGATTACTATTTCCCAGTCTTTGCTAACATAGGCGAACAACCTATACTAAACAAAGAAATATACGCACAAGGGAATACTAACGACGACGAAGTATTCGGCTACCAAGAGCCTTGGGCGGAATACCGCTACGTGCCAAACAGAGTGAGCGGAGCAATGCGTTCAAATTACGCTCAAACGCTAGACAGCTGGCACTTAGCAGACGACTACGCGAGCCAGCCAATACTTGGCAGTGAATGGATAGCTGAAACGACAGCTAACATTGACAGAACACTAGCCGTGCAAAGTTCTAACGAGGACCAATTCTTCGGAGATTTCTATTTTGTAAACAAAGCTAGAAGACCGTTGCCATTATATGGCATACCGGGACTTGTAGACCACCACTAAAAGGAGTAACCTATGGCAAATTTTTGGAATGACTTAGGAGATATGATAAACTTTGGAAGTGCTAGACGCCAAAGAGAATTTGAAAGCGCCGAAGCTGAAAAAAATAGAGCTTGGCAAACTCAAATGAGCAACACAGCACACCAAAGGGAAGTAGCAGACCTTAAAGCAGCAGGTCTAAACCCAGTGTTAGCAGCCGGTGGTGGCGGTGCAAGTACACCAGCAGGAAGTTCAGCTCATGGAACTATGGCAGGATATTCAATTTTGCCGGGCGTAATTAACGCCGCAGCCAATCTAACAAGGGCTTTTAAAAGCACTCCAAAAAATGACGAAAATAGCGCACTAAAAACCGCTTTAACGATAGCTAAATTTTTGATTAAATAAAGCAGATTTTTTTTAAAATTGTGTCACTCAGCCCCATTAACATCAAGTAAGGTTAATGGGGCCCCGACTGACAGCTTAAAAAGGGGGTGGTAATATGGCATGCTATCACCCGTTACATGCTTTCAAAATTGGAGTGACAGGCAAAGGAAAACCCAAATATAAAATAACAAGCGGAGACGTTGAAAAAATAGAATATTTTGATGGTAAAAAAGTAGCAACGGACTTTTGGAACGAAAACTATATTGAAATACCTTGTAGCAAATGCATAGGTTGCCGGCTCGAGTATTCGAGACAGTGGGCAAACCGTTGCATGCTCGAGGCGAAGCAATATGAGCATAACGCGTTTATTACGCTAACGTATGAAGATGCAGCTCTGACGCTAAACGACGGAGCAAATCGAAAAACTGGGGAAGTAATGAAGGTCCCAACGCTAGTTCCAGAAGAACTAACAAAGTTTATGAAGGACCTTCGAAGGTACTTTAAATACCACTACGGCGAAGAAGGAATAAGATTCTATGCATGCGGTGAGTATGGCAGCAAAAAAGATAGACCGCACTTTCACGTTATAGCTTTTAACCTAAACATACGTGACAAAGAGTACTTATTTACAAACAGCAGCCACGACAAAATTTACACCAGTGAAATTATACGCGGAATTTGGGGAAAGGGTCACGTAACTATTGGAGACGTTACTTGGAATAGTGCAGCATACACGGCACGCTACGTTATGAAAAAAATCAAGGGGAAAGACGCTAAAAAGTACTATGAGCTTTTAGGCGTGGTGCCTGAATTCACTCGAATGAGCAGAAGGGAAGGTATAGCTAGAAATTACTACGAAGAAAACAAAAACAAAATTTATGAGCTAGACGAAATTATAGTTAACAAAAAAGGCAAAGCTCAAAGCATAAAGCCTTGCAAGTATTACGACAAGCTTTACGACATAGAAGAACACGACTTCATGCAAAAACTTAAACAACGAAGAAAAGCAGAAGCTGAATACGCAATGGCGGTTAAGCTCGGTAAAACAGACTTAACAAAAGAAGAATATCTGGAAATGACAGAACGCAAAAAAATTGCACAATTAAAAAAACTGAAAAGAACAATTTAAGGCTTAGGACCCAGAAAGGACTTTGTAAATTCAAGGTCCTTTTTTATTGTAGTACTTTGGCGCATTCGAATAATAAACAAGGCATCAAAAATGCAAGCTGTAACAGAACACCAAGGCGCTGCCGCCCTCTGCGCGACAAGGCGCATTCACCCGGGTAATTATGCGCCAACATAAACTCCGCGCGCTCCATGTATTCGCGACTTGCTAAGTACAAAAATAAATTTTTAAAAAAATTATTAAAAAAACAGTTGACACTTGTTTAACATTTATGGTAAATAAATATTGTTCTACAATGTTAAACATTAAAATTAAGACATAAAAGGAGGTGAAAAAATTGAAAGAAGCGAAAACATTAACAGGTGTAAGACTAGAACAAAGTCTTATTAACGACTTAAAAGAAATTGCAGATAAAAAAGAAAGGACTTTCTCAAACTTAGTTCGCATAATTCTAAAAAATTATGTAGAACAACAAA
>CASEEG010000048.1 GCA_949286885.1 uncultured bacterium
CATAAACTTTTCCCGCAAAAAACAAATGTGGAATTTGTTAAAATAGAAAATCGTTCAAAAATACACCTTGATGTATACGAAAGGGGCTGCGGAATAACCCTTGCCTGCGGAACAGGGGCATGCGCTGCAACAGTTGCAGGTGTTTTAAAAGGTTTGCTTGATAACACGGTAACAGTAGAACTCCCCGGAGGAGAGTTGACAATAGAATACAACGGCGAAAACGTTTATATGACAGGATGTGCAACAAAAGTTTTTGAGGGTGAATTTTTCTGTAAAAAATAAATATTTAGATATGTTAAGTTTTTTGTTGTTTCAAAAATATGTTTGTGCTAGCATTTTGTAACAATGTAAGTACAATAAGGAGAAATCATGAAAAAATACGAACTGCTTGCAACAATTAAACCAAATTTAGATAATGATGAAGCAGATAAAGTTATTGCAAAAATCGAAGAATCAGTTAGTTCATTAGGCGGAAGCGTTCTTGATACCGATAAAATGGGCAGAAAAAAGCTTGCTTATGATGTAAAAGGTTTTAGAGACGGATTTATGGCCGTTTTAAAAATAAATCTTGAGGCTGACAAAGTTGCAGAATTTAAAAGACAACTTAGTTTAAATGAAAATATTATAAGAACTATGTTTATGGAACAAAAAGCAGTGAAAGCGTAAAAATGACTTTAGCAAAAATCTTTATAACCGGAAAAATTGTAAAAAACCCTGAAAAAAGGTTCACACAGAACGATTTACCCATTACAAGTTTTACAATTGATGTAAACCCCCAAGAAGAAAGTCTTGTAAGAGTTTTTGTGATGGGCAATTTAGCCGAAACTGTTGAGCAAACAGTAAAAGAAGGCGACAGTGTACTTGTTGAAGGCAGACTGCAAACAAATACATTTAAAACCTCAAACGGCAGAGATAAAAAGATTTTTGAAATAAATGCTTCAACAGTTGAAAAGATATCAGGAGACGCAACAACACAGGCAAATACACCTAAAAAGGAAAACCTTGTGCAGTTCGCAACAGAAGAAATTTCTCAAGATTTAATTGATGAAGACGAAATACCATTCTAAGAAAAAATAAGGAAAAGGAAATAAAAATGGCAAAAGAAACACTTAAAGACAGCAAAAAAAGAAAAAATTGCAGCTTCTGCGCCGATAAAGTAGAAGCACTTGATTACAAAGACACTTCAAAACTTAAAAGATTTTTATCTGAAGCAGGTAAAATTCTTCCAAGAAGAATAACCGGTAACTGTGCATATCATCAAAGAATGCTTGCTAAAGCCGTTAAACGCTCAAGAGAAGCAGCTCTTATCGGATACGTTTTTGAAAACTAAGTTTTAAAACCGCCTTTTAAAGGCGGTTTTTTATCTTAATCTAATATCTTTCCTGTAAATTTTTCCGTCAAATTTTATCTCTTGCGCTGCCTTATAAATGTCCAAAAGGGCATTTTTGCCACTCTTAACAAGGCTCAAAACTCGCCCGCCGTTTGTGTAATATTTACCCTCAAGCTTTTTTACACCTGCAAGCAAAACTTTTACTCCGTATTTTTTTGCAGCCTCAAGGTTAAAAATCTCGCAGCCTGTTTGAGGCGAAAAAGGATAACCGCAAGAGGCTAAAACCACACAGTAAGAAGGCTCTTCTTTAAATTTAAAATCAATCTCATCCAACTTCCTATCAACCATTTTTAAAAAAACGTCCAAAATATCGCCGCAAAAATTATCAAGCACCGACTGTATTTCAGGATCACCAAAACGCATATTGTACTCAAGGACATAAAGTCCGTCACTACACATCATAAGCCCCGAATAAACAACCCCACAAAAATCCGCCTTGCTCAACCTCAATGCGTCATTTAGTTTTTTTAGATAATTGTTAACTTCATTCAGTTCAAAATCGGACAACTTACAAGGATAAGCAGAACCCATGCCTCCTGTATTTTCGCCCTTATCATCATCTAAAAGCTTTTTAAAATCACATGCCGGACCAAAACTCTTTAACGTCTTACCGTCCCAAAGTGAAAATACGGACAACTCGCGCCCAAAGAGTCTTTGTTCCAAAATTATTTTTTTTGAAGAATTACCAAATTTGCCCCCCAAAAATTCTTTTGCAACATTTTTTGCCTCCTCAAACGTTTTTGGCAAATATACGCCCTTGCCCTGCGCCAGCCCGTCTGCCTTTATAACCGGAGGATTTGTAAATTTTAAAAGCGCACCATCTATTTGAGAAATATCCTCAATTAAAAAATAATTTGCAGTTTTTATATCAAACTTTTTCATAAAGCTTTTTGCAAAACTCTTTGAACTCTCAAGTTGCGCCCAGTAGCTATTTGCGCCAATTACATTAATTTTAAATTTTAAGAATACATCGCAAATTCCATCAGCCAAAGGCGCCTCAGGCCCGACTATTAAAAGACTAATGCCAATATCACATGCTTTTTTGGCAAGTTCGTAATAATCACAAAATTCAATCACATTAAACGGTGCAAAAGCGCCGGTTTTGGCAAAATAAATATCCTTATCTCCTAAAAGCTTTGAGTTTTTTAGTGCCTCATACAGCGCATGCTCCCTTGCGCCTGAACCGAACAGCAATATTTTCATAAAAGCTCCTCAATAACTTTAGGGTACAATTTATGCTCCATTTTATGAATTTTTTCCTCCAGTTCAAAAAGTGTCATAAAAGGTTCAATTTTACACTTTTGCTGCGCAATTATCTCTCCCGAGTCAACCTCTTTTATAACATAGTGAATACTCACGCCGGTTTCTTTTTCACCTGATAAAAAAGCTCTTTTTATAGCATTTTTTCCTTTGAATTTTGGCAAAAGGGAAGGATGAATATTTACAAAAGTACCCAAATTAAGTACTTCTTGGGGTAATATTCGCATATAACCCGCTAAAACATACAGGTCAAATTTATTATTTTTTAAAAATTCATAAGTATTTTCAAATTCAACAAAATGCGAGCTTATACCCAAATTTTTCGCCCTTTTTAGGACTTTTGCATACTTTTTGTCACACAAAAGCTCAACTTGAACATTTTTGTCTTTAAAATAGTGAACAATAGCCTCAAAATTTGAACCTTCACCTGAGGCAAACACAAGGATTTTTTTCATTCAACCTCGCCAAAAACAAAAGAGTCGTAGTCTTTTGTCAACTCAAGAACTTTTTTTACATATTTACGATTTATTACAAGACAAAAACCCACACCCATATTAAAAGTCTTAAATGCTTCATCGTTGCCTGTTAAATCTTTTAGTTTTTCAAAAAGATAAGTTTGCGGAATTTTATTCCAATCAAGCCCAAGGGTTAAATCATCTCTCACAGCCCTGCTTAAATTAGCCGATATGCCGCCGCCTGTTATATTTGCGCAAGAGTTTAAAAGCTTTTTATTGTGCAATTGCACAACTGTATCATAATATATTCTAACAGGCTTTAAACACTGAATAAAATCCTCGCAATTGAGCTTTTTATCATCATACAAGCGCCTGATAAGCGAAAAACCGTTGGCATGGATACCGTTTGATTTAAGAGCAATAACAACATCCCCTCTTGAGGTGTTATTTTTAGACAAAACATCCTCTTTTTTTACAATACCCAAAAGAAAACCTGCCACGTCAAAATATTTTTTTAAAATTAAATCTCCAAGCTCTGAGGTTTCCCCGCCCAAAAGGCTGCAATTGTATTTTTTTAATATTTTATTTAATTCTAAAATAAAATTGCTCAACAGAGTTTTATCAAGAGTGTTTGTTGCAATGTAGTCAAGAAAAAACAAGGGCTTTGCACCGCAGCAAATTAAATCATTTATATTCATTGCAAAAAGGTCGTTTGCAATTGTTTTTACATCACTGTTTTCAACAAGCGGAATAATTTTTGTCCCTATGCCGTCGCAACAAGCCGCAAAACAGTAATCCTCAAGTACATTATGCTCGTATAAACCCGCAAAAGAACCTATATTATTTTTCCCCGCTACATCGGCAATAATATTTGTAAATTCATCAGCCTTTTTAATATCTACACCCGCCTCAAGGTAAGTATATTTCATTTTTCATCCCCCTTAAAGCACTTTTTGCACCATACATTACCGCAAAAAACATCGCTTAAACGCTCAAGCGGCAAAAACCCTACACTATCCGCACCGATTTGCCTTGCAATTTCTACATCGGTTTTATTATAAGAAATGAGTTCTTCTTTTGTCGGTATGTCCACTCCCCAAAAGCAAGTATTGACAATCTTTGGAGAAACAGAGCGCATGTGAACCTCTTTTGCGCCGCAACTTTTTAAAATTTTTATAATCTCCTTGGATGTAGTACCCCTTACAAGAGAATCATCAATCAATACAACTTTTTTACCCTCAACTACAGACCTTATGGGGATAAACTTTTCAAGAACATTTTTTGTTCTTTTGTTTTGTTCGGGCTGAATAAAAGAGCGCTCCATCCAATTATTTCTAATCAACCCCAGATGAAAAGGGATTTTAAGCGCCCAAGAATACCCTATTGCACAGGCAAGACCGCTATCCATAACAGGTATTGCAACATCAGCTGCAAATTTTTTACTTTCGCACCCCGCAAGGATTTCACCTAGTTTATAGCGAGTATTATATACGCTTTTTGAAAAAATATTTGAAGCCGCGCAAGCAAAATAAATTTGCTCAAATACACATTGACAAACATTTTTGCTTTCTTGTGCTTTTTTTATCTCGTAGCCGGATTCGTTTATCTCAACACCGTATGAGGGCAAAATTTCAACGGTTCTTTTTACGTTTAAACCATAAAAAGCAACGTCCTCGGAAGCTACAAAATCACCCTCCTCGCAACTTGCAAAAACTAAAGGTCGATAGCCAAAGGGGTCGCGAAACGCCATAATGCGATTTGGCAAATAGAGTAAAATGCAGTATGAACCGAGCGAAAAATTCTCCTCAAGGCATTTTGCAACTTCTTCATAAGTCCAAAGAGAGGGCTTTTTTTTAAGCGAGAATATAATTCTTTTTAAAATAACCTCAGAATCAGAGGAACTTAAAAAAACCTCGCCTATTCTTTCAAACTTTTCTCTAATCGCCCTTGCCTCAGACACATTACCATTATGCGCAAGCGAAACATCCTCACCCATATAACTAACCTTTAGCGGCTGTATATTTTCTTTTCGAGAATCTCCAAATGTTGAATACCTCAGATGTCCTATTCCGAAATTCCCTTTTATTTTTACATCTCTAAGTGCTACGTTTACAAGCCCAAAATCCTTGTGTAGAGTTTGTTTTTCTCCTCCGCAGCAAACTCCTGCCGCCTCTTGCCCTCTGTGCTGCAACTTTAAAAGTGCGCATTTTAAATATGGTGCAATGTCGCCGCATTTACAGTACCCGCCAAAAATACCGCATTCTTCATTTATTTTGTCGTTTTTAAAATTGTTCAAGAGCATTTTTTATTGAATTATTGTAATCTTTTCTCAGTTCATCCAAGTTAAAACTGTAACCGTCAAACTCTATTTTATCACCAACACACTTTCCAAGATGACAATGAGGAATATTATTTTTAACAAGATAATTTTTAATTTTTTCAAAATCGACACAAGACACAATGTAGCGTCCTTCAATCTCACCAAAAAGGAGTTTTAGCTTTTGCCAATCTTCAAGGATATTTTTAGACAAAAGACTTCCGCAAAAACCAATATCCGATTTGAATAATACCTCAAGCAGCGCCCCTAAAATCCCGCCTTTTGAAACATCACTTGCACCTGAGATGATTTTTTTGTTTATCATATCCAAAATCGCATTTTTAAGCTTTAACTCTAAGTC
>CASEEG010000049.1 GCA_949286885.1 uncultured bacterium
AGTACATTAGGATGTGCAGGAGGAAGCGGAGGTAAATCCGGTATAGGTAATGAAGGCGGATGTGGTGCATTATTTGATAACGGAAGCACATGTTCTCCCACAACCACAGGTGGATTATCATCTTTATTTGTTGCACCCGGTAATCTTTTAAGTGCTGCAGAGTATGGTTCTGCAGGTGCAGGTGGAGGTGGCGGGGGTTGGTCTCATAACTCTACTGCATATCCCTATAACAATCCAGGACCAGGTGGAGATGGTCAAGACGGATATGTGTATATATATTGGACGGATTATACAAGTAATTAAAGTTTCGTATCTTAATTCATATTATTAGGGGTGCACTCCAGGTTATTTATATAGCACCCCGTTTTTTTACTCTTGAAAAATCCTGATTTTCAGGTATAATATACACTGTCACTTTAGGGAGAAAAAATGGATATAGACCAGAGTTTGATGTTTAATTTGCTAATAGTAGCATTTTTGTTATTTTCAAACGGATTTTTTGTAGCAAGTGAGTTTGCATTTGTAAGTATAAGAAAAACAAGAATTTCTCAACTTACAAACGAAGGTAATTCAGACGCAAAAATTGCATTGAGCGGAATTGAACATCTTGATAAAACAATTGCAGCCGTACAATTAGGTATTACAATTTCAAGCATCGGTCTTGGTTGGGTCGGCGAAGCTACCATTGTAAGAATAGTTGAACCTGTTTTTCACTTTTTACCCGAAGCGTGGCGCGGGTTTGCAACTCATTCACTTGCAGTAACTATAGCTTTTTCACTAATAACATTTTTACATGTTGTTGTAGGTGAATTAATGCCAAAATCAATTGCGCTGCAATTTCCGGAGCGCACAACGCTTTTTGTTGCGCGCCCGATGTATGCAATTACAAAAATTTTCACACCCTTTATATTTCTTCTAAACGGGCTTGGCAACTGGCTTTTATCTTTAATTAAAATCCCGCCGGCTCACAGTGCGCATATTGTTCACTCTGTTGAAGAACTCGACATGATTATTAACGAGTCGCACAAGGAGGGCGTTTTAAACGATACCGAAAAAGAAATTTTGCAAAATGTGTTTAAATTCTCAGACACCCTTGCAAAGCAGGTTATGGTACCAAGACCTGATGTAGTAAGTGTTCCGATTGATATTTCAATTGATGATTTAAATAAATTAATTATAGAAAATCAATATACACGCTACCCTGTATACAATGAGGATTTAGACCATGTTTTGGGTATTTTGCATGTTAAAGACATCTACCCGCTTATGGTTGAAGGACGTGAAATAAATTTGAAAGACATTATCAGACAGCCGATTTTAGTACCTGAAACTATGACTATGGATAACATGGTGCTTGAATTTAAAGAAAAAAAATCACAAATGGCAATTGTAATAGATGAATTTGGCGGCGTTTCAGGTTTAATTACACTTGAAGACGTGCTGGAGGAAATCTTTGGCGAAGTGCAAGACGAATTTGACGAAGAAGAAGCAGACATCAGACAAATTTATGATAATGAATATGTTGCAAATGCCATGATGAGGCTGGATGAGTTTAGTGAATATTTCAATTTAAAATTTGATGATGAAGATGTAGATACAATCGGCGGTCTTGTTGTTAAATATTTAGGGCATATTGCAAAAGAAAATGACATAACAACAATTGGTGATTTTACTTTTAAAGTACTTGAAACAGACGGCGCAAGGATTGTTAAATTAAAAATTAAAAGGCAAGAACCTGCGCTAAATACACAAGAAAACGAATAGGAGTATATAATGGGTCTTGATATTTTTCTCTCACTGGTGATTTATTTTATGTTTTTCGGGTTGGCAATGGGTGCTTTTGTAGCATTGGCGCTGTATTTCCTACCTGTAATTATTGCAGCGGCAAGAAAACATGAACAAATTTTACCGATTACTTTAATTACAATATTTCTAGGTTGGACTTTTTTAGGCTGGCTTGCGGCAATAATCTGGTCGCTAAGTTCAGATACACGTGAAAACACTGCAAAAGAAAATTAAAGTCTTTCTTTTACTTTCATTATTTTTAAATAAGCCTCATCTATTCTTTTGGGGTCAATTTTGCCATTCTGAACAGCATTAAAAACAACATCGTTAAACTTTTTTGCAATGTTTTTATCGTAAGACAAGTTATTACCAAAAATTAACAAATCGCAACCTGCGTTAATTGCTGATATAACAGCCTCATCAAAAGTGTAGTTATCGGAAATAGCTTTCATTTGCATATCATCGGTTATTATAAGTCCCGAAAAGCCCAATTTACCTTTTAAAAGCTCATTTACTGTTTTATTAGACATGCTTGCAGGATACTTATCATCAATATTTTTGTTATAAATATGCGAAATCATTATATTTTGCGCTGCACCATTTGAAATTAGTGCCTGATAAGGTTCAAGCTCTTTTGAAGACCAATTTGAAGTAGCATCACTAAAACCTTTATGCGAATCGCTGCTTGTTGAGCCATGACCGGGGAAATGTTTTAAAACAGTTAAAATCCCATACTGGTTATGCGCTAAAATATATGTATTTGCATGTTTAATAACCTTTAAAGAATCATCCGAAAAAGAACGCTGTGCCTTATAAATCACCTCTGAATTAGGGTTTAGTGCTAAATCAACACATGGAGCAAAATTCATATTAAAACCAAGCGATTTTAAAATATAAGCAATTTTTTTTGCCTCAATATATGTTGTCATCTCGTCGTTTTTATCACCTAATTCCTTGTGCGACAAGGTTTTTACATCAAATCCTCTGCTGGAGGGTAAACGGCTAATTTTGCCGCCTTCTTCATCAATACTTATAAAAAGTTTGGTTTTTGAGGTTTTGTTAATATCTGAAATCAATTTTTTTAGCTGCTTTGGGTTTTGAACATTTCTATACTTTGAAACACCCCAAAAGTCAGAAGAAAAAACAATTACACCTGAAATTCTGTCATTAATTAAATCATCATATAATTGGCTGTCTTTAGTTAATTTTGTACCGTCAAATCCAATTATTAGCATTTGCGCTATTTTATGACGTAAATTTGTATTATTATAATCAACTGCTGCATTTGCAGAAACGCAAAAAAGCATTATAACAAGCAATATAAGGATTTTTTTCATTTTTTCTCCTTAAAACACGTAAAAATTTGTCTTTAAATTAAGCGACTGTGATTGCATATTATTATCTAAAATAGTAGCACCTGCACCCATCCAGATACTGCTGTTTTTAATATATTTTGGTATATAATCAATGCCTACCATGGGTTCATATTTGTTTAATCTTTGGCCGCTGATTTTATTCTTAAAGGATATTGACGCCCTATCGCCAAGTTTTATGCTTGGTGTAATATAAGCACCTCTTGATGCTGCGCTTATATTGGTAGTATCGTATGTAGTTTCAAAACCACCCGTTAAGCTCAAGTATTTACCTCGCACCGTTGCACCAAGCTCCTGTCTTAATTTTTTGTTTAAAGTGCCTGTATCATTATACTGAGTGGATTTTGAACTGATACCAAATTTATCATTGCCTAAAAATACATCTTCTGTTTGAGGAGTTTCCAATGTCTTATGATATGTAGAAACTTTTTTTATTTGATTAACCCGATAAGTCGGATTAAAATCTGACTCTAAAAGAATCTCTTCGTCAAGATTTTCCTCTTTCACTTCGATAAAACCATCTAAAAATGGTTTTTCTTCCGTCATTTCTACACTGCCTTCAATAACTTCATCCGCATCATCAACTGCAAAAACAAACCGCTGCAATTCCTCTTGTTGTTCAGCCATTGTCGGACAAAGTGCAGCGCAAAAAAATAATATAAAAAATATGAATAAATTTTTAGCATTCATATCCTTTATATTATTACCCTTTTAGGCTATTTTTTCAAGTAAATTGGAACAAATAGGGGATAATTTTGTCTTTTTAATCAACGACCAAAGGAATTAAGATGAGATTGAGATAGATGTTTAAAATAAGAGCTTGCAAACTCTTCTGAACCAAAGTATTCAACAGCAGCAGGAATAACGACCAAAAATAAATATACAATCGCTGCAAAAAATACTAGACCTAAAGCTTCAAACATTGCTTGCCTCGCTTTCTAAACAACCTGTTTTATATATTCCTTTATTCGTCACAATTTGAACGCAACTTTATGTTTTGAAGAAATATTGTAATAAAAATTAATAATGAGGATTTATATTATGAGTGAAATTAACTGTATTAAAAGACTATTAATAAATATGCATTGTTCCCATTGCAAAAATGAATTTAATGAAAAAGCAATAAAAGTTATGCGCTCTGAAAATGGGCTTTTAGTTTTTCAAGTAAAGTGTGAGCATTGCAAAAAATGTTTTGGAATGGCTTTTTTGGGTTTAGGTATAAAGGAACTTGAAAAATCGCTTGATTTTGGTTTTGAAAATGCTTGCCCTGATAAAGAACCGATTAATTATGATGATGTACTTGATGCGCACCATTTTTTTCAAAATCTGGATGAAAACTGGTCTAAATATATTAATTAACTTTTGTTGCAACCATGCGCTCAATTGCACCGTAAGCAAGTTTTCTTAAGTTTTCTTCAACAAAAACTTCGTTTTCACCTGTTTCAAGAACATATAAAATGTCTTCAAGGGTATTATATTTCATATTATGGCAAACAAGCCTGTCTGAAATAAGAATAAATTCTTTTTCAGGAAAATCCCTTGAAAGTCTATCTACAACACCTTTTTCAGTGCCGATAAGGAAAGTTTTTTTCTTGCTTCTTTCACAATACTGCATGATTTGAGTTGTAGAACCCACAAAATCTGCAAGTTTAACCACTTCTTGATGACACTCAGGATGCATTAAAACTGCAGCATCAGGGTATAAAATGCGCATTTTTTTAACTTCATCAGGAACAAGCCTTAAATGCGTCGGGCAAAAACCGTTGTAGGAAATAATCTCAACATCAGGCAATTTTTTTGCAACCCAGGAGCCAAGATAACAATCAGGCGCAAAAAGAACCTTTTTAACACCTAAAGAACGCACAATATCAACAGCATTTGAACTTGTACAGCAAATATCAGCCTGTGCTTTTACCTCTGCTGTTGAATTAACATAACAAACTACAGGGATATTAGGATGTTGCGCTTTAAACTCTTGCATGCGTGCTAAATCAATCATTTGCGCCATTTGACAGCCAGAGTTCATATTAGGCAAGAGAACTTTCTTGTTGGGGGATAAAATTTTTGCCGTTTCCGCCATAAAATAAACCCCTGCAAAAACAATGATTTCAGCATCAGTTTTTGCGGCAATTTTAGATAAACCCAAAGAATCGCCAACATAATCTGCCACAAGGTCAATTTCGACATTTTGGTAGCAGTGTGCAAGAATAATTGCCTTGCGCTCCTTTTTAAGTTTATTAATTTTCTCTATAATCTCATGCATCTAATAAAGGTGCCTTTATATTTCTTGGATTATTTTATTATAACAAAAAATTAAATAAATCTATGTGTAAAAGTTTTTTCGCCTTTTGCATAAGGTTCAACTGTTTGATATGCGCCAAAAAGCTTATATTTGTATATTGTAAGCCCATCTAAGCCAACAGGTCCACGTGCGTGAGTTTTGTTTGTTGAAATTCCCACTTCAGCACCAAAACCGTATCTGAAACCGTCGGAAAAGCGGGTTGATACGTTGTGATACACCCCTGCGCTATCAACGTAATTCATAAATTTTTCAACATTATTTTTATTTTCACTCAATATAGAATCAGTATGCCCTGAGCCGTATTTGTTTATGTGTTTAATAGCCTCATCAACACTGTTAACAAGCTTAAAGGACACAATTTTGTCCCCGTATTCAATAGAAAAATCTTGTGGATTTTCAACAATCTTTACTCCTGCATTGCACAGAGCTTTTTTAAGTTCTTCAATTGCGGAAAAATCTTTATGCACTAAAATTGTTTCAACCGCATTGCAAGCGCTCGGGTATTGAATTTTAGCGTCGACACAAACTTTTTTTGCTAAATCAACCTTTGCACTTTTATCTACAAAAATATGGCAAATACCCGAGGCATGCCCTAAAACAGGAATTTTTGTATTTTCTTGAATATATTTTACAAGTTTATTTGAACCACGTGGGATAATTAAATCCACATACTCATCAAGCTCTAAAAGCGCCTTAATATCATCACGTGAAAAAACAAGATTTATAGCGTTTTTTGGGAAATTTTCAACAGTATTCAACGCTTCGTTAATTATCTTCTCGATTGCAGCATTGGTATTGTTAGATTCTTTTCCGCCCTTTAAAATTACAGCATTACCTGATTTTATTGCAAGAGAGGCAATTTGAGAAATTACATCAGGACGTGCTTCAAAAATAACACCAATAACACCAATGGGGCAAGAAATCTTTTTTAAAATCAAGCCTTCATCAAGCTCCTTTGTCCAAAAAACCTTATTTACAGGGTCTTTTAAAGAAATTACATCTTCAATACCTTTTAACATATCACGCATTTTGTTTTCATCCAACTTTAAACGTGCATAGGTAGAAGATGTTATTTCGCCACTATCTACAAGGCTTTTAGCCTCATCTAAATCTTTTTTATTTGCAGCAAAAATTTCATCCTTGTTTTTTTCGATGTTTTCTTTTACTTTTTTAAGTGCTAAATTTTTAAGTTCTTCAGGCGCACCAAGAAGCTCTAACGACGCCTCTTTTGCTGCTTTTGCAATATCTTTTATGTCCATTTTTTTCCCTTTTTATAAAAGTACAAGATTGTCTTTTATCACTACATCATCATCAAGCTTGTAGCCTAAAATCCGCTCTATTTCATCACTATGAGCACCCATGATTTTTTTGCACTCGTCAGAATTATAATTTACAACAGCACGTGCAAATTCCAAACCGCTCTCATCATAAATGCTAATTATTTCGCCTGCTTTAAAATCACCCTTAACATCAACTATGCCAACGGCAAGAAGGCTTTTTTGTTTTTCGATAAGTGCCGTTTTTGCGCCCGAATTTACAGTTATTTCACCCATTATATTTGTAGCATAGGCAATCCAGCGTTTTTTGTGCGACAAAACCTTTGTAGGCAAAAATAGTGTTCCAACGTTTTCTTCTTCAAAAATTTTCTTTATTATTTGAGGCTTTTTGCCGTTAACAATCATTGCATATAAACCTGATGAGGTTACAACTTTTGCCGCTGAAAGCTTTGTAATCATTCCGCCTCGACCGCCCAAAGAAGCACCTGAGGCAAGTTTTTCGATTTTTGAAGTAACTTTTTCAACAACATCTATTTTTTTAGCGTCAGAATATTCTTTTGGATTTTTATCAAATAATCCGTCAATATCTGAAACCATTACTAACAAATCTGCATCGAGTTTAGAAGCTACTATTGCAGATAATTTATCATTATCAGAAAAACAAACATGCTCTAATTCCGAAGGTGAAACAGCGTCGTTTTGATTAATTATTGGTATTATTCCCAACTCTAAAAGTTTAGAAAGCGTATTTCTCAAGCTTAAATATTTTTTTCTGTTTGAAAAATCTTCTTCCGTCAAAAGAATTTGTGCCACGCAAATCCCGTATTTTTCAAAACCGTCTTGCCAGATTGACATTAAAATTTGCTGTCCGACAGAGGCTGCCGCCTGCTTTAAAACTGTGCTTTGACTTGTATCTACGTTTAATTTTTTTGCGCCCAGGCCGACCGCACCGGATGTTACAACAAGAACTTCTTTGCCTTTTTTCCTCAATGTTGCAATGTCTTCAATAAAAGAATACAAACGAGTAAGCGAAATTTCACCATTATCGTTTCTTAAAATATTTGTTCCAAATTTAAAAACAATTCTGTTTGAATCTTTTATCATTTGACTTTAAACCCTACAAGGACTGAAATTTCCGTATGCTCACAACCTAATGATTGAGCAAGAGCCTCATTTGTAACAGCACCCCTAAATGTTGAAACACCACGACTTAACGCTTCATCTTCTTTAAATGCAACAAACGTACCTTTTTCCGCTAATACTTTTAAATAAGGCAAAATTGCGTAAGAATAAGCATAAGAAGCTGTTTGTGGAACGTATGAGGGAATATTTGGGACAGCACAATGAATTACGCCGTATTTTTCAAAAACAGGGTTGTCTAAAGTTGTTACTCTGTCTATTGTTTCAACATTTCCGCCTTGATCAATCGCAATATCAATAATCACTGCTCCTTTTTTCATGCTTTTAACCATATCAGCACTTATAAGCTTGGGTGCTCTTGCTGAAGGATTTAATACGGCAGTAATTAACAAATCAGCCTCTTTTACATAGTTTGCAATTGTTGAAGGATTTGAATAAGATGTTTTTATTTGTCCGCCAAAAAACATATCCAAATTTGATAATCTTCTTGAATTAATATCTAAAACCGAAACATCAGCACCCATACCAAGAGCAGCCTGGGCAGCATTTGAACCTGCCACACCGCCGCCCAGAATTACAACTTTTGCAGGTGCAACCCCCGGAACTCCGCCTAAAAGCAAGCCAATTCCGCCATTTTGCTTTTCTAAAAATCTTGCACCCAACTGAATACTCATTCTGCCAGCAACTTCACTCATTGGTCTTAATAAAGACAGCTCGCCCCACTGAGTTTCAATTGCTTCCGCTGCAATAGCACAAACTTTTTTCTTTAAAAGTTCACGTGTAAGTTCTTCTTCAACCGCTAAATGAAGATATGAAAATATAACTAAATCTTCTCTAAAATATTGATATTCACACTTTTGAGGCTCTTTAACTTTTACAATTACATTTGATTTTTCCCAAACTTCAGCTGCACTTTGTGCAATTTTTGCTCCTGCTTTTTCATACTGTTCATCATCAAAGCCACTTAAAGAACCTGCACCTGTTTCAACAGAAACAGAAAACCCTTCAGATGTTAGCATGCCGACAGTATCAGGAGTAAGCGCAACCCGTGTTTCGCCTTCTTTTAACTCTTTTAAAATGCCGAAATTTGTTTTCATTATGTTAAATTCTTTCTTTTATTACGTCTTTTGCTTCTTCAATTTCATCAATTATAAGTGTTATTGCTTCAATTCTATCTTTAGCCGAAATCACAGGACGTCCGACAACCATATAATCTACACCTGCTTCAATAGCATCTGTTGGTGTAACAACTCTTACCTGATCATCAACAACAGACCACGTTGGACGAATCGCAGGACAAACAATTATAAACTCATCCCCACAAACTCGCCTTATTGCACCAACTTCAGAAGCTGAAGCTACAACACCGTCAAGCTTAGCTTCAAGTGCCACTTTTGCAAGTCTGGAAACATACTCGTCAATGTTCATATTAACATTTAATTCTTGATTTAGTGTTTTTTGACCAAAACTTGATAACAATGTAACACCTAAAATTGTAGGGGTTGGTTTATCATATTTTTTTGCAACTTCTCGACACAGGCGGCAAGTAGTAGAGAGCATTTTTGATCCGCCTTTTATGTGCAAATCAAAAAAATCGACATCATTTTTAACTAAATTTGCACTGGCACGTGCAACTGTATTTGGAATATCATGAAATTTAGCGTCAAAAAAGACTTTTGCGCCCATATCATGAATCATTCTAACAGAATCATGGCCACAGGCAGTATAGAGCTGCAGCCCAACTTTAAAATATCCGACATAGTCTTTTAATTCAATTACAAGCTCTTTTGCTTCCTCTAATGTGTCGACATCAAGTGCAAGGATTAATCTTTCTGTTGCGTTTTGGGGTCGTTTTATTACCATTAAATAAACCTTAAAAAAGATATAGCACAAGAATTTTAACACTTTAGGGGCATAAATGCAACCTGAGATATTTATTAAAAAATGTAAATAAAATTTCATTTTTTGAAATTTCAAATCAAAAAAAGTTTTTATTTTAATATAAAAAGATTGTTTAATAGGGTAAAACCCTATAGGACATATGTGGGGGATAAAGAACAATCAAAAACCTCTCAGACTTTAGGTTTGAGAGGTTTTAAGTTTACAAAGGGATAAAGTAATGGTATCATGTAATAGGAGTTAGAAGGAGTGTTCTTATGAAAAAATATTTAGGCTTGGCACTTGCCCTATGTTTAAGCGTAAGTTCGGTATTTGCGGCAAGTAGCTTTGGTGATGCTTTTAAAAGTGCAGTAAAAAGCGACTTAAATGCTGTTAAAGAAGCTGTGAAACAAGATGCCGCAGCACAAAAAAAAGCAGCACAAAAACAAAAACAAGCACAAAACAGTGCAAAAAAAGCTGAAATTGAAAAACAAAGAAAAGAAGATTTAAAACCAATTGAAAATGAAATTAAAGAAGTTGAAAAAAATATTAAAACAGTAAATAACGATAAAACAATGTTGCAAACTCAAAAAACAATTAAATTAAGAGCTTATGAAAGACAATTACAATCTTTAAATACAAGAAAGGCTAATATTAATAAAATTTATGATGCCAAGTTAAAAGTTTTGGGTTATTAATATTAACTTAAGTAACAAATTTAAAAAATCCTCGTGATTAAAATTAGTTACGGGGATTTATTATATTAGAAGGTAATGAAGGAAGAAAGATTTATTATGAGAAAAATCTGTATGATGGCTTTTATTGGCTATTTATGCATCTATTTAGGCGCTTATAGTGCTTATGCAAAAGAAAGACTTGTGCTAAATGTGTCATATGAAGAAATGCCATCCGAAATTCAAAACAGTGAAACATTTGTAAAACAACTTTATGTTCAAGAAAAAAAGAGTTTTGACCAAAAAATTTCACAAAAGAAAAATCCCAACCCAAAAGTACCACTTTACCAATATAAAAAACTGGCTCCAAGTGCAGATATACAAAAACAAGGAATTGAAATTATTGATTAATTGCCGCTAAATGGTGTAATTTGAGCAAATCTCCTGCATGGGAAAAACATAGTGTGCTCTGCATATTTTGCATTCAAATCTGTCGGAAAACCTTCAAAAGGTGCAGAATCTTGTATTGCTTTTATTGCAGCAGCATTATTTTGTTCATATTTAGAAGGAATTTCAACTTCTAAGTCTTGTATTGTCCCGTCTTGAACGGTTTTAAAGGTGATTTTAATTATAACATCATCATGTTTAATGTTAGATTTTTTCCAATTTGCCTGTACTTTTTGAGTACAATTATTTTTATAGCCTTCAATTGATTGAATTTGCTCAGGCAAGAAATTTGCAGCATCATCTGAAACATTCAGATTCTGTGCATTTGTAAATGTTGTACAACATAAAAGAAACAATATAGCTAAAATCTTTTTCATAAAACCCCCAATATAAATTAAAAGCGGCAATGTGCCGCTAAATGGTACCCCCAAGGGAACTTCACGAACCTGTGAGGGAAAGCAAGTCTTTGCAAGATTCGAATTCCCATTAAAAAAGCGACTGCTTGTCGCTCTTAAATGGTACCCCCAAGGGAATTCGAATCCCTGTCTACACCGTGAAAGGGTGTTGTCCTAGGCCTCTAGACGATGGGGGCATAGACTATTTCCTATCGTTATATACAAACAAACCAATGATGTCATTTAGCTTGTTCAACTGCTTTTGGTAATTCGCACTTTGTTTTTCTAAATTACGAATATTTGTTTTATATTCCTGTATGGTGTAATTACAGTCCTTAATAGAACTGTTTAAACAGTCCCTAACCCTTTGAGCATCCTGCAAAACACTTTTCATAGGAATACCCAGTGCTTCAATAGTTTGACGTATAATTTGTGCACCTGTTTGTCTTGGAACACCGGTTGGAAGCTGGTTAATCAATCTTTTTAACACATTTATATTATTTGGCATTTCAAACTCTTCAACCGTTTCATCTTCATCTGAATCAATCGAAAGTTTCAAATCAGAAGCGTTGTCGTCAATTTCGTCCTTATTAACCGAAAATACCGGAGTATATTCATTATCAGTACTGTAGGAAGTATCTTCAGAATCCAAATCAAAAGAACCACCAAAAGATTCATTTGTTTCCTGATAATCAATTGTATCTTTTACACTATCAGTCTCAACCTCAAGAGTATCAAAATTATTTTCGTTACTTACTTCTTGCTGTTTCAGTGCATCAGCAATTTTCTTTCCCATATTTTTAGGTAAATTGTTGTTTTGCAACTGCGACTCCTTTTTTTAACCAACAGTTTAATTTTATAGAAAAAATAAAATTATTTCAACTAGTTAATATATTCTCAAATAAATATTTATTGTCAAGTAAATAAAAACCCCGCTTAATCGCAGGGTAATGTGTTGTTGTGCTTCGGGATTGTGTTGTTAGGTGTTGATAATGCTTTTTTCTCAACTATACGATGAGATTTAATCTTGTTTTTTCCAAGCCTTCGCTTATACTTTGACTTCTTTGCTTAACAGTAGAGTTAAAATTGAATAACGGAGAGTTTTTAAGAGTACCTACAAAACCTGTAAATAAACCTCCCAAACCGCCTTCAACTATGTCGTTACCGTAAGCAGGAGCTTTAACCAACTCGTTGCTTCTGTAGCCAAAGCTTATGTTTTTATTTAGTGTATTATTTACATTTCTTATTGCATTTATAGCTAACATTTTCTTTCCTTTAACCTCTTTTGTTTTTTTGTTTTTAGTGTTTGTCTAACACTTTATCTTTATACTCACATTATGTACCCAAAAAATTCATTTGTCAACCCCTATTTAAAATTTTTTTATTTTCAAGTATAGCAAGGGTTTTAGTACAATTTTTAAGTACTTTATAAATTATTAATATGCAAAATTGTCTATTTTACACTTATTATTTTTAAGCGGCATGCTAAATTCTACCCGCATGGGTTATTGTTAAGTTCCCACATGTATTGTTATATATAATTAATCTTTTTCATACTTCCAGCTATTCTTAATTCCAGACAGTTTGGGGCTTTTGCCCCAATTTTTTTGCATAAGCCTAAGTGAGTTTGAGAGCCGCGTTGAGCGGGTCGAAAACGCAACTGTTGATAAGCGATGCCCACAATCCGTTAGCGAAGATATGAGCTTACGGATGGGTAATACTCTTGGGGTACGTAGGATAATCGAGGCTGTGAGCCGACTGAGGCGAACAGAGCCGAGATACCCACAGGAGCATGCACAAGCCTAAGTGAGTTTGAGAGCCGCGTTGAGCGGCTTGAAAGCAAGCGAGTCAACAATCAAAATATATGTTATAATTATTCTAATGGATGAAGAATTAGAATTAAAAATTCATAATCTTAAAACAAAGGCTATAAATACCCTTGAAAACACTCAGCTATACGGTTTTAAGGGTGCTGTTTCAAAGTTGCTTGGTTTAACGGTAGAAGTTAAATTACCCGGGCTTAAAATTGGGGATTTGTGCTATATACAAACCTATACTGGAGAAAAAAAAGCGGCTGAAGTTGTTGCTTTTAAAGGCGATACTGCTCAGTTGCTTTTGCTATATGACGGCGAAGGTATCGGGCAAGGTAGTTTGGTTGAAACAACAGGCGGGCCAATTATGTTTCCTGTCGGAGATTTTTTGCTTGGCAGACTTGTAAATCCTCTTGGTGAACCGTTGGACGGTCGACCATTAGACCTTACTAATGCTCAATATATGAATATAAACGGCACAATTCCAGATGCATTTCATCGCCCGATTATAAAAAATTCAATATCTACAGGTATAAGGGTTATTGATTCTCTTTTAACAATGGGTCAAGGGCAACGTATGGGGCTTTTTGCAGGTTCCGGTGTTGGTAAATCAACCATGCTTGGTATGATTGCAAGAAACTCCGAGGCTGATATAAATGTTATGGCTTTAATTGGAGAACGTGGTCGTGAAGTAAAAGAATTTATTGAAAATTCTTTGGGTCCTGAAGGTATGAAACGCTCGGTCATTGTTTGTTCAACAGGTGATCAGCCTCCCCTTATCAGGCAAAAAGCACTCCTTGCTGCAACAACGGTTTGCGAGTATTTTAGAGATCAAGGCAAAAAAGTTTTTCTTATGACAGATACAGTTACTCGTTGTGCTATGGCAGGACGTGAAGTTGGACTTTCAATTGGTGAACCGCCTACCATGAAAGGCTATCCGCCCTCAATATTTTCATGGTTACAAAGAGCGTTAGAGCGAACGGGAAATTCTGAAAAAGGCTCAATAACTGCACTTTATACCGTACTTATGGAGGGAGATGATATAACAGATCCCATTGTAGATACTGTAAGAGGTATTGTTGACGGGCATATTTTCTTATCTCGTAAAGTGGCAGAGATGAACCATTATCCGGCAATTGACCCCTTGGGCTCTATTTCAAGGTTGTTTACCGAAATTACAGATAAAGAACATCAGGAAGCAGCACAAAAAATGCGTCGTTTGCTTGCAATGTATAGAGAAAATAAAGATTTGATTGATGTGGGCATGTATCAAGCAGGCTCAAATCCCAAATTAGACATTGCAATTGAACTTATGCCTCAAATAAACGCATTTTTACAACAAAAGGTTTCAGATACCGTTAGTATGGAAACAACTATAAGAACATTAAAAGATATGATGCGTGGAGTTGAAGTTTAAATTTCACTTGTTTTAAAATAATCGCAAATAAGTTTTTTTCTGGGATAAATTTTTAAAAGTTTCTTGATTTTATCTTTTATGCTTGGTTTTTGTTGAATTTTTTTGTATTTTTGTACAAGAACAGCTTTTTTAATCAAAATCTTATTATAAATCTTTTGAATATTAACATTAGATTCAATTTGAGGCTCAAGTTCTGCAAGCTTTCTCTTGCATTTAATAATTTCACACTTTAGGGAATTAATTTTTTCTGTATCCATATATACCTTACTAATGGGGTTTGCAAAGAACATATTACAACAATTTTTATATTAAAAGTTCATCTAAAGAATGGAAAAAGTTTTGTTGAACAACAAGTATAATAATCATATGAAAAAGCGTGTAATAGCCTACTTGCAAACCCATTGGGACAGAGAGTGGTACAGAGAAAAAGAAGAATTTAATTTAAGGCTTTTAGAAGTTTTTGACGAAGTTTTAGAAGAACTGAAAAAAGGTAATGCACCTTGTTTTTACTTTGACGGACAAACAAGTGCGCTCATAGATTATTTGAAATTCAGACCTGAAAAAATAGAACTTATAAAAAAATTAATAGAAGAAAAAAAACTTTTTATAGGACCGTTTTTTGTAAGCGCAGACGCATTTTTGGTAAATTTAAGATGTCTTATAAAAAATCTTGAAAAAGGAATTACTTACTCTAAAAACCTTGGCTGTAATGATTTTATAGGTTATTTACCGGATATTTTCGGACACAGTAGAGGAGTTTTTGAGGTTCTAGATAAATTTAATATAAAAAATGCAATTATTTGGAGAGGAACAGGTGCAATAAAAAGCGACATAAAAGTCCGAAACATAAACACAACAAGACTTGTAGAGGGCTATTTTATTGATCTTTTGCACCAAAATATTTCTGCACAAAATCTTGCTCAACAGTTAGAAAGTTTTTTGGATAAAATTGCAAAATATTCTCAAAACGTGCTATTGTTGCCTCTTGGTGGTGACCATCTTGCAATTATTAAAAATGCAACAGAAAAAATTAAACAAGTTAATAAACATTTAAAAAATTATGAAATAGAGCTGTCTAGTCCTTTTGGGTATTTTTCTTCTGTAGATTTTTCAAAAGTAAAAACTTATGAAGGTGAATTTTTGGACAATAGTCAAAATAATATTTTAGGAGGGGTTTTTTCATCTCGAATTTATCAAAAAGTGCACAATACAACACTTATGCACAAAATTTCTCGCATAATTGAACCTCTAAATTATTTCTTAGGGTTAAATTACGGTCAAAACATAGATTATGCTTATGAGTTAATTTTAAAAAACCATGCACATGATTCTATTTACGGCTGTTCAACCGATAAAGTACATAAAAATGTTGATATGCGTTTTGAAAAAGCGCATGAAATTTTAGAAGGTCTTGAAAAAAGAATTGTCAGGGATTTTCATAAAAATTCTAAAAAACCAAAATATATAGGTGTTTTTAATCTTTCCAATTACAAAAGTACGGGTATTGTAAGGGTTATAAGCGAACACAAACTTAAAAATTCTCAAATTATCAGAAAAACAAAGGGTTTTTCAGATGCAATACTTTATGACATAAATCAAGTACCTGTTACAGAGGATATTTTAACTTTATACGAACAAATTGTTGAAATTGACGAACAAAAACCAATAAGCTTTAAAACCCATGAAACAAAAAAACCTGTAAAATTAAGCTTTACAGGTGAAAACTATATAGAAAACCCTTATTTAAAATTAAGTGTAAAAGATGGTAAAATTGATATTTTAAATAAAGTACAAAATACTTTTTATGAGGATTTTTTAATAATTACCGATACAAAAGATAAGGGTGACAGTTACAATTACGCACCCGGATCTAATCCTGAAATTTTAAAACCGTACAAAACAAAAGTCGTCGAAAACGGACAAATAAGGTCTGTTTTAAGAATTTTTTATAAAGATTTAATTGTCGATGTAATTTTAGACAACAAAAATAAATTTTTTGAATTTGATGTAAAAATCAATAACAAAAAGAAAAATCACAAACTACAAGCTGTTTTTAAACTTAAAAATCCTGTATGTGAAACTTATGCACAAGATAGTTTGGGAATAATAAAAAGAAAATGCGACCCTAATTACTCTCTTTTTGAAAATCAGCCCGCTATACACCCAAAAGAACTTAAAACAAATTCTTTTCCTATGTTAAATTTTGTATATGCACAAGGAATAGGTATACTGGGAGAAGGGATAAACGAGTATGAAATTTATAAAAATGAATTAAGAATCGCACTTTTGCGCTCAAGTGGAATAATTTCCAATCCGAAATGTCCGTCGCGCTCAATTCCTGCAGGGCCTCCAATTTTAACTCCTGATTTACAATGTATAGGTTTACATAAATTACGTTTTGGACTATGTTTTACATCAAAAAAAGAAAAAATGTTTAAGTTTAGTGAAACATTTTTAAACACGCAGTGTGCTTTTGTTCTTGATAAAAAAATTAATGAAAAAATGTTTTTTGAAAACAGAAAAAACTGCATTTTCTACGGTATAAACGATAGTAATCAAGGTATTTTTTATAATGTAAAAAACAATACAATAGATTTTGTTGCACTTGCAAAAGAATAAAAAATTTAATAATATTATTATATTCACACTATGCAGGGGCAAAAATGTCTAAAGGTTACAGCGCAAAATGGATTATAGCAGCAGACGGTAATTTATACGAAGACTGTACTCTCGTTGTAGATGAGGGCAAGGTTGAAAAAATTGTAAAAACTAAAGATTTACAAGAAGGCGAATGTAAAAACCTTAAAGACTATGGCAGATGTGTAATTACACCGGGTTTTGTAAATTTACACAATCATTTGCAATATACTGATGTAAGCAAAAAACAACGTTGTGTAAAATATGCCTTAAAAAAAGCATATACTGTTTTGAAAAAACATTATTTTGTTGCAGGTATTAAAAAAAGTTCTTTTGTTTATAAATTAGCAGATCTTTTAAGCGATTATTTTTGCCTAAGTGCAGAAAATAAACTTGACTCTTTTAAAAAAGGGCTCGAGTTATCTCTTTTATCGGGCACTACTTGTGTTGCACAACTGTCTAAAGAAAGTAAATATTTTAAGGTCTTAAACGATTTGCCTATTAAAACTTACCTGTTCTTTGAGTTGTTTTCGGATTCATCAGAAACAAGTAAAGAAGAATTTAGAAATATTCAAAAGAAAATTGATAAACTTTTAAAACAAAAATCTGAAAATACTTTTGTAGGTGTTGCACCGCATAGTGTATGTTCGGTTCATAAAAGATTATTTAAAATTTTAACAAAATATTGCTCAAAAAATAACATTTTAATGACAATAAGAATTTCTGAAAGTCAGGAAGAAAAAGATTGGTTAAAATACGGATTTTCTGATATTGACTTGTTAAACGAGTTTTGCGGAAATAAAAAATTCGAACCGATTTTTAAAGGCGTCACTTCAACTCAATATTTAGCACAAATGGATGTTTTAAATAAAAGATTAATTGCAAGTTATGGAAATTACCTAAATGATGATGACCTTGAAATTTTAAAAGAAAATAAAGTTGCGCTTGCATATTGCCCAAGAGTCAGTAAAAATTTGCACAACAAGGTGCTTGATTTTGATAAAGTTCTTAAATACTTTCCTCAAAGGTTTGGTTTTGGAACAAATTCCCTTGCTTTTAATTCAGATATGAGTCTTTTAAACGAATTAAGGAGTGTTAATAACGGAAGATTGGACGCGCTTGAAGCAATAAAGTATTTAACAATAATCCCTGCAAAAATTTTGAGGCTTGATAAAATTATCGGAAGCCTTGAAGTAGATAAAGACGCTGATTTTAATGTATTTTTATTAAACGAAAATGAAGACTACAAAAACATTCTGGACAAATCATGCCCTGACTTTGTTTACATTAAAGGCTTTAGAAAAGTTCAAAACGGTAAAATAAGATAAAACCTTTTTTAATTTGCTATTGTTCTTGTATAAAGTCTTAGCTTTATTTTAGCTATAAGAACCTTTTTGTCTTTTTCCCAAGGAGTAAGTTCTACCTCAGCAAGATTTGTAACATACTGCTCTTTCATTATGGATTTGAAAAATGTTTGCAATTCAGTATAAGAGCCTACTGCAACCATATCCAGTTCGCAAACATTATATCCGTCTATTTTAGCAGCAAAAATTGTATCCTCTTGAGGTGCATAGTTATAATCAATCGCACGTATTCTTATTCCGCTTTGTTGTGCAATAGTCAAAACAAGTTCAAATAACGGGGCAAAAGATGCATCTGGACTAAATCTCATGTCAGGTGCATCAAAAACTATTTTACCGTCTTTGATAACTTTTTTTTGACGATTTTGCATTTCTTGTTGGGCTTTTAACATATCATACTGAGTTTTGACTTGCTCATATTGCGAATCAGTCTCATTCATTCTTTTAAAAGCTTCAATGTTTTTAAAAAACTCAGGAACTACAAAGTTCACAAACAACAACAAAACAAGCAAAAAAGGTAAAACATAAACCATGTTTTCTTTTAAAATTTTTAATAATATTTTTGATTTGTCCATTTTCTGCTTTTCCGATTAATTATTTATATCTATTGGTTCTAACCTTGCTGCAGGAGCGGTGTTCTTCAGCGGATTATTTTTTTTTACATCTTTATTAGGTTCGCTCTTTTCATCAACAACTGCTTCTTCGCTTTTTGGAGATTTAACATTTGAGATTTCAAAATCATAAAACTTTGAACCTAAATCAGGTGCAGCAAGATCATATTCTTCTCCGCTTACCTCTGTTAAAATTTGTAGCCTGTTTAATTTTATGCTTGACTGTGGTGAAATCACTTTTAAGCTTTTATAATAATTGTATATATCTGCAATATTTGCACTAATACCTTCTAGTGCTACCTTGTCTCCGTTTTTATTGTAATAGTACTGCAACCAAACTGATTGAGGAATGTCTGTTGCTATGGAATCATAGAAATTAATTGCCATTTTATTAGTATCTATAATTCTTGTTATAAGGGTTTCTATATCAATTACACCGTCATGACCTGTAATAGCTTGAATTTCATTCTGTGTATTATTGATTTTTGTTTGGATCTTTTTAGTTTGTTCTTTTATACCCATACCGGCAAGATAAATTGCACCATATACCAGAGCAACAATAACAAGAAAAATACCGGAAATTACTAACATTGCTTGTCTTGCAAGTTCTTGGGTAACTACAATCGTATTATCTTTGTATTCAAAAGTAAAATAAGCATCCCCGTATGAAGGGAGTTTGCTTAAAAGATTTAAATCTAAAATTTTCTCTTCAAGATGGTCTGTAGCAAGTGCACCAATTAGTGCATAGGTCATTGAAGCAGCTTCATTTTCATTAACAGAAGATGATAAATTTACAGGCGGTATTTTTGAATATTTATTACTATCATGAATTATAACTTCATCATCAAATGTTATTTGAGTTTTAAGAACTTCGGCACAAATATCATCAGATTGGCTGACTATAATCAGTTTTTTAGCCGGGAAGTTCGGCAAAATCTGAGATACCGAGGTAGAAATTGCCTGATATGCTTCTTCATAAGAGAAAGATTTTATTGCAAGGGGTACTTCTGTATAATCAATTAACCTTGTTCCCTGCATAGAAAATAAAGCATAACTATTAGGGTTTACCACCAATAAATTCCAGTTTAAATTATCATCTTTTTCTATGCCGGGAACATTTGTAAAGTATAAACCGCGAATTATTGCAGTATATGAACTTTCAATGCCTATTAAGTCAGAACCCAATTCATGAAAAATATCTCTCAGCTGCGTAACGGCAGTTTCTTGGAAAGATGTGTATGCTATAATTCTCTTGTCTGTTTGAGAATTAACTACCAAGTCAGTCCACGCACTAACAGGTTCAATTCTTTTAAAAATATATGAATCTTCAGCCTTTGATAAAATTGCATTGCTTATAGCTTCATCACCAATAATAAGAGGTAATGTCTCAAAGTCCAAATGCACATTAGGTAAAGTAAGGTATACGCTGGATTTTGTACTTATGTCCAACTCTTTAAATAAATCAATTACGGCAGCCTTAAATGCGTCATAATCTTGAATCTCCCTTGTAGCAAGGTTATATTCGATATGACGCTTTCCATATTTAATAACAGTAGGACTTTTTTTATCCAGCAATGCCACTTCTACACCGACATTTGGCGTAACTGAAACTCCTACTATCTGTTTTGTTGAATTAACAAAATTTGCCATTTGAGTAATACTCGTAAATAATACATATAATATCTATTTTATAATACAATAATCAGTGCAAATTAAAAACATTCTTAAAAAAAATATACATTAAATGGAGTAAAAAAAATGGAAAGTTCATCCGAAAGTATAAGAAATTATATATGGGGAAAAAATACAGTACTTGAAACAATTAGCCAAAACCCCAAAAGAATTAATAAAATATTCTTTTCCGACGGTATAAATTTTGACAATAAATTAAAAAAAATTAAAGAATTGGCCCAAAAAAATTCCATATTTATTCAATTTACAAATCTTAATAAATTTAATAAATATTTTGAAATTGATAAAAAAAAGTTAACAAATATAAATTTCCAAGGGGTGATTGCTTCTGTATCACCTGTGGAGTATCAGGACTTTGAAACATTTTTAAATAAAAAATCGGACAAATATAGAAAAATAGTAATTTTAGACGGTGTAGCAGACCCGCACAACTTTGGAGCAATAATAAGAACGCTTGTGGCAGCTTCCTATGATGCTGTTATTATTCCAAAACACCGTTCTTGTCCTATTAATGCTACTGTTGAAAAAACTTCATGCGGAGCAGTTAATCATATTCCCATAATAAAAGCAAATAGCCTTCCTTCTATTGTCGACACGCTTAAAAAAAACGACTGGTGGATAATTGCAGCAGACGGACAAAGCAACGATAATTATTTTGAAATAAGTTACAAGGATATGAATTTTGCAATTATACTTGGCGCAGAAGGGGAAGGGGTTTCAAAAACTTTACTCAACAAAGCAGATTTTAAAATAAAAATCCCGTCAAGCTTTGAATCACTAAATGTTTCTGCTGCATGTGCCGTTATAGTATATGAAAGCATAAGACAAATACACCAAATGTAGCTTGTATCACCTAAAAAAAATTGTATAATTATTAAACGGCTTGTTGGAGAAAAAAATGAAAACTAAAAGTTCAAAACACGAGTTAGAAGAAACTAACGAAAGTATTTTCGAGATTGGTGAAATACAAGGACTTGAGGACGAGTCTGAAGATAATCAAGAAGAAAAAGAAGTAAAAGAAGATTATAAAAGCGCAACTTCTGATGATTCTGTTAAGGTTTACCTGCAACAAATCGGCAAAATTCGTCTTTTGTCTTACGAAGAAGAAATGAAAATTGCAAAAGAAATTAAAGAAAATAATTCTCAAAAGGCAAAAGAAATTTTAATAAATTCTAACTTAAGACTTGTTGTATCAATTGCTAAAAAATACATAGGTCGTGGACTTTCTTTTCTTGATTTAATTCAAGAAGGCAATTTGGGTCTTATGAAAGCTGCTGAAAAATTTGACTATACAAAAGGTTATAAATTCTCGACTTATGCAACCTGGTGGATTCAACAGTCAATTACAAGAGGTATTGCAGACAAATCACGCATGATAAGGTTACCCGTTCATATGATTGAAACTTTGGGTAAAATTAAACGTGCAACAATTGAGCTTTCAACAAAATTAAACCGCGCACCAACAAAAGAGGAAGTGGCACATGCTATTGGCATGAGTCCTTCTAAATTGTCATCACTTATGAAAAGCGCACAAAGCACTATAAGTATTGAAACACCTGCAAATCAAAAAGATGATTCATCAAAAATTGCCGATTTTATCATTGATGATTCACATCTAACACCTGACACCAAGGTTACACAGGAAAATTTGCTGACTGATGTTCATAAAATGTTAAATCAGCTAAACCAAAAAGAAAAAGACGTGCTTATTATGCGCTATGGCTTAGATGATGACGGTCAAAAGAAAACACTTGATGAAATAGGCAGTCGTTACGGTGTTTCAAGAGAACGTATAAGACAAATTGAAACACGTGCAATTTCAAA
>CASEEG010000050.1 GCA_949286885.1 uncultured bacterium
AGTTTATTATTTTTACTGTTTTTATTTTATAAAGTTCATCTGCAGCTACCTGATTTTTATCTTGATAGAGAAGTGGCTTTTGAATTTGTGCAAACTCTTGACCCTCATTTTAACCCAAGCGATATAAGTAAAAAATTCGGTAATCCTGCCTATCCCGTTTATAATTTTTTATTTAAAATGTTGGCAATAAATTTAAGTTTTTTATTATTTGTATTGGTTTTTAATATAAAAAAATGGAGAAATTTCAAGAACATTGCACTTTTTAAAAATGTAATTTTTGTTATTTTGTGGATAAATATTTCTTATATTTTAATGTGTGGTTTTCATCTTGCCTCTTGTGAAGCAGATATTGGTAAACACGTGTATCACTCTGGTGCAGACTCTATGGGTATACCTTACTTTATGTTAATGGGTTTGTGTTTTGTGTTTTCTTTTGTGTATTACCCGATTATGAATTTACTGTTTTATATAATTTATATGACGAGATTTAAAAATATTTTTTATAGCATTTTATGCTATTTTACAATGATACCCATACTGTTTTATTTTGCAGATTTAACTTTCAATAGAATATTTATCTGGCAAGATATTTTAGGTTATTTATATATTATAATTTGGCTGGGTGTATTATTTGGTGCAATAAAAACACTGAATTTCAAAAGAAAGGGCAATTTAAATGAAAGTATTACTGATTAATTCAAGTGCACATGAAAAAGGTTGCACATATAGAGCTTTAAGTGAGGTTGCAAAATCGCTCAACAAAGAAGGCATTGAAACAGAAATTGTGCAGTTAAAAGACCCTATTAATGACTGTATCGGCTGTGGTGCCTGCAAAAAAACGGGAGAGTGTATAATTAAAAATGATATGGTTAATGACTTTGTAAAAAAGGCAAAAGACTTTGACGGCTTTGTTTTTGGTTCACCTGTATACTACGCCCACCCGTCAGGCAGACTTTTATCTTTTATGGATAGAATTTTTTACTCCGGCTCAAGTGCTTTTGCGTATAAACCCGCAGCAGCAGTTGTAAGCGCAAGGCGTGGAGGCACAACAGCATCATTAGATGTTATTATGAAACATTTTATGATTAATAAAATGCCTGTAATTTCTTCAAGTTATTGGAATATGGTGCATGGAAATAAGCCCGAGCAAGTGGAAGACGATTTAGAAGGCTTACAAACTCTGCGCATGCTCGGTCAAAATATGGCTTGGATTTTAAAATGCATTGAAGCAGGTAAAAACAATGGAATAAACACGCCTGTACCTGAAGAAAAAATTTGGACAAATTTTATCAGATAGTTAGAAAAAATACAAAATAATGCCTGATAAGGCGCTTATTAAAAACAGTGATAAAACAAGGACAATAGAATCTTTTATGTCCTTGTTTTTAGTTATTACAACCCATATTCCAAGCCCTGCATTTGCACAAAGTCCTGCTATAACAGAATAAAAAGCAATTACACCTTTTGTATAAAGCATTACAAGTGCAACTGATATTGCACAATTTGGTATTAAACCAAAAAGCGCTGCTATTACAGGTTGCATAGGCGAGTTAGACATCAAATATCCACCCAGTGCTTCTGCAGAACCGCATTTTGCCATAGCTAAATTTATAACAAAGGTAATTAAGAATATAAACAAAGCTATGCTTATAGTATGCACAATAGGGTGTAAAATCAAATCCTTACTTACTTTGCTTTTAAGGGTATGACTGCAGCAACCCTTTTGTGAAAGTTCATCAATTTTTTGTTCTAAAATATTTTTTTGTGGGAAAAAATAATCAAAAGCGTAACCTGCAACTATGCCTATGGTGATTTTTATTGCAATTACAGGTAATACAAGTTTATATTGCTCGGGCATAGAAAGTAGTACAGGTATAGCTTCATCTGATGTTGACAGGTAAAGCGCAAGTAAAGTACCACGAGAAATTAAGCCCTTGATGTAGAGCACACTTGCAATAATGGAAAAACCGCACTGGGGAAAGGATGCAACAACAGAACCAATTAATGGGGCAAATTTACCAGATTTTTTAATGAAAACTAAAACTTTATCAAAGTAAAAATACTCAATGAATTCTATAACGGCAAAAGTTATAAATAAAAGTGGTATAATTGAAATTAAATCCGCCAAAGCCTTGATTAAAGAATTATTTAAAATAATGCCCGACATAATAAAATTCTATTACGTCAGGACATTATTTACATCAACCGTTTTTGGGATTTTAAAAGTTTTTTAATTTCTCGTCTATTTCTTGTTTAGAAAGTGATTTTTTACACAAATACCAATCATGACAAGTTATGCTTTGTGCACGCTTTTCTTCATCGCTCATTTGATAAGCCTTTTTATCAGGCGGCACAATAACATCGTCCCCCACCTGCCAATTGGCTGGAATTCCTACATCAAAAGCCTTGCTTACCTGAAGTGCAGTTGTCAGTCTTAAAATTTCATCTAAATTTCTGCCAACTGTTTGCGGGTAGTAAATAATAGCGTGAATATTGCCTTTTGGACAAATGACAAAAACAGCACGTACAGTTTTGGTATCATTTTGTAGCATACCGTATTTACGAGCAATTTCGCCATTTTTATCATCAATTAAGGGGAAGGTAATTTGTGTACCCATTTTCTCACTCATTGATAAAATCCAACTTTTGTGAGATTCAAGGTTATCAACAGATAAGCCTATTAATTCTGTATTAATTTCTTTAAATTTATCGTAGTATCTTTGAAATGCCATAAGCTCAGTTGTGCAAACAGGCGTAAAATCTGCAGGATGAGAAAATAAAATAACCCATTTACCATCGTAATCGCAAGGAAAATTCACTGTCCCGTTTGTTGTGTCAGCGCTAAAAAATGGCGCTCTATCTCCAATTAAGGGCATTTTGTGCATATTTTTAGCAGCCTTGACCCCAAGGGCAGCTGCTCCTATGGCTCCTGCTGCAAGCAATATTTTTTTAAACATTTTTACCTCTTTCTTTTTTTAATCTTATAAAATCTTTCAAGTTAAAATTCATCCCCTAGTGTTCTATTAATTTATGTTTACATAAATTAATAGAAATAATGATAAATAACAAAAAATGTTATTCAAGATAGTTGTATAAAAACAACGAGGACAATATGAAAATAAATAAAATCGCAAATTTAAATAACAGAACTTTTCTCTTAAGGCAAAACAGTCAATACTGTGCTGAAAGAAAAACACTAACAAATACAAAAAAGACTTTAGATGGTTTTGCAAATGTAACTGCGCCTTATAGCAGTATAAATTTTACAAGCACTTATGAAGCAAATAACAGAAAGATGTTTGCTTCGGCAAAAAGAGATTTCACACCGGAAGCAGATAAAATATGGGAAAAAGCAACCTATATCGCAAAAAAATATAATCATTCAGAAATAACTGAAGAACACGTATTTGCAGCAATTTTATACGGACTTGTAGAGTATATTGATAAATTAAATTCTACTAAAGGCAAATACAGTAGCAGTATTTACGCAACCCCTGAAGCTTTTGAATTATTCATAGGTGCCAGAAACATATTTGCCAACGAGACCATAAGAAATATTTGAAAACTATAATCTGATTTCGGTACCTATCATAAATTCTGAAGGCGCAAAGGAAGTATTAACAGGAGAAAAAGGGCTCAGTTACATAAAGTCAAAAACAGGCAAAACATTTACGGAAGAAGCTATAGAATATGCCATTAAGATTACAGAAAATATTGAAGGACACTATCCTGAAAAGACATTGAAATACTTAAACAAAATTGCTTCATATTACTTAGAAAACATGGAAATAGGCTTTGATGAAATTGAAGCATACGAAAAAGAAGTAGGACAAACAAGACAAACAGGAAACTCTCAAGAAGGTGATTTTAAAATTACTTTTGACACCAAAAAAACCCTTGAAGACATAATAGGAAGTCCTATGACAAAAGCTGAAGCAAGAAGCATTGTGAATCAAATATTAATGAGTAAAAAAGGCTATATTAAAGGCTTTACAACATACCTTGACAACGGATCATCATATGGTGGGGGTAGAAAGCATACTGCAGAATGTATTGCAGGCGAAGCTAAAATACCTATGATTACAATTAATGCTAGAGATTTTGCACTCAAGGATATTGATGCCTTAAGTTCAAACACTGATTTACCTGAAATGAAAATAGGAAGAATTATAGATACGGCAAAAACACAAGCTGAAGTAAATAAAAACAGAACTGCCATGATTTATATAGAGAATTTTGATAATTTCGGCTCAAATCCGCTATTTGGAATCTCTTCCATATACGAACAAAAGGCCTTTTCTCAACTTCTTACAGAGATGGAAAACCTTAGAAAAAATAAAAATATTAACATTATCATAGTCGGTTCCACAAATTATCCTAATGCCCTTGATGAGAACATTATGAAACCGTATAAATTCTTAAACAGTATAATAATATATTCCCCCAAAGACAATAAGGATAGGGAAGACATATTGCGTTATTATATAAGCAAAAACGGTTTAAAAGTCGGTAGCACAGAGGAAGAAACAGCAAAAATAATAGAAAATGCAGCAGAAACAACGAGTAGTTTTAGTGTTGTGGATTTAATATATTTATTAGAAAAAGCTGACGAAATTTCACGCGAAAGAGGCAAAGATGTTATCGACAAATCGGATATAACAGAAGCTTATCTGCAAACAACCACCGGCAGAGTATCTTTAAAAAAACAACCCGAGTACGAAAATGAACTGGTAGCAAAACATGAATGCGGTCATGCGCTTACACTCCAAGTTATGTACGATATTGCCAAAAAAGAAAATAAGCCTTGGCATCTTCCAGATCAAATCAACTTTATTACACTTGATCCCAGAGGTGATTTTGGCGGAGCAATGTTCCCTAAAAAATCAGAAAATAGCTCTTGGAGTTTTGAGAGAATCTTCTCAGAAATTGTTTGCGATTTTGGCGGGTACTCAAGTGAAAAATATTTTTACAACATGGAAGGCAGTTGGGGCATAAGTCAAGATATATCTATGGCAACAAGCTCTGCTAAACTTGCCATAGAACAAATGGGAATGGGACCAAAAACAGGCAGAATTGCAATAAATTCGTACTCCGCAAATAAAACTGAAATTTCAAACAACTTAAGAAATAGAATTGACGCTGATATTGAAGTATTTCTTAAGAATGCAGAGTACATTTCAAATAAAATAATAGAGGCATATAGCGATTTTATAGAAGAATTTGCAGAGTATTACAAAGACAAAGTAGGCACGGGCGATTGCATTATAAGTTCGGAAGAATTTAAAAAAGCCCTTAGTCAATGGAAAAACAAATTAACACAAGAAAAACGTCAAGAACTTGTAGAACTTGAAACAGAAATTTTACAAATCATACAAAAAACCAAAAGAGGCGTGCTCTTAGAAAACCAACAACCGCAATCTTAATCGGTTAAAACTGCGGTCGTTGTCTAATAAGTATCTTGTCAGCTAAATTCTGTTATGCCAAACTCCACCATTTCTGTCAATCAGACCGTCATAGAAAGACCAAAATCTAAATATACCTGTAAGTCCAAGCAGAGCGTGAGTCACTACTTTGTCTTCATGCTGATCATTAACTATTTGACCCAACCCGGGCCATATCAGCAATGAAAGCAAACCTGCGCCAACAGATCTTGCGCTTACATGCCCATCTACGCCATGAGTACCTGCAAAACAGGGAGCAGCAAAAGTCAACATACAAAAAAGCATTAAAACTGAAAAAAGTTTTTTCATAATATTCCTCCAGACATTCTATTTTATAAGGGCTTGAACTTCTTTAAAATGAGGGTTCTTTGCCCCTTTTAACCACGCAAAAAGAACAATTTCAAGCGAACAAATCTTTGCACCTTCCTGCCTTAAAAGCTCCATAGCGCACTTAAACTCGGTTTTTTTTCTTGAAGCGCAAATATCTTTAACAACGTACACTTCATAACCTTCCTTAATAAGTGCTACGGCACTTTGAAGAACACAAATGTGCGACTCAATCCCGCATATTACAATCTGTTTTTTCTTATGGCTTTTTATTTTACCCAAAAAACCATCTTCCAAAAGAGCGTTAAAGGCGGTTTTTTCAAAAGGTACATAATTCTCACCCAGAATATCACGCACTTGTTGTATTGTTTGACCAAGACCCCTTGGATACTGTTCAGTAACAAGTACATCCACACCTAACGCTTTAGCGGCAGCAACAAGTTTTTGTGATTTCTCCACAATCTGCCCACGTAAATCTTCTTCCAACATTTCTGTAAGTTTTTCCTGAATATCAACAATTAAAACTAGTGAATCCAGTGTATTTAACATTTTCATACCTCTTATTAATTCCTCTACCAGTATAACAAAAAATTTATTATATAAACACTCTTTAAATAATTGGTATTAAAAATTTAAAAGTTACAATATTATCTTCAGACTCTGCAAACATAATACCTTGATGAGAGGTTATTATTTTATAAGCTAACGAAAGTCTTAAAGATGCTCCTATTTTGTTAAATTTGGCAGAGCCAACGGGAGCATTTTTAAAAATCTCATTTAAAACCTGAGGAGCTATATTTGGGCTATTGGCATTAACGGTAAAAGAAACCATGTTTGGCAATTTTTCCACCAAGACATTTATTCCCGTATTTTCATACCCGCGAGAAATACACTCATATAAAACATTAGTCAGTGCATGTTTAAGCTGGGTTTTATGTGCCTTTATCAATATTTCCTGCATTTGAGATTTAAAGTTTATATTTTGACCTTTTGCTCCGGCCATTTTCGTCAACTCAATGCAACATTCTTTCACAAGTGTGCAGAAATTAAATTCTTTTCTGGTAAATAAATCTTTAGGATCATCTGCTGAATATGTATTTATTGCGTTGTTAATCATGACATACATGTATCTGCATGATTCAAGCGTATGAGTCAACACCTCTCTTTGTTCAAAATTGAGCTCGCCAAAAATACCGCTCAAAACAAGTTCTAAAGAGCGTATCTGAGCTATAGTAGGTGTTTTAAGGTCGTGTTTTAATGTTGAATTAAAAGCCTCTTTAATATTTTCTACTGCCTCAGTGTTTTGAGGCAAAACATATTTGCACAAATATGGCGTAATCTTTCCCATAGTTACCTCGCTTAAATCAGATTGCATTACTAAAATAAATGCAAATAGAAAAAAATAGTATTGCCCACCCAGATAATATTAGTGCATAATTTAAAAATCAATTACGTGGACTAAAAATTTTGGGCTATACATTAAACATACAACAAATCTTTTTTACTAATTCATCTGCATTGTTTACCACATTAGCGTTACTTTTTATTAGTATGTTCTTATCGCAATATCCCCAAGAAACACTTATACAAGGCAATTGTGCATTTTTTGCCGTCTGCACATCAATAAGTGAGTCTCCGACATAAATTGCCTGGTCTTTATTGGATTTAAGATATTCCAATATTTTATTCACACCGTCAGGGCAAGGCTTTCTAGGACAATCTCTGGATTCGCCCAAAGCAATGGAAATTAATTCACCAAAATAATTTTTACACAAACTTTTAACCGCTGAGTCATATTTATTTGAATTAACTGCAATTTTTATGTTTTTTGCCCGCAAAAATTGTAAAGCACTAATTATGCCATCGTAAGGCTTTGTACATTTGTAAGCATTTTTCGAATAATAATCTTTAAAAATATCCAAACATTCTCTCATGATATCATATGTACAATTCGAACCGAGCGCTCTTTCTATTAATTTTGAAACACCGTCACCAACAAAACTCTTGACCTCGTAAAGTGTCCTTTTTTTAAAGCCGAGTTGTTCAAGTGCATAATTTGTAGCATTAAGCAAATCGTCAAGCGTGTATAAAAGAGTACCATCTAAATCAAATATTACACATTTCATATCGCACATAATAACATATAAAAGCTAAATAATTTTTGCAAGAAATTTTTTAAAAAATTTCCTAATAAGATACCTCGAGAGCATAGTCTGTTCTGCAATTTCCTCCAAATTATAGCCGTCTTTAATTAAGGCAAAAATTTGTGCCTCTCGTGCCTCAATTCCTCTATAATAATTTATTTCGGACAAGAGAGGTTCATTAAGGTTTACACGAAAATTCTCAATAATTTTTCCAATTTCGGCAAATTCCAAACCATATAAGTTTTTAACTTCTGACTCGGTTTTTTGTTTTATTAAGTTTAGTGTTTCACCAACCGTTAACATACTTTATTGCCCTCATGCTTGACATCATTATCAGGAGTCGTAAATTCTCTTTGGGAGTATAGATTTTAATTTTTTGTAATGACTCGGTCGCAGTGTTTAATTATTCCCCTAATTTTTCTTAATCTTAAAAATTGGAACTTCTGTACTCTTCACTATTATAATATTAGCACAAAACTATACCGTTTTATACATAGTTAAAGATATCTTGATTTAGCAACTTTCCTTAATTATAACCAGCTTGTTTTGAAACTTTTTTAAACTTTTAAACACTGATTTAAACATCTGTGTTTATACCTTTAAAAAGACTAACTGGAAGCTTCTAAGTTTGAAACTTCCAGTGAAATGGTTGCGGGAGCTGGATTTTGCAAAGCGAACCAAAGAGCCCGTTGTGGGCGATTTGTGTGAGCCTGTATAAGGAAGTTCCCTATTAAAAAGACCCCGCCTTAGGGGTCTTAATTGGTTGCGGGAGCTGGATTTTGCAAAGCGAACCAAAGAGCCCGTTGTGGGCGATTTGTGTGAGCCTGTATAAGGAAGTTCCCTATTAA
>CASEEG010000051.1 GCA_949286885.1 uncultured bacterium
GATTTTTTTATATCGTAAAAAAACATTAAAGAATTTTCGCTCAATGCTAATTCTAAAAACTTAATTACAGATTGTATTGTTTCTTTTTTTGTCATAATATCCCTAGAATTTAATTATTACATAAATATTTTAGCGCACCGTATAAAAATATCAAAAATGTAACAATTTAAAAAAGCCCGAATTTTCGGGCTTTAGTTTATCATTTCAATTCTTTTCTTTTCTTTAATTAATTCATCATAAACCCAAGATGGGACAAAGTTTTTACCCATTAAAATTGCACCGTGGTTTAGCGATGGAGCATGGAAATCAGAACCGCCGGTTATTATTAAACCGTATTTTTCTGCAAGGGTTGAAAAATATTCTACAACTGCAGGAGAGTGTTTACGATGATATGCTTCAATACCCCTTAATCCATAGCTTACAAGCTCTTTTGTAAGCTTTTCGGATATATCAACATCAATCGGATGGGCAAAAACAGGTATTCCGCCTGCATCATTAATTATTTCAACCGCATCATGCGGGCTTACTGTTTTTCTTGGAACATAAACAGCAGAGGAGTCGTTAATATATTTAGCATAAGCCTCCATAACATTTGCTACTCCGCCTGCGCTAACAATTGCACGGGCAATATGCGGACGCCCTATACTGCCGCCTTTTGCAACAAGGGATTTAATATCTTCGTACTTTACTTTAATTCCTGCTTTTTTATTTAATAGCTCAACAATTTGTGTGGTTTGATTGATACGTGCTTGCTGTTGCGTTTTTAAAAGCTCGCAAAAGTCGGCATTTTCGACATTCATAAAATAACCCAAAATATGAACTTCGTAGCCCTTGTAAATTGTATTAATCTCGACACCGGGGATAATTTCAAGCTTATATCCCTGTTTTTTGACATAATCTGTAGCAATTTTATGCGACAAAATATTGTCATGGTCTGTCAAAGCAATTACATCAAGATTACAATCAAGTGCTGTATCAACCACCTGCTCCGGCGAATAAGCACCATCTGAGTAGGTGGTATGAATGTGCAAATCGATTTTCACTTTTACCTTCCTGTCATTTCATTACCTCACTAATAAAATTAATTCGTTTAATCTTTTTTGCAATGCCTGTTTTATAATCAAAAATAATTTCACAAGCATTTAGTTGAGATAAATCAGATTGAGCTACATCAAAGCGTGAAGGAATTGATGTAGTAAGACGTTTGTATGAGCCCTCATACTCCATTCCTATAACACTGTCGTATGAGCCGCAAAAGCCAACATCACTAATATAAGCACAACTTTTTGCGATAATTTTTTCATCTGCTGTTTGCACATGTGTATGTGTTCCAACTACGGCTTTTATACCAAGACTTTGTGCGTACCTTGCAAAACATATTTTTTCAGCAGTTGCCTCTGCATGAAAATCAATGAAAGATATCATATTTTCAAAATCAAAATCTTTTTTTAATTTTGCAACCAACTCATCAAGTGCCTTAAAAGGACAGTCAATCGGCGGCATAAATGTTCTGCCCAACAAGTTAATTATAATAACTTTGTTATCAAAAACACGATAGCCGACACCCTGAACATTTGAATAATTATAAGGACGGATAAGAACAGGAGATTTGTCAATATAAGTAAAAATATCTTTTTTATCCCAAATATGGTTGCCTGAAGTTAGACATTTTATGCCTAACTGTACAAATTCGTCATGATTTTTCTGTGTTAGTCCAAAACCATGTGAAGCATTCTCAGCGTTTGCAACTACAAAGTCATACTTTGAAATATCATCATACAAAAATTTCTGTACAATCTCTCTTCCCGGACGTCCTACAATATCGCCCAAAAAAAGCAGTTTAAAGTTTTTTGACATAACCTATTTCGCAATTTCAGTAACTCTGGCTTCCCTGACAA
>CASEEG010000052.1 GCA_949286885.1 uncultured bacterium
CGTACGACCCTGAACAAAATATTGAGGGCGGAGTTAAATATTTAAAAAGTATGCTAAATCGTTTTAACAACGACCCAAAACTAGCGCTTGCCGCTTATAATGCAGGCCCCGGTGCAGTTCAAAAATACGGAGATATTCCACCATATAAAGAAACACAAAATTATGTAAAAAATATTTTAGCCTCTTATGAAGCAATAAAAGGAGGCAAAATATGATTACAAGAGGTCTTGAAGCCGCAACAAAAGGTATGATGTCGCTTTTAAAGCAGGAAGACGTTAACGCAAACAATCTTGCAAACGTTAATACCGTAGGTTTTAAAAAGACGAATATTACTTTTAAAGATTTAATGCAGGCTGATGTTGAAGTTAAAAAAGTTCCTTTTACAAACAATCCTAAAGATACGGATTTTATAAGAGTTGGAAGTTTAAGTCTGGGCAACGCTGCAGATAGAACCTATATTGATTTTTCTCAAGGCGGATTAATTACAACCGGAAACAAACTTGATGTCGGTATTCAAGGCAGCGGTTTCTTTAAAATAAGACATCAAGAAGTACCTGACAATGTAGCTTATGATGAAAAAAATTATTATTACACACGTGCAGGTAACTTTCAAATAACAGATGATTATTACCTTGTAACAAAAGAAGGTGATTGGGTTATGGACACGCAAAACAGGAGAATAAGACTTGTACTAAATCCTGAAGAAGAAGAATTTAACCCAAATAACAGAATTGATTACTTAAAAGACTTAAACATAGGCGAAAACGGGGTAATTCAAGTTACAAATCCAAATACCGCAAGAACATTGCAACAAATTCAAGTTGTTGATTTTAATGACAAAACTCTTTTAAGCGCACAGTTGGGAGAGGGAAAATTTATTCAGGATGAAGGAATTGATGCAGGTATGCATCAGGCAAACAACACTGCAAGACTGCAACAGGGAATGCTTGAGAGTTCAAATACAAACACAATTTATGAAATGATAAATACAATAACTGTCACACGCTCTTATGAAGCTATGGCAAAAGTAGTTAAAACACAGGGTGACACAGTATCACAGGCAATAAACATAGGTGTCATAAAAGGCTAAGGGAGTTAGGAAAATAAAATGCTAAGATCACTACACACAGCAGCAACAGGTATGATAGCACAACAAACAAATCTTGATGTTATCGCAAACAACATGGCAAACGTTAATACCTACGGTTACAAAAAAGTTCGTGCCGAATTTCAGGATTTAATCTATCAAACAGAGCGTGCAGCAGGCGCACAAATGGGACAAGGTACATATCAGCCTGTCGGTGTTGAAATAGGTCTTGGTGTAAAAACAGCAGCAACATCAAGAATTTTTACAACAGGTATTATGCAATCAACGGGCAGAAACCTTGATGTTGCAATAGAAGGTGATGGATTTTTCCAAATAACACTCGATGACGGTACAATAGCCTACACCCGTGATGGTTCTTTTAAGATGGATGCCAACGGCTCACTTACTACAACAGATGGTTACCAGCTTATGCCGCCTGTTCAAATTCCGCAAAATACAAAAGAAATTACCATAACCCCGCAAGGCATGGTATACGTTAAAGTAGGCGCACAGCCCGAACAAACTCAAGTAGGACAATTGCAAATTGTAAAATTCCAAAACAACTCCGGTCTTGCTGCTACAGGACACAATTTATACCTTGAAACACCGGCTTCAGGCGTACCTGTTCCGGGTATTGCAGGTCAAGACGGCTACGGCACAATACAACAATACTTTGTTGAAGGCTCAAATGTACAAACAGTTGAGGAAATGATTGCGCTAATTAAAGCAGAACGTGCTTTTGAATCAAACTCAAAAATAATTACATCGGCTTCAAATATCCTACAGGTAACAAATAATCTTCAATAATTATGAAAAATAAAACAATAAAAAGTTTAATATCATTATTTATTCTCGCCCTTAGCATATCAAGCGTCAGTGCGTATACTTTAAGCAGAGAAAATCTTGAAGCACAAATTAAAAATCAAATTAAAGCACAAACGCAAAAACAAGTTGATGACTTAGGTGGCGGTGAAATTGAAGTAAAAATTTTAAACATGCCACAAGGTAACATTGAAACAAAAAATAAACCAACTATAAAAGTTGATTTCAACAATAACGGATTTTTAAGCAGAGATTTAAAAAGAGTGAGTATTTACGATGGAAATACCTTTATAAAATCCTTCCCGATAAGCGTAAATACTCTTGTTTACAGAGATGTTCTATGTGCAAACAATCCAATTGTAAGAGAACAAAATATCACAATTTCAAATTCATCGGTTAAAAGGAGCGAGATAGGACAGTATTTAGGGCAAACCATTGATACATTTCCTAAAAATCCTCTTGTAGCAACAAGAAATATCCAAAAAGGGACAGTAATTTTAAAAAATTATGTAAAATCAAAACCTGATGTACTAAAAGACTCCACGATAAACATTATTTTTAAATCAAAAGATAATTTAAAAATAACAATAGACGGAAAAGCCCTAAAAGAGGGAAGTATAGGAGACAACATTCTGGTTAAAAGTCTAAAATACAACAAGGTATACAATGCAACAGTAAGCAATAAAAACGAAGCAACAGTTAGAATTTAAAGGATAAAAGGATGATAAAAAAGTTAGCAGTTACATTATGTTTTACAGCTCTTATTGCAGGAGTCGCAAACGCAGAAAGTCTTTTTTCACTAAATGCCACACAATCAAGCTTTATTGAACCAAGACCGCTGTATAGCTCAGTTCGTGCAAGAAATGTCGGTGATCTTGTTACTATTGTAATTGATGAAGTCCCGACATTAACTGATTCCGGCGTATATAAAACAGAAAAAACTTCAAGCATTCTTGAAAACTTATCAAATGCAATCAATACAATATTTAAAACAAATTTAAAAGGCGCACTGAACGGAACAAGCGGAACAATCTCGGTATCAGGCTCTACAAACACACAAAGGGCACTTGGTATTCAGGATAAAGTCGCAGTACAGGTTATACAACTTTTACCTAACGGCAACCTGCTGGTACAAGGCAAAAAAAGTCTTGTTAATGCAAACGAACGTGTAGACCTTTTAGTTTCAGGTATTATCGACCCGAGATGGATTGACCAGCAAGGCGAAATCAGTTCAAATCAAGTTGCCAATCTGCAATTTGCAATGAGCGGAGCAGGTACAGTTTCAAGAGGTCAAAACGAAGGCGTATTATATCGCTTCATGAGATATATTTTCTAATTATAAAAAGGATGACACAAGTGTTTAAAAAACTTATTTCAACAGCAATTATATTGGCATTTTGTTTGCTAAATACAGGAGCAGCAAACGCAATAAGCGCACAAAGCGTAAGGATTAAAGACATTACGCACATTAAAGGTGTAAGAGAAAACCAGGTTGTCGGTTACGGTCTTGTTGTAGGTCTGCAAAATACAGGCGACAACTCACGCCACACGCAAATGACAAACCAATTGCTATTACAAAACTTAGGTATGGCAATTGACCAATCAAACTACATCCAAAAAGGTGCGTCGGCTGCAGTAATTGTTACAGCAACAATTCCACCCTTTGCAAAAAACGGCGACAGGGTTGATGTTGTAGTATCTGCTATGGCGGATGCTAAAAGTCTTGAAGGCGGCGTGCTTGTTCAAACTCAATTAAGAGCTCCAAACGGTGAAATCGTTGCCGTTGCACAAGGACCGCTATCTGTTGGAGGCGCAAGTGCAAAATCAGGCGGTTCAAGCTCAAGAACTGCAATTACAACAACAGGCAGAGTCCCGGGAGGCGCCATAATTGAAAGAGATATTATAAGCGCAATTGGTGATGAAAATTCACTAACACTTATTTTAGATCAAGCAGATTACACAATGGCAGCGCAAATTGCAAATATAATCTCAAGAAACGTATCTGAGGCTATTGCAGTTGATGGCGGGAGTATAAAAGTTACAATCCCGCAAAGGTACCTTACGGATAGAATTGCATTTATCTCAATCCTTGAAAATATCAGGGTAAACGCACCAAGAGAAAGAGCTAAGGTTATAATCAACGAAAGAACAGGAACTGTTGTAATAGGAGCAGATGCAAGACTAATGCCCGCAGCAGTTGCTCATGGCGGTATAACCGTTACAATTCAAGCTTACAATGACGTATCTCAACCTGCACCTTTCTCGCAAGGTCAAACGGTTGGTGTTACAAACACTCAAATTGATATTGAAAAGAAAGAGGGCAGCCTTGTTGAAATGAAGGCAAATTCAACCTTAGGCGAACTTGTTAATGCACTAAATTCAATTGGGGTAACGCCAACGGATTTAATTGCAATATTACAGGCACTCAGGATGTCAGGAAGTTTACAAGCAGAATTGCAAATAATTTAAGGTTAAAAATGAGCGATAATTTTTACACAACTCAAAACTATATACCGCAAAGTTACTCTCAAGGCGGAGATTACGATTTTATCAACACCGTTCGAGCAACAGGTACTCAAAGGCAACAGTTAAAGAAAATCGCAAAAGAGTTTGAAGCGATACTTGTTTCAAAAATGCTGACACAAATGGACAAAACCGTAGACAGAGAAAACTCAATGTTTGGGGAATCAAAATATATGGACAATTTTAAATCTATATTTTTTAATCAAATAGGTAGAGATGTTGCAAACTCTCCTACATCAAACATTGGTTTTGCAAAACAACTATACGCACAAATGGAAAAATCAGTTCCGGCTGAAGCTGGTGATTTAGAAGATATTACAGGATAAAAAATGAATATTTCAACAAATACAAATCAAATAGCAGATACTCAAGCACTTAATCGTATATTTTATAACTATGCGGTTAAATCTGCACAAAACATTCAAAAAACAACACCAACGGAAACACTAAACACTAAAGAAGACGACATTAAACTCGCACAAGATGACATTTTTAAAGGGATAGACATTGATGACATTAAAAAGTCCGCACAATCAATAGGTGAAGAAATAACCGACGAGGACATTAAATACGGACTAACGTATGGAAGAAGCGTGCTTGCAGATTATAGCGCATAAGGATGAAAATGAGCGAAATAACTTTTGAGAAAATAAAAGAAAGTTACATAACAATAAAAACACTTCTTGAGCAAAAACAAGAAGCGTTAATTAAAAAAGACCTTGAAGGTCTTGCAAATTGCGATGAAAAACTAATCTGTGCTTACAATGAAATAAAAGTAATATACGAACATAAAGAAAATTTAAACCTTACACAGGAACAAAAAAACGAATTAAATGAAATAACCGCAACAATAGGACATTTACAGAAAAATAACGAGGTGTTAATAACACACTCGCTCAATGTTATAAATAAAATATTTGAGGGAATTTTAAATATAACGTCTGCAAAAAATGCAGACTACAATCATTTGGGCAAGAAAAATCAGGAAAGCAGTCTTGATATTTCTTCAATCACGGAAGAAGCCTAAGTTTAAAAGGAGTTAATATGACAATAAACCAAACAATGAATATTAGCAGAGAGTCCATGAATAACTATCAACACGCACTTGCAGTAGTTTCTCATAACATTGCAAACCAAAATGTTGACGGTTATATTAAATTGCGTGCCGACTTTGCCACAAATCCGACATACAGCTACGGAAACAATGTATACAGTAATATTAGAGGCTTAAACGGTGCATGTATTTCCCAAATCACAAGTTATGCAAATAATGCTGCTGCAAACTCTGCTCGTGAAGCTAACTCGGGCGCACAATATTACTATACGCTTGATTCCATAATGGGACAATTGGGCGAAATATCAAATGAACTTGGTGATGACGGATTGCAAGCAACACTTGCTGATTTCTTCTCTGCTGCACAAAATTTAAGTGCAAATCCTACAGACCCGTCAGCAAGAAGAATTTATATTGAAAGTGCACAAAGTGTCGCAATGAAATTTAACTCGGTTGCAAAATCTCTTGATAATTTACAAGAACAGCTGGTAGGCAACTGGCAACAACCTGCAACCATTGAAAACAGCGACATTTATATGAGCGTGCAAGACTTTAACCAAAAACTTGAAAGATTAACCGAAATAAACAAACAAATTGTTGTACAAGGCGTAGACAATTCCGCAGGACTTATTAATGAAAGAGAAAATCTGCTTAATGATATGTCTGCTTATGTAGATTTAAATGTTGAATACAACAAAAACGGCTCGGTTGACGTCAAAATGGGCGATATAAAACTTGTTGCAGGTGCAGAACAACAATTGAAATTAAATGTTGTAACAGGAGATGCAACAACACCGGCGATTATTCAAGTTGAAAAAATGGATGGTACTTTAGTACACTCGAACGCAAATTCTGAGGTATCAGGCGGTCAATTAGGCGCAATCCTTGATATCGTCAATCAATCCGATGACGGCTTAATAACAATAAGCGGTATGCGGGCAAAAATTGATGAAATGGCAAGCACTTTTGCAACTGAAGTAAACAATATACAAACTTTTGTTGATGGTACAACTCAAGCAATGGCACTGAGTGTTGACCCTGCAACAGGACAACAAATTCTTGTACCTTCAACAGAACCTATATTTAACATTACAAATCCAATAACAGCAGACAGTATCAGTGTTAACCAAAATATAATTAATGACCCCAATCTTATTGCAACTGCAAGGGTTGATACATCTGTTGACGGTTGGGAAAATAACGTCGGAAATACCGATAACATTGTTGCAACCGCGCAATTAAGAGACAAAAAGACAATGAGCACTTTTGGCGGCGAAAACAATGTTACTTTTGAAGGCTTTTTAACTTATTACAGCGGTGAAGTAGGCTTGCAGCAAAGCGATATAAAAGGTAAATTTGACACTGCAAACACACTTAATGATTCAGCACAAACAAATTTGCAAAGCATAACAGGTGTTAACCTTGATGAAGAGCTTGCTGATATGATTAAATTCCAAAGAGGATATGAGGCTTCAGCGAGAGTATTTAACACAGCAAATGAGATATATCAACTGCTTGTTACGCTTGGAGAATAAGGAAATAAATTATGGGCATAAGAATAACAACTCAAATGACTTCTAATTTAATGTTGACAAATATGAATAAAAATTTGTCAAACATCTATAATACTTATGAACAAATAACATCAGGCAAAAAACTGACATCCGTTGGACAAAATCCATCTGACGGAACAAAAGTTATGAAGTATAACAAACAGTTGGGACAACTTGATGACTGGTCAAAAAATATTGAAACCGCAAAAGATGAACTTAACCAATCATACGATACTTTAGGGCTAATTCAAGAAAACATGCAAAGAATAAACGAACTTGCAATTCAGGCTGCAAACTCTTTTAACTCTGAAGACAGTCTTCAAGCAATTCGTGATGAAGTAGAACAAAGAACACGTACAATTGCTCAACTTGCAAATACAAAATATCAAGACAAGTATATTTTCTCGGGTTCAAATACCGATACTATACCATACTCACTTGATGAGGACTTAAATGTTACATACTCGGGAACATCACAAGATGGCAATTGGGAAAGAAACATTGAAATATCAGAAGGCGTTACAATGCCATTAAATATTAACGGTCAAGAAATATTTGGCGATGAAAACGGCGGAATTTTTGCCACCTTAAAGCAATTAAACGATGCTTTAGCAAACCCTGATATGGATATACAAGCCATAAGCGACTGTATAACACCTGTTCAAAACGGGATTAAAAATATAACAAGCGCTCAAGCAGTTATATCAAGCAGAGTCCAAAGGCTTGACGCTACAAGTTCAATAAATGATAACGTTACACTCGGCATAACCGAAATGAAATCAAATCTGGAAGACACAGACTTAGCGGAAGCTGCAACACAGCTTATGATGTACCAAACTGCACTTCAAGCATCACTTCAAGCAGGCGCTACAATAATGCAGCAAGCAACGCTTTTAAACTACATTTAATTAAACATATAAACTTACCATTTTTAGGCCTTTTGTCTTGGCGAAGGGCTATTTTTTTATTTTGCAGAAGGCGCCAAGACCATAACAACATTTCTGCCCTCAAGCGCAGGGGCTTTTTCAAGATTAAATGTATTTTCTTCAAATTCAGACAAAAACTTATTTGCAAGGTCTAATGCCAACTTATTATGCTGCATCTCACGACCTCTTAACATAACAACGACTTTAACTTTGTTACCTGAAGCAATAAATTTTTTGGCACTTTTTAGACGAACCTCATAATCATGAGTGTCAATTTTATAGCGCATCTTAACTTCTTTAACATCAATTGTGTGTTGCTTTTTGCGAGCTTCTTTTGCACGCTTTTCGGTTTCGTACTTATATTTACCCCAGTCCATTATCTTTGCAACCGGAGGGGACTGATTAGGGGAAACAACAACTAAATCCAAATCTTTTTCTTTTGCCATCTCTAGCGCTTTACTTGTAGCGACAAGCCCGTGGTTTGTGCCATTATCGTCAATGAGTCTTACTTCCTTTGCTCTGATTTTTTCATTGACTAATTCTTTTTGAGCCTTGATTTCTTTGTTAATTGTTGTATCTCCTTATTATATTGTAACTTTTAAATATTATCACAAATTTTTATTTTTGCAAAAAGCCGACCACCTATAAAAGGCAAATCGGCTTTTTAAATTTTTAATTCAAAGTTTTCATAACTATTTTACTAATTCTTTGAATTTTTTACCAGCTGAGAAAGCCGGAACTGTTTTTGCAGCAATTTTAATTTCTTTACCTGTTTGAGGGTTGCGACCAACTCTTGCTGCTCTTTTTCTTGCTTCAAAAGTACCAAAACCAACTAAAGTAACTTTTTTACCCTTAGCAACTGTTTTTTGTACTGTTTCAAGAATAGAAGCTACAACTTCAGCTGTTTGTTTTTGTGAAAGTTTAGCCTTCTCTGCAACCGCTTTTACTAATTCTTCTTTGTTCATTTACGAACCCCTTTCCATATTTACCCCTTTATTATACCTATTTATGGGCATTTGGCAAGAGTTTTTTTTAAAAAAAGGCAAAAAAAGAGTATTCCAAAAGAAAAAAATGCAGAAAAACAATCTATAACTGAGTTTTTACTACCGAAAATTTCACGTTTTTGTAAAAATAATTTAATATCTGATAAGCATTATAGCCTTTATTTGCAAGGTTATTAGCCCCATGTTGACTCATTCCGACACCATGCCCGTTTTTTCTTATGCCATCATCATATGCCGGAACTGATTTAATATAGGGCAAATCCCTCGCCCAAACAGCACCTGAAGAAACCGTCTTGCCACCCGAGGAAGCATGATAATATGCAGGAATTACTTTCCCACCATATGTTAAAACAATACCACGAGTTTGCATAACAGCTCTTGTAGTCTGCGGCGTTTCGGCACTAGCACCTCCATAAGCCTGATCAAGCGGGGTATCTTTGAGATCATAACCGTTATGTTTTCTTTTGCCCAAATTGGCTATAGCGTAACTTCTTGCGGCGATTGCCTGCGCTTTATGTGCTTCGATATTCCATTTAGAAGGCATCTCTGAAGGCACAACACCTAAAAGATAGTCCTCGATAGGCAAGTCATTAATTACTACAAGTTTTTTGTCTATATTGTATACAATCAGCTCACCTCTATACCATTTTCTTTTTGTCGCAAGAAAGCATTTTTTCTCTTTTGGTTTTACTTTTATATAATTTGTGCCAAAACTGTAATATTTACCGTCAATTTTAATAACTATAAGATTATTGTACGCCCTTATGGTATAAGGCACAAACGAACTCAATGTATACAATTCTTTACCGGTTTTACCGTCAACTACAACGCTTTGTTTGGATGAACCAATGTAGGTCTGCCTTACACCATCATCAAGCCCAATTTTTATTGCATGAGCAGGCGCGAAACCGACCATCAAAAATACAAAAAATACAACAAAATTTAAAGCCATCCTTAACATAACAATATTCTACTTAATTCCTCCACAAACATCATCAGATAAATGCATGAAAAATTTTAATTAAACTTTTTATCGCATTTTCTTATGTAATCTATTATCTCCAATGATAGCTGCTTTTTTGTGTCAAAGTCAATTATTTTAAAATACTCCATGGCCTCAAATAGCTTTTCATCTTTGTCCTGCCAACGTTTCCAAACATAATTAAAGTCATCCCTATTGTTAATATTTATTTTTACACCTCTGTTCTTTGCTTCATTTATTATGTAATCAGCTATTTTATTTTTCATATTCTCATCCGAATTCTCAAACAGTTTAACAGCAAGACTTACTGTAGGATCAAGATCATACCATCTTTTGTTTTTTATCTCAAATTCACTCATTCTTATCTGCTTTTTTTATTGTTTTCGAAATCATATTTAAGATTAAGAGAACTGCTACGAGTATAACAGCATAAACATAATATCTGCTGAAAGAACCAGCAATAAGTATTGATATTATTGCACAGGCAAATGCAAAAGTCGAAAGTATTAAAACCACAGTATCTTGCGAACAACCATGGTGCAACAACTTGTGATGAATATGCTCACTATCTGCTATAAAGGGGCTTGACCCCTTCATTATTCTTCTTATGCTTGAAAAAGCAACATCTAAAATAGGAACAGCTAAAATTATAAAAGGAAGATACATTACAGGACTTTGTGCATTATTCATGATTCCTTTAATTGAAAGCGTAGCAAGCAAAAAGCCGGCATACAAGGCACCTGAATCACCCATAAATATTTTAGCAGGATTGTAGTTAAATGTTAAAAATGCAAGCATTGCACCCATTAAAATAAAAGCAACAAGGGCTGAAATAGGTGATGGTGGAGTTACAACAAAAGACACAATACCAATTGCAATACAAGCTATTGTTACAATTGAACCTGCAAGACCATCCACACCATCTATAAAATTTGTTGCATTTGAAATACCGACAATCCAAAGCAAACTTATAGGATAAGCCCAAAAACCTAAAACAACAGGGTTTGACGCAAAAGGAACATATAGTTCATCAATTCTGATTCCTAAAAGTATTACCATGGTTGCAATGGCAATTTGTATAAAAAGTTTAAACTTGGCATTGAGGCAAAAAATATCATCAATCAAACCCAAAAGGAACATCAATGAACCGCCTACAATAATACCTGACAAGCCCACACCGTTTGGATAGTAACTTAAAAGTACTAAAAATAAAAACGTAAGCATAACAGACACCCATATTGCAATCCCGCCAAGACGGGAAATCGCACCATGGTGAATTTTTCTTTCATTTGGAACATCTACAAGTCCTGCTTTTTTTGAAAAATAAATAACAAGCGGAACAATAAAAATTCCCAACAAATAAGCTATTATTGCACCTATTATATGAGCTTGTGTAAGTTTAATCATTTCTTATACACCGCATTTCAAATCTGGGTAAAGAGGATATTTTTTGCAAAGTTCAAGACTTCTTTGCCTCAAAACACTTTCATCTTCACGCTCTAAAATACCGTCAGCTATAATTTTTGCAAGGATTTTCATATCTTCAGCCCTAAAGCCTCTTGTGGTTACGGCAGGAACACCAATTCTCACACCTGATGTTACAAAAGGACTTTGCGGGTCATTTGGAACAGTGTTTTTATTAGCGGTAATACCAATTCTCTCGAGCATATTAGCAACATCCTTGCCTGTTTTATTTAATTTTCTTAAATCAACTGTCATAAGATGGTTTTCACTCTCGCCGCCTACAATATCAATTCCTTCTTGCATAAGAGCATTTGACAGTGCTTTTGAATTTTCAATAATATTTTTACCGTATTGTTTAAACTCATCACTCAACGCCTCTTTTAGGGCAACTGCTTTTGCAGCAATTACATGTTCTAAAGGTCCGCCTTGAATACCGGGGAAAACCGCTTTATCAATACCCAAAGCATGCTCTTGTCTGCACATAACAATACCGCCGCGAGGACCTCTTAGGGTTTTATGTGTTGTTGTTGTAATAAAATCCGCATAAGGAGCAGGGGAAGGATGATAACCTGTTGCAACAAGAGCTGCAATGTGTGCTATATCTACCATTAAATAAGCACCAACCATATCTGCTATTTCTCTAAACTTTTTAAAATCAATAATCTTTGAATAGTTACTCGCCCCCGCAATAATCAACTTTGGCTTATGTTCCAAGGCTTTATTTTTAACGTCGTCGTAATCAATTTCGCCGTTATCGTTAACGCCATAGCTTACAACATTAAAATAAAGTCCCGAAAAGTTAACTGGTGAACCGTGAGTTAAGTGTCCTCCGTTTGATAAATCCATACCCATAATTGTATCACCCGCTTTAAGGGCATACAAAAACACAGCCATATTAGCCTGTGCGCCGCTATGGGGTTGAACGTTAGCGTGATCAACTTTAAAAAGCTCTTTGCACCTTTCAACGGCTAATTCTTCAATTCTGTCAACGTTTTCACATCCGTTGTAAAATCTTTTATAGGGTTTACCTTCTGCGTATTTATTTGTTAAAACGCTTCCTTGTGCCGCCATAACAGCTTCAGAGGTGAAATTTTCACTTGCAATAAGCTCAATTGTATTTTGCTGACGTTCAAGTTCAAGCTCTATGTACTTTGCGACTTCAGCATCTTTTTCCCTTATTTTATTCAATTCCATTTCAAAACTCCTTATTTCATAAAAATATTTTACCTTAAAAATGTTTGTTGTAAAATAATTTACATAAGAAGGATTGACAACAATGAAAAAGAAAAATATCAGAAATATAGCAATAATTGCGCACGTTGACCATGGTAAAACAACTCTTGTTGACTGTCTTTTGGGGCAAACTGGCGTTTTTAAAGAACATCAAGAAACTCAAGAGAGAGTTCTTGACAACAACGACATAGAGCGAGAACGCGGAATTACAATTTTATCAAAAAATATCTCAATTAATTACAAAGGTGTAAAAATTAACGTCGTTGACACCCCCGGGCACGCTGACTTTGGCGGCGAAGTAGAGCGTGTCTTAGGCATGGTAGACGGCGCACTTTTAATTGTTGATGCTCAAGAAGGCCCAATGCCGCAGACTCGTTTTGTGCTTTCAAAAGCACTTGAGTTGGGTATTAAAATCATCGTCGTTGTTAATAAAATCGACAAACCTGGAGCTGATCCAAACGGCACATTAGATAAAGTTTTTGATTTATTTACCGAATTAACGGACAGAGAAGATTTAATTGACTTCCCAATAATTTACGCTAGCTCCCTTCACAAATTTGCAAAAAAAGAATTGGAAGACGAAGAAAAAGACATGCTTCCGCTTTTAGACTGTATTTTGGAAAATATACAGCCGCCTGTTGGGGATGACGATTTAACCCTGCAATTTCATGTTACAACACTTGATTACAACGATTATGTAGGCAGAATTGCAATAGGCAGAATTAAAAACGGCATTTTGCACTCAGGCGAACAAGTAACCCTTATAAAAGCTGACGGCACAATGCAAAAGGGCAAAATTGCAAAACTCTTTGGTTTTAAAGACCTTGGCAGAGTCGAAATTGAAGAAGCTGGCGCAGGTGATATTGTAGGTATTGCAGGTTTTTCAGATATTCAAATAGGTGAAACAATCTCAAGCCTTACAAATCCCATTGCGCTGCCTTTGATTCATATTGACGAACCCACACTTCAGATGAATTTTTCGGTTAACACTTCACCATTTGCAGGGCAAGAAGGCAAATTTGTAACAAGCCGTCAATTAAGAAAAAGGCTATATTATGAACTTGAAAAAAATGTTTCTCTAAGAGTTGAAGATACTGACTCTACCGATGTTTTTAGGGTATCAGGCAGGGGTGAATTACACCTTGGAATTTTAATTGAAACAATGCGAAGAGAAGGCTATGAGTTTGCAGTTTCAAAACCCGAGGTAATATTTAAAAAAGAGGACGGACACACTCTTGAACCTTATGAAAACCTGATTGTTGACGTACCGCAAGAATATGCAGGCTCTGTTATTGAAAAATTATCCTCAAGAAAAGCTCAAATGCAGAATATGGAAACAGGCGAAAAACGCACAAACATTGATTTTCTAATTCCTGCAAGAGGTTTAATTGGCTTTAGATCAGATTTTGTAAGAATGACAAAGGGCGAAGGTATTATGTATCATACCTTTTCGCACTATGGCGAATACGCGGGCGACATCCAGCGTCAAAGAACAGGCTCACTTATTGCTTTTGAAGATGGGGAGGCTATTCCTTATGCACTGCACCAGTTTGAAGACCGTGGAGTATTTTTTGTAACACCAAAAACGAAAGTTTACAGAGGCATGATAATAGGCGAGTGCAACCGCCCGCAAGATTTGGCGATTAATATTTGCAAGACAAAAAAACTTACAAATATGCGCTCGGCAACTGCTGATGTTATGGTTACGCTTCAAGCTCCAAAAATTATGAGCCTTGAAGATTGCCTTGAATATATAGCTGAAGATGAGCTTGTTGAAGTTACACCGCAAAATGTTAGGATGAGAAAGGCTAATTTAAACTTTAAAAATTGTCCGAGATAAAACTAAACCCCGCAATTGGTGCGGGGTTTAGTCAGTATTAAATATTAAATATTTATACTAACCCCTCTTTAATTGCTTTAACTGCCGCTTGTACTCTATCATCCACACACAGCTTCTGTAAAATTGAACATACATGCGCTTTTGCAGTATGCACACTTACAATTAATTCTTTTGCAATTTCAGTATTTGATCTGCCTTGTACCAAAAGTTTTAAAACCTCTTGCTCTCTTTCTGTTAAATGTGCTTTTGCATCAGAATTTGAACCCTTGGGAAGCAATTCAACATTCTCAGGCCTTGGAAACATTCTTAAAGCTAAATTTGCAACGGCAGGATCTATCCAACATGCCCCACGGGCAGCACTTTTAATAACATCAGACAACGCTTTTGGGTCAATATCTTTTAAACAATAAGCCGTAGCACCTGAACCTAAAGATGCTAAAACTTCTTCTTCTCTATCATGTGAAGTTAAAATAACAACCTGTGTTTTTGGCGAAATTTCTTTTGCTTTAATTGTAGCCTCAAGCCCGTTCATATTAGGTAACCCTAAATCCATAAGCACAACATCAGGCTGTTCTTTCTTGATAATTTCCAAACCGTCCTCTGCGTTTTCTGCCTCTGCAACAACATTAATGTTTTCAATTTGATTAAGAGCATATCTTAAACCAACACGAGTAAGCTTGTAATCCTCAACAATAACAACTTTAATTTCTTCTGTAGTAGAATAAACACTTGCCTGTGCCGACATTTTAACCGTCCTTTCTTTTCTAACCCTAAATTTTAATAGAATACTAAACCAATTTTTAACTTTAGAATATTACCCGTATTGGTATATTTTAAAAATTTAACCCCTTAAAGATTTAGTCTGAAAAAACAGTGTTTATGCTATACTTTTTTTATGAATGAATTAATCTCTATAGGTAAAATAATTAACTTTCATGGCATTTTAGGCGAAGCCAAGGTAGGCTATTCAGACCCTAAAAGAATAGAAAATGCAAAAAAAGTCGTGGTAAAAAATACCCCTTTAAATATTGAAAAAATAAGGTTCCACAAAAATTTTGCAATTATAAAATTTAAAGAAATTTCGGATATAAACGAACTTTTAAACTTTAAGGGCGAAAATATTTACCTTGCAAAAGAAGAAGTTAAAAACCAGCTTGAAGAAGAAGAATATTTAATTGACGATTTAGTAGGGCTAAATGTTTTTGATGATAAAGACGATTTTATAGGAATTGTTGATTCTATTGCAAAAAGCACAGGGAATGATATTTTATCAATAAAACCTGAAGATGAAAAATTCGGCAATATCCTTGTCCCATTTGTAAAAGAACTTGTACCTATTGTAGATGTAAAAGCTAAAAAAATTGTAATTAAACCAATAAAAGGGCTCCTGCCATGGGATTAAGATTTGATGTCATAACACTTTTTCCTGAAATAATTGAAAACTACTGTTCTTGTGCGCTTTTAGGCAGAGGGCTTAAAAACGGTATTATTGAATTAAACACAACTAATCCGCGCGATTTTACACATGATAAACACAGAAGGGTAGACGATACCCCCTATGGCGGCTCAGCAGGTATGGTAATGATGGCACCGCCTGTTTTTGAGGCTTATGAAAGCATTGAAAAGCTTAAAAATTATGAGTTTATAATGTTAACGCCACAGGGTGAAGTTTACAACCAGAAAATAAGTAAAGAACTTTCCAAAAAAGAACAAATAATTCTTCTTTGCGGCAGATATGAAGGCTTTGATGAGAGAATTCGCACAGGATTAAAACCAAGAGAAATTTCTTTGGGTGATTATGTTCTAACAGGTGGAGAATTAGGCGCACTTTGCATTATAGACAGCGTTTCAAGACATCTGCATGGTTTTTTGGGAAAGGATGAATCAGCAATTGATGACAGTTTTTCAGAAGGATTAAAAGGGCTTTTAGAACACCCTCAATATACAAAACCAAGGGAATACAGAGGAATGGTAGTGCCCGATGTATTGTTAAACGGAAATCATCAGGAAATTGAAAGGTTCCGTATGCAAGAGCGAATAAATCGAACAAAAATTCGCCGTCCTGACTTATGGGAAAAGGTTAAGGATAACTTTACACAATCATAATTTTTTCCTTGCCAATGGTTATTTTTGTGCGAAAATAACCTTATAGTAGTATTTTAATTTAGAAAAGGAAGAAAATATGCCAAGAAAGACACCTTTGGATAAAATCAGAAACATTGGTATCGCAGCGCACATTGACGCAGGTAAAACAACTACTACCGAGCGTATATTGTTCTACACCGGTAAAACTCACAAAATCGGTGAAGTACACGACGGTGCAGCAGTTACCGACTTTATGGAACAAGAAAGAGAACGTGGTATCACAATTCAATCAGCCGCAGTTACATCTTACTGGAAAGGACACCAGGTAAACATTATCGACACCCCCGGACACGTTGACTTTACAATTGAAGTTGAACGTTCGCTAAGGGTATTAGACGGTGTTGTTGCAGTATTTTGTGCAGTTGGCGGTGTTCAATCACAATCTGAAACAGTTTGGCGTCAAGCTAACCGTTACGAAGTTCCCCGTATGGTTTTTGTTAACAAAATGGACAGAACAGGTGCTAACTTCTATCGTGTAGTTGATCAAATTAAAAGCAGATTAGGCGGAAACGCTCATCCTATAAGACTTCCAATCGGTGCTGAAGACCAGTTCAAAGGTCTTGTTGATCTTCTTGAAATGAAAGCATACATCTATACAAACGACTTAGGTACAGACATTAAAGAAGAAGAAATACCTGCAGATATGGTAGATGATGCTAAAAAATACAGAGAAGCTTTAGTTGAAGCAATTGCTGAAGTTGATGACGATTTAATGGAAAAATACCTTGAAGGTCAAGAACTTTCAATCGACGAATTGAAAAAAGGCTTAAGAAAAGGTGTTTGCAACAACAAAATCGTTCCTGTTACTTGTGGTACAGCATTTAAAAACAAAGGTGTTCAATTACTTCTTGACTCAATTGTTGAATTAATGCCTTCTCCTGTTGATGTTAAAGCTATTGAAGGCGAATTGGAAGACGGTTCAAAAGTTGAACGTCATTCATCAGATGACGAACCTTTCTCTGCTTTAGCTTTCAAAGTTATGACAGACCCATACGTTGGTCGTTTAACATTTATGAGGGTCTACTCAGGAAAATTAACTTCAGGTTCTTATGTTCTTAATGCTACAAATGGCAAAAAAGAACGTATTTCAAGACTTGTACAAATGCAAGCTGATCAAAGAAACGAAATATCTGAAGTTTACGCAGGTGATATTTGTGCTGCGGTTGGTCTTAAAGACACAACAACAGGTGATACACTATGCGATGAAAAAGCTCCTATCATCTTAGAAAGAATGACATTCCCGACACCTGTTATCTCTGTTGCAATCGAACCTAAAACAAAAGCTGACCAAGATAAAATGGGTATTGCATTGCAAAAACTTGCTGAAGAAGATCCTTCTTTCCAAGTTAAAACAGATAACGAAACAGGACAAACAATCATCTCCGGTATGGGCGAACTTCACCTTGACATTATTGTTGACCGTTTGATGAGAGAATTTAAAGTTGACGCTAACGTTGGTAAACCTCAGGTTGCTTATCGCGAAACAATCAGAGGTACTGCTGATCAAGATTCTAAATTCATTCGCCAATCAGGTGGTCGCGGTCAATACGGTCACGTCAAAGTTAAAATTGAACCTGCTGAAGAAAATGCCGGATTTGTATTTGAAAATAAAATCGTCGGTGGTGCTATTCCTAAAGAATACATCGAACCTGCAAGAAAAGGTATGGAAGAAGCTCTTGAAGGTGGTATTATTGCAGGTTTCCCTGTAATCGACGTAAAAGTTACTCTATACGATGGTACATATCACGATGTCGACTCATCTGAAATGGCATTCAAAATCGCAGGTTCCATGGCAATGAAAGACGGTATCAAAAAAGCTCGTCCTTGCATTCTTGAACCTATGATGAAAGTTGAAATCGAAGTTCCTGAAGAAAATACAGGTGATATAATCGGTGATATTTCATCTCGTAGAGGTCGTGTAGAAGGTATGGAAATGATTGAAGGAACAGGTATTCAAAAAGTTCGTGCAATCGTTCCGTTGGCTGAAATGTTCGGTTATGCTACAGACATCCGTTCAAAAACTCAAGGCCGTGGTACTTTCTCTATGGAATTTTGCAAATATGAACAAGTTCCTGCTAACATTGAAACTGAAATTATTTCTAAATCAGGTGTTTCTAATTCGTAAGCGGAAACTTAGACAAGACAAAATAAAAGCGAGGCACTTGCCTCGCTTTTTAATATAAAAAATAAAATTAAAACTTAAAATCCCTTTGTCCCTCCTCGATTTTCTTGAGATTTTCTTTAACGGTTTGTTTTATTTTTTCATTTTCAATAAGCTCAACCTCTTTTAGAATAAGCTTTTCGCCAATTGCTTTTGTTTCATCGGACGCATAATCTTCAAGATATTCTTTCAGTGTCATAATGGCATTTGGCTGACAGAAGTTATGTATTTGCTGACTTTTGCAAATTTCCATAAACCTGTCCCCTGTTCTGCCTTGTCTGTAGCAAGAGGTACAAAAACTCGGCAGATAGCCTAATTCCATCAGCCATTTTATAACTTCATCTAAAGGACGTCTGTCTGAAACATCAAATTGAGCAGAATCCTCACTATCAGGCATTGGCTTAAAGTATCCTCCAACACTTGTTTTTGAGCCGCCCGAGATTTGAGAAACACCAAGACTTAAAAGTCTTTCTCTACACTCTTTTGATTCTCTTGTTGATATAATCATGCCTGTATATGGCGTTGCAATCCTAATGCAGGCAACAATTTTAGCAAAAACATCATCATCAATACCATTATCAAAAGCATTTGGGTCAATGTCATCGGCATGTTTAATTCTTGGAACGCTAATTGCGTGCGGACCTACACCAAAGGCAGCCTCCAGATGCTCTGCATGCATTAAAAGTCCTGCAAATTCATAGCGATATAACTCTAAACCAAATAAAACGCCTAAACTTACATCGTCAATTCCTGCTTCCATTGCTCTGTCCATTGCTTCCGTATGATATGCATAATTATGCTTTGGACCTGTCGGGTGAAGTTTTTCATAGCTTTCTTTATGGTAAGTTTCTTGAAATAAAATATATGTGCCAATTCCTGCATCATGTAATTTTTTATAATTTTCAACCGTTGTTGCAGCAATGTTAACATTCACACGACGAATTGAACCGTTTTTGTGTTTAACATCATAAATTGTTTTAATAGAATCCAAAATATATTCAATCGGATTGTTAACTGGATCCTCACCTGATTCAATAGCAAGACGCTTGTGTCCCATATCCTGCAATGCTTCAACTTCTTGTCTTATTTCTTCCTGAGTTAATTTTTTCCTTGGGATGTGCTTATTTTTTAGGTGATAAGGGCAGTAAACACAACCGTTTACACAGTAATTGGACAAATACAAGGGCGCAAAAAGTACAATTCTGTTACCGTAATAATCCTGTTTAATTTCACGAGCAAGTGCATAAATTTCCTCAACTTTCTCAGGGATGTCGCAATCTAATAGAACCGCTGCCTCCCTATGATTTAAACCTTTTTTAAGACGTGCTTTTTCAAGTATTTTATCAACAACTTCAACGTTATTTTTATTTTTTTGCGCATATTCAAGCGTGTCTAAAATTTCCTGATGAGAAATAAATTCTTCAGCTTTGTGTGATTTTGGATTATACATATTACTACCTCTCTTACAAGCAATATTATATCACTTAATAATTAAGGCAGCGCAAGAAATTATCTTATCCTCCAACTGTAATTAACATAAGCAGGATATGCGTAATTACAACAGGTGGTCATATACACAGGGCCTCTGCAATGACAAGGTCTGTGCTTTGGGTGGTGCATTCTTGGCGGTGGTGGCAGTGGAGAGCAGGGTCTTGAAAGCGCACTGGTTGCAATCGCACCTATAGCAACACCTGCCACCACACCACCAATTACAGAGCCTACATTTGAGCATTTAGCATAAGTTGGGGTTGTTGAAATGAAAAGAAATCCGAAAATAATAAATAAAGCAGCTATTTTTTTCATATTTTTAAATCCCTTAACTCCTACATTAATATAACGATTTAAAAATAAAAATGTTCAAAAAAATAGCGCACTTTATTAAAAAGTACGCTATTTCTAAGTTTTAAGACTTAATTAATTGCATCCGCAAGAGCAGCAGCATTGAGTTTTAGCTTGACCCTTGAATGCTTTTAAGCCCATATATCTTGCGCTTGAACCAAGTTCTTGTTCAATTCTAATTAATTGGTTATATTTTGCAATACGGTCAGAACGGCTTGCAGAACCTGTTTTAATTTGTCCGCAATTTAGAGCAACCGCAAGGTCAGCGATGAATGTGTCTTCTGTTTCGCCTGATCTGTGAGAAGCAATTGCGCTGTAGCCTGCTTCATGAGCCATATTAATTGCATTTAGTGTTTCTGTTAGCGTACCGATTTGGTTAACTTTAATAAGAATTGAGTTTGCAACTTCACGGTTAATACCTTTTTCAAGTAATTTTACATTAGTTACAAATAAATCGTCGCCTACTAATTGGCATTTGTCGCCAATTCTTTCTGTAAGCATTTTCCAGCCTTCCCAATCTTCTTCAGCCATGCCATCTTCAATTGAGATAATAGGATATTTTTTAACCCATCCTTCAAGGAAGTCAACCATTTCTTCACGGCTTAGAGTTTTACCTTCGCCTGCTAAAACGTATTTACCGTCTTCATAAAATTCAGATGAAGCAACGTCTAAGCAAATTTTAACTTGATCAGTTGTGTAACCTGCTTTTTTAATAGCTTCAAGAATAACTTCAATACCTTCTTCGTTTGAACCTAAATTAGGAGCAAAACCGCCTTCATCACCAACGGAAGTTACAAGACCTTTGTCATGAAGAACTTTTTTAAGATTATGGAATACTTCAGCACCCATTCTGATAGCTTCTTGGAAGTTTACTGCACCGACAGGAGCAATCATGAATTCTTGGAAGTCGATGTTATTATCAGCGTGAGCACCACCGTTTATGATGTTCATCATAGGTGTTGGAAGTACAGTTGCGTTGATACCGCCTAAATATCTGTATAAAGGCATGTCAAAAGCCATAGAAGCAGCTTTTGCAACAGCTAATGAAACGCCAAGAATTGCGTTTGCACCTAAGTTTGATTTATTTTCCGTTCCGTCTAATTCAAGCATCAAGGCATCAATTTCTTGTTGGTTAGCAGCGTCTTCACCGATTAACTCGGGAGCAATTTTAGAGTTAACGTTGTCAACTGCTTGCATAACACCTTTGCCTAAATACATAGACTTGTCGCCATCTCTTAATTCGAGAGCTTCGTTAATACCTGTTGAAGCACCTGAAGGAACAGCAGCACGTCCTACAACGCCGCATGATAAAGTAACGTCAACTTCAACAGTCGGGTTACCTCTTGAATCAAGAATTTGTCTTGCTTTTACATCTTCAATAAATGTTGACATATTGTAATACCTTTCTTTTTAAGTATCCTCAAGCATAATTATCACACATCAAAAAAGGCATGCAAGCAATGTTAATAATCTTTATATCGATATAAAGATTGTATAAACAAAAACGGTTTTTATGTTTTTTTGGATTATACTTTAGAAAAAGCAATCAGGAGAATGAAAATGCAAGCAGTTTTAAATCATAAACCCACAATTTGCGAAGATAAAGAAGCAAAATTAGACACTTTGCTTAAAATGCTAATTGATGCGGATGCAAAAACAAAAAGCGATGTAGAAAACCGCATAGTTAATATGGGTGAAGGTATTGCAAATCTGCTTGTAGACAGGCTTCAAAGAGTCAAAGGAACTCAAAGAGGCGTTATTGCAATGAGCCTTATAAGACTTGGCGAATGTTCAATTGCTCCGCTTAAAAGGCTAGCTCTTGAATCAAAAGAATTTCAATGGATTGCAAATTATTTAATATCTGAAATATAAGCCTTAAGCTTAATTACAATATTTAAATAGTCCTTTCAGATAACCTTTTATGGTAATGAAGATATATTTTAAAAAATGCATAATTCAAGAAAAATGAGTTATGCATTTTTTATTGTCAAAACAAACATATCTTCAATAAAAGGAGGGAAAATGACTATTAAAAATTTTGTACTTAGTGCAACGGTTGCCTCTGTATTTGCTCTAACTGTACCGGTCAGTTTTGCAGCATGCCCTGTTGATAACAACTGTGGATGTCCCGAACCGTGTATGGAAAAAGTAACACCTGAGACTGCCGTTTGTAAAAAGTGTAATCAAACACCTTGCAAATGCAAAAAAGAAAAGAAAAAGAAAAAACACAACTGCGACCCTTGTGAAACAGGTGCAGCAGCTCCTGCACCGGATTGTGGTTGCGATGTACCAAAGGACGACTGCGGCTGCAACACAGGTTGCGCAGCACCGACTTGCGAACAATCACCTCAACCAAAAGCACAAGTTTACGCTTATCCTAATTCAATCTATTCAAACGCTAACGAAGCAGTTGTTGGCGAAAGTTCAAACAATGCAATTATTAACGACAACATGTTGGAAGCCTACAACGGTGTAATGGTGGATGATTCCTGCCCTACAGGTTGTGCGGCACCTGTAATTCAGGATTTACCCAAAACAGACTGTTGCCCTGCACCAAATGTATCTTCTCCAACATCTATGGATGCAAAAAAAATTATTAAAGAAGAAATACCCAACATAACAGGTATGGCAGCAGATATCGGTGAACAATTGTACCCTGATGTACCAAATAGCTACTGGGCAAGTGCGGACATTAACCGTTTAACCGAACAATGCATAGTTGTAGGTTATCCTGACAGATTATTTAAGCCGAATAAAAACGTATCAAGGGCTGAGATGGCAACAATGGTTGTAAAAGGATATAACCTTGAAGATCAATGCTTAACAGATGCAGGCAATTTCCCTGATGTACCTAAATCACACTGGGCTTATGAAGCTATTAACAAAGGTGTTGGCGCAGATATGATTGAAGGTTACACTAACGGTTTATTTAAACCAAATGGAAATATCACAAGAACAGAAGCTCTTGCAATATTGTCTAAAGGCATTAACTGCCCTATGGATAGCTGCAAAGCAGATGAAATTCTATCTAAATATACAGATGGCAATCAAGTTCCTGCATGGGCAAGAGAATGTGTAGCAAAAGCTATTGATAACGGCGCATTAAAAGATGAATCAAGCTCAAAAATTCGTCCTAACCAAAAAGCAACCCGTGCAGAAATCAGCTCAATGCTACAAAGTGTACGTGTAGCAGGCGGTTATGATAATGATGTAAAATCAGCATGCGCGCCTTGCGAACAAACAGAAAAAATGTTTGTTGAAAAAGAACAATGTGTAAAATTACCTACACTTGAACTTTCAATGAACGACATTATTAACGCTAAAAACGCTAACGTTGGTGAACAATTTGCAGCAACTACACTAAATGAAATTACAATTAACGGCACAACTTTCCCATGCGGTTCAACTGTAAGAGGTAAAATAACCGAAGTTGTAAGACCATCTAAAGGTAATGCAGGTGCGCTAAAACTATCTTTCAATCAAATTTCATACGGTGATTGTAAAGAAATGCTGCCTAAGCAAGTTCACACCGCAATGGTACAAAAACAAAAAGATGTTAATTTCATGATTCGTGCAATCCAATTCCCATTCACAATGGTAGGTACAGTACTTGGTACTGCAGGAAGAACAGTGGGTGGCGCTGCAATTGGTATTGCAAATGCAACAGAAGCATTGTTTGACCAGGCAGGCGTTGGCACAGGTGAATTGTTCTCAGGTAAATTCAGAGCAGCAGGCAGAAGCTATCAAGACGGCTTAAAAACTGCTTTCAAAGCTCCTGTTGACTTAACAAGAACAGCTCTATCAGGTACTTTAGGTACTCTGCAAACATCAGCAGATGAACTTACATACCTTGTAGATCCAAATGGTATAGCTATTTCTAAAGTTAATCCTAAAGAAAAAGTAACTATTGCTTTTGGTGAATAAGACATAACGTCTGGTTTGAGGACTACTTAAAAAGTAGTCCTCAAATTTTTATATATATAAAATTATTTATTCTTTTCACTAACAAAATAATATTGCAGATAGGGCAAATTTTTAAAACCTGATTTTTCATAAGCCTTAATTGCGCCCAAATTTTCTTTTTCAACTTCTAATCTAAATACTTTTTCGGGATATTTATTTTTAATATAAGAAATAAAATCAGGTATAATACCCCTACCTCTATATTGCTCTTTTAAATATAAATCTTCAAACCACAAACATTCTCGTCCAAATTCTGTTGAATAGCTTTTTGCAAGCATAACATAACCTAGAATATTTTCAGAACTTACAATAAGATAGCATTCTAAATAAGGGTTATTATTAATCGCATTTTTAAAATTTGCGTTAAAAATTTCTTCGCTACCATTTGTGTATAGAGCATCTGAGGAATAGAAAACTCTCATCATCTCAAGAAAGCAATCTTTATCATTTTTATTTAATTTTCTGTATTCAATATTCATAATCATATTATAATATATAATAATTCAACGTAATCAAGGAGAGTTTTATGGATAATAAATTTGTTGAAAATGCAGTTGATAATTTTTTAAATCAAGGTTGCTCATGCTCTGAAAGTATTGTTACGGCAGCAGTACAGGCAGGCTATGTACCTGAAGAATTAATAAGTGTTGCAACATCTTTTTCAGGAGGTATGGGTTCAGGTTGCTTATGTGGTGCAGTGGCTGGTTCGCAAATTGTTATAGGACATTTACATGGTAAAAACAAGACAAACACAGCTCGCACACTTGCAAAAGAGTTTGTTGAAGAATTCAAAAAAGCGCATAAAGTAACATGTTGCAAGGCATTAACCGCAGGATTTGATTTTCATTCGCCTGAGAGGAAAAAACACTGTGTAAATATGGTGCAAAGTTGTGCAAAAATATTAAACGAAATACTTGAACGTGAAAAATCTAAAGTTTAAACAATTTCTCTTAAGTTAAGTTTATGTTGTATGGGTTCATTTTCAAGAAGATCGGCAATTGAACAATCCAAAGCTTCACAAAGTCTATCCATGTTCTCATAAGATGGCTGAGTTCTGCCGTTTGCCCACGAGTACACAGTCTGTTGCGGCAAATTCAACTCTTTTGCCAACTTGTACAAACTATAACCTTTTTTTTCTTTTGCCGTTTCTCTAATTTTAATCTTCATTTACAAATTCCAACATGGTTTTAGCATGTAAATACATACTATATTATATCTCTTGCAAGAGATTTAATATAGTCATTTTGTTTTTTTTACTCTTTTTGTATGAAAATTGAGAAAAAGATTAAAAATGAATAATAAATTAAACGTAAAATAATTATGTAAAATACTTGTTTTTTAACAACAAAACATTATAAAATATAAAAAAAGAGGTTTGTTTACATTATGAAAAAAATTGCAAGTTTAATATTGTGTCTTATGCTATCAAGCACATTTTGTTTAGCAGCAACACAAACAAAAGCTGTCAGTTCGAAAGTATACTCAGGTATCGCTAACTACAAAAAAGCAAATTACACCGGTTGTATACAAGATATGGAAGCAGCACTTAAGAAAAATCCTAATGATATTTTAGCAAAATACTATCTCGCGTTAGTTTATACAAAAATAGGACTAAAAGACGAAGCAAAAAAATATTACCAAGCAGTAATTGAACAAGGTAACGAAAACCTGCTTGTTAATTACTCAAAAAAAGCCATGACATGTTTAGATAATCCTAAAGATAAAATATGTGCTAGCGAATCAAAAGAAGAAGACGATAACATGGATGAGTTCATCCGCTCGGGGCAGTTTTTGCATCCTGATTTGGTAAAAAGTATGCAAAAACGTGAATTAAAGGATGTAAAAGAAAACTTTAATGCTGATAAAATGCCAAATATGGAAGATTACAGATTTATAAATGATGCAAAAGATGAAATACCGACAGATGCACAAATTGCAGCAGCGGTTAAAGTTTTAGCAAAAGTTGGTTATAACCCTGCTGCACAAATCTACAACAACTCTTACGTAAGCCCTGAAGTGGCTCAAATGAATATGTTTGCAAACAATCAAAATACAAGCAATAACTTTGTAAATTTGTTACCGTATCTTATGGCGCAAAAAAACAGTAATTCAAACATAAGCCCTGAGCTAATACAGGCAATGCTAATGAATCAGAGTGTGTCGGGCCTTGACTTTGGAAGTAACAACTAAAATGAATATGGAAAATAAACCGAAAAAAATTAACACTACCCGTTTTGGTGAAATAGAAATTGACAAAAATCTTTTATTTGAGTTTGTTTCACCAATAATAGGATACAATGATAAGAAGTGTTTTGCTTTGGTAGACTATAGACCGGACTCACCTTTTAAGTGGCTACAATCTACTGAAGATATGGATTTAGCTTTCCCTGTAACACTTTGCAGCTATTTCAATATAGACTACCAATTTGAACTTAGTGATGAAGATGCAAAAATTCTTGATATAAAAGATGCAAACGAAATTCTTGCACTGAATATCGTCACAATACCTCAAATAAATCCACAAGGTGCTACAATAAATCTTCTTGCTCCCATTATTATTAACACAACAAACAACAATGCCATGCAGGTAATTTTAAAAGATACAAAATTCCCTGTTAGACATCCTCTTTTTGATAAAGAAGAAGACAAAAATGCTGATAAGGGTGCAAAATAATGCTTATATTGACAAGAAAATTAAACCAAAAATTAATTATAAACGACAACATTGAAGTTGTCATTCTTGAAACGTATAAAAATGCGGTAAAAATAGGCATAAAAGCACCAAATAATGTCCAGGTATTTCGCGAAGAAATTTATCGCGAAATCAAAAAAGCAAATGAAATGTCAAAAATTGCAGATATTAAAGCCATTGAGAGTATAAATATGTCAAAAACCCAGGGTTTCAATCTTGCGGATAAGCTAAAACATAAAAGTTAAAATGCAGCAAAGAGCTAGAGATTTATTCTATAAAGGATGTTATACGGGGGCACTGGAGATTTTTAGTGCTTGTAATTTATATTACGAGGCAGGATTATGCGCGCTTTTAACTCAAGACGAATATGGAGCAAAAAAATTTTGGACAATTGAAAAAACTCCCGATATTGCTACAAAATGGGGGTTAATAGTACTAAATATAATTCACTTAAAAATAAAAGAACGGCCATCTTTTTTTCAAGTACGGGCATTTCTTGAGGTTTATTTGAACCTTTTTATAGAAAATAAACTTTTAAAATGGGCAGAAAATTTAATAAGTGCTTGCGATATTTTAGCAAAATCAAATCCTGAAACATATAAATTTATTGCAAGAGCATTGTTTGCAAACGGATATTTAGAACTTTCGCATAAATTTTTGGATGAATCTAAAAAACTTTTTTATAATGATCCTGAAGCACATTTTATTGACTCTCAAGCATATTTTCTTGAAAAAAAATACGACAAAGCCCTTAAAAGTATTAATGAAACGCTGGAAAGTGCTCGTGGATATTACCCTGCGGTAGAATTTAAAAAAATTATTGAAAAAAAAATAAACCCCCAAGCCAAATAGCAAGGGGGTAAAAAATCTTTTACAGTTGTCTTTATTATATTAATGACAATGCAATGTTTGGTTGTTGGTTTGCTTGAACCAATAGAGAAGCTGATGCTTGTTGCAGAATTTGGTTTTGAATGTAGTTTGATGATTCTGTAGCAATGTCAGCATCTGTAATACGTGAATTAGCAGCTGATAAGTTTTCATACTGAGTATCAAGTTGTTCGATTGCTGAATCTAATCTGTTAGAAACAGAACCGATTGTACCGCGTCTTGTTGAAATTTCGGTAATTGCTTCATCAAGTGCGTCTAGTTGACCTTGCATAGCAGTCAAAGCAGCGGCAGCGTCAGTGTGACCTGCAAATTTTGATGTAAATGCACCAGTACCTGTTAAGGTTGAAACATGTGCATCGTTAAACACACCTGAAATTTCAATTGTGTTTGTAGCTCCATCTGAACCTGTACCTATTTGAAGCGTAACTGTTTCATCTGCACCGTCACGTGTTTCACCGCCAAACAAATCGAATGTGTTGTACTTAGCACCCGTTGCAATTCTGTCAATTTCAGCTAAACGAGCTTGTGCTTCTTCTTGCATAGCTTGTAACTGTTCATCTGTTTGACCACCGTTCATAGCTTGCAAAGTTAAGTCACGAATACGCATAAAGTTGTCTTGCATAACTGCAAGGTTGCCTTCTGCTGTTTGCAATAAGTTAATGCCTGATTGGGCATTGCTTTTTGCAACAGATGTACCACGAGTTTGAACTTCAATACCTTTTGAAATTACCAAGCCTGCAGCGTCATCTGCAGCAGAATTGATTTTTGAACCCGTTGTCATCCTTTGCATAGCGGTGTTCATTGCATCTGTAACCCTATTCAAGTTGTTTTGTACTTGAATTGATTGAACGTTTGTGTTAACCACAATAGCCATAATCTGAATCTCCTTTCGATTGACTAAATACTTCCTTGTGTATACACTTGTAATTCACGCTTAGCGCAAATTACTAACAAGTTTTGTTTATTTTTTTACAAAACTTAAAGTTTTTTGAGATACAAAAAGCCCTTAAACCGGCGTGGTCAAGGGCTTTTGCTTGATGTGTATAATTAACAATTATTAATAATATGTTAATTATATGAGAGACAATGCAATGTTTGGTTGTTGGTTTGCTTGAACCAATAAAGAAGCTGATGCTTGTTGCAGAATTTGGTTTTGAATGTAGTTTGATGATTCTGTAGCAATGTCAGCATCTTTAATACGTGAATTTGATGCTGATAAGTTTTCATACTGAGTATCAAGCTGATCCATAGCAGATTCTAATCTGTTTGAAGTTGAACCGATTGTACCGCGTCTTGCAGAAATTTCAGTAATTGCTTCATCAAGTGCGTCTAGTTGACCTTGCATATCAGCCAGTCCATCAGCTTGGCTTGCAAAACCTGCAAATTTAGATGTAAATGCACCTGTTCCGGTTAATGTTGAAACATGAGCGTCATCAAATACATCAGAGATTGTTATAGTATCTACAGCAGAATTTGAGCCTGTACCGATTTGTAAAGTAACTTGCGTATCAGCACCTGATTTTGTACGATCTGAACCGCCAAACAAGTCAAATGTATTGAATTTTGCACCGGTTGCAATTCTGTCAATTTCAGCTAAACGAGCTTGAGCTTCTTCTTGCATAGCAGTTAGCTGTTCATCTGTTTGACCGCCGTTCATTGCTTGCAAAGTCAAGTCACGAATACGCATAAAGTTGTCTTGCATAACTGCAAGGTTGCCTTCAGCAGTTTGTAACAAGTTAATGCCTGATTGGGCATTGCTGTTTGCAACCTGAGTACCACGGGTTTGAACTTCAATACCTTTTGAAATTACCAAGCCTGCAGCGTCATCTGCAGCAGAGTTGATTTTTGAACCCGTTGTCATTCTCTCCATAGCGGTGTTCATTGCATCAGTAACCCTATTCAAGTTGTTTTGTACTTGAATTGACTGAACGTTTGTGTTTACTACGATTGCCATAGTTGTAAATCTCCTTATTTTATGTTTACTTCCTTGTTTTTGGCATTAAAACCTTTGTCAGAACCGCATTTAAAATGAAGTTTTAACAAAACTGATAACTATTCCTATTCAAAGGTTTTTTACCTTTGACAGCACGATACTTTATCGCAATAACACCTAAATGGAGATTATGCGGGGAAATACTTACTGTCATCATTGTCAATATTTAAGAAATTGTCTTCCTTGCCTTTGACATTACCATATTAAAACTTTTAATAATTGATTTTAACTATAACAGTGTTTGATATTTCTCATACTAAAGTTTAAATGTTCTTTTTACAAACTCAATCTCGTCATTAAAGCTTATTAAATCAGGCATTTTAGACAATTTAGCTTCTAAAACTTTATCTAAAATAAAACCTATTATTTTGCCCTGATTAAAGCCTAAATTTAATAAATCCGAACCCTTAAGATATAGTTTTACGTTTTTCAATTCGTTGTAATAAATAAGTGTATTATTATCATTTGTTTTTAAATAATGAACACATAAATCAATATCGCTATAATTTTTAAAATACTTGTAAATACCAAGTCTGCTTTTAAATTCGGGTAAAATTTCTATAGGCTCTAATATATATTTAAGGCAAAGCGAACCAATATCTTTAATATTAAAGAGTTTTATGGCATTTTCAAAATTTTCTCTGTTAAATAAAAATTCATCAAAAAGAATTTTATAATAGCCGCAAGATGAAAACTCGCTTATCGCAGACATTGCACGCTCATTTGAACTAAAGAGTTTATTAAGTGTCAAAATAACCCTGTCTGTGCTTAAACCATCTCTATCAGGATTTTTTAAATACTCTTGTATTAGCTTTTCATCTTCATCAAAAAAATCAAAATTAAATCTTAATTTAAAATCTAATCCTCTCAAAATCCTTGTGGGGTCATCAATATAGCTATTTTTATGCAAGACTTTCAAAACACCTTTTGAAATGTCATCACATCCGTTAAAAATATCAATTATTTCATAATCTAAGGACGGCAAAATTCTGGCAGCAATGGCATTTATAGTAAAATCTCTGCGTATTAAATCATCTTTTATATCACATCCTATTTTTGTAACGTGTGGCAAGCAACCTGACTTTGGATACTCCTCAATTCGAGTTGATGCAAAATCAATGCTAACACCTGAAATTTCAGTTTTGACCGTTCCAAAATCTTTATGGATTGACTTAATTTCAACAAAATCAAGCGATTTTACAAAATTAATTGCATTTCCTTCGACTAAAATGTCAATGTCTAAAGGTGTTTTACCCATTAAAACATCACGCACAAGACCGCCGACAAAATAAATTTTAACCCCGAAACGCTCAGCTTTCAGGGCTATTTTTTTTATAATATGATTTACTTTATCATTAAACTTTATCTGCATTTCTCTTAAAGCTTTTTTCTAAAAAGCTTGTATTAAAGTTGCCGCTTATAAATACATCATCATTTAAAATTTCACGATGGAAAGGAATTGTTGTCTTAATACCCGTTATAACATATTCGCTCAACGCCCTTAACATTCTAAGACGGGCATCTTCACGGTCTTTTCCCCAGCAAATAAGTTTTCCCACCATTGAGTCATAATATGGTGGAATTTTATAACCTGTATATACGTGGGAATCAACCCTTACACCAAACCCGCCGGGAGCAATATAGCCTTCAATTTTGCCTGCAAAAGGCATAAAATCTCTATCCGGATCTTCTGCGTTAATTCTACACTCAATTGCATGCCCTCTTAAACAAATATCCTCTTGTTTAACACTAAGTCTTTGACCAGCTGCGACTCTTACCTGTTCTTTTACAATGTCAACACCTGAAATCATCTCAGATACACAATGCTCAACCTGAACTCTTGTGTTCATTTCCATAAAATACCATTTTTTATCTTTAGGATTAGATTCATCAAGCAAAAATTCAATAGTACCTGCACCCTCGTAATTAATAGCCTTTGCAGCATTAACAGCAGCCTGCCCCATTGCTTTTCTTATTTCTTCACTAATTGCAGGGGACGGTGCTTCTTCAAGCAACTTTTGGTGGCGTCTTTGAATTGAGCAATCCCTCTCGCCTAAGTGAACAACATTACCAAAAGAATCTGCAAGGATTTGAACTTCAATGTGGCGAGGATTTTCCAGATATTTTTCCACATATACTTCAGGGTTTCCAAAAGCATTTTTTGCTTCGTTTCTGCATAAGTTGAAAGCGTCCTCAAGTTCATCATCACTGCGAACAATCCTCATACCCTTTCCGCCGCCGCCTGCAGTAGCTTTGATAATTACAGGAAATCCCACCTTATGTGCAAATTCACGAACTTCATCAACAGTTTCCACAAGCCCTGTTCCCGGGGTAACAGGAACGCCCGATGCTATCATAGTTGCACGAGCCGAAGCTTTATCACCCATAGCACGCATTGCTTTCGAGCTAGGACCTATGAATTTTATATGATGTTCATCGCAAATATCTACAAAATCTGCACGTTCTGCCATAAAACCATAACCGGGATGTATGGCATCAGCACCTGAGGTAAGTGCAACGGAAATTATTGCAGGAATGTGCAAATAGCTTTTAGCACTTTGCGCAGGCCCAATGCAATATGCCTCATCAGCTAATGACACATGTAAACTTTCTGAATCCGCCTGCGAATATATTGCAACCGTTGCAATTCCTAATTCCTTGCATGCTCTTATAATTCTTAGGGCTATTTCACCCCTGTTTGCAATTAATACTTTCTTAAACATAACTTTTGACCTTAAAAAATAGGTGATAACATTAAATACAGACTTATTCTATATACATCAAAACCTGACCGTATTCAACGCTTTGTCCGTCTTCCACACAGATTTGCGTAACCTTACCCGATACTTCAGATTCAATTTCGTTCATTAGTTTCATAGCTTCAACGATACATACAACCTGACCGGCACTAACTGTATCGCCTACTTTAACAAAAGGTTTAGCCCCCGGACTTGGTGCAGCATAAAACGCACCAACCATAGGAGAAGTAACAGGTTTTCCTTTTGGCACGCTAGTATTTTCTGCAGGTGCAGGAGCTGCCTTAGGAGCAGCTTGAACAGGTGCAGCAACCGGAAGCGCTTGAACCGGTGCTTGACCATATTCTCTTTTAATAGTGATGGCTTGCTCGCCGTCTTCCAAAATAATTTCACTTAAAGATTTTTCATCAATTAATTTTGCGAGCTTTTCAATATATTCAACTTCAAAATTCATATTTTAATTTCCTATACTCTGTCTAAATATTCATTTGTTCTTGTATCTATTCTTAATTTATCCCCAACGTTAATAAAGAAAGGAACGTTAACTACAGCACCACCTTCAAGAGTAGCAGGTTTTGTGCCGCCTTGAGCAGTATTTCCTTTTTCAGCCGGAGGTGTTTCAACAACTTCAAGTTCAACAAAGTTTGGCAAATCAACACCGATAATTTTACCGTCATGCAATAAAATTTGAACATTCATGTTTTCTTTTAAGTATTTTTTACCGTCGCCAATTTGAGCCTCGGGAACCGGTAGCTGTTCATAAGTTTCAAGATCCATCATAACGTAATCTTTACCCTCAAGGTACAAATATTGCATTTCACGCCTGTCGAGCATGGCTTTTGCAACTTTTTCACCGGCTCTGAAAGTTCTTTCAACAACTTGCCCTGTTTCAACGTTTATCAATTTTGTTCTGACAAAAGCAGCGCCTTTGCCCGGTTTTACATGTAAAAACTCAACAACAGACCAAAGTCCATTATCAAGCTGGAGTGTTAAACCTGTTTTTAAATCGTTTACTGAAATCATAAAGTATCCCTATAATCACTGTCTTTACAAATTTTATCATAAACCAGATTTTTTACATAAAAATTTTTATCATTTTTCAATTTATGTAACAATTCTTTTGGAGGATTTGACATTTTTACCAATATTTTAGCGGTTTTTTCTCTAATTGTATAATCCAAAAAATCAACCGTTACAAAACAAATTTTAATAATTTCATTATCAAAACCTACTCCGTTATATATTTCACAAATTGCCTCCAAACACCAATACAAATTAAAAAGTTTTTTATTTTTGGCATGGTTTTTACGATTTCGCATTTTATTATCTTTAAAAGCGCCAAATTCCTTCTCGTAAATTTTAAAATCTGCAAGAATTTTTTCAACTCTTTCAATAATAAAAGGTAGAGTTTTTGAGGCAAGAGGAGGATTTTTAACTAAAAATTCAATTATAGCTCGACAGACATTTGGGTTTATATCGCAAATTGAATCAGTAAAAATTTCAGCATAATCTGAAAAAAATTCACTGCCGCCAATATCTGCAAGCACAAGCGCACACGCCTCACGTGTTGGATTAGGGTGGTTTGTAAGGTGGTAAGCAATTAAATTTGCCTCATCTTTAGATTTTATTTCATCTATGTTTATAAAAGCGCAAGGCTTTAAAATTTCATTATCACCCAAAAGCACTTTAAATGCCTCTTCACGGGTCATGTTAATAGCATTTTGGACTATTAAAAAATTTTCATTAGACTTATTCATAAGATAAAATATAACACAAGCGGCAATTAAAATAGTCAAACTTTAAATTATTATATTTATAAATTAAATTATCGGGTAAAACAGACGAGCATTTTTTTAATTTTAAGTGTATAATTACAGTTAGCAAAAACAGTTAGACAGGTGAAATTATGAATTTTTTTAAAAAATTATTGGGTTTAGAATCTCAAGATGAAGGTTATATTGGACTTTCAAGCTTCACAAATAATTCCCATTGCCTTCAAGATAAAAAGGAAGAACCAAAGAAAAATATTAAAAGAGAACCTACCTTAACAGAGATTTTAAAAAGAGCCAATTAAATTAAGCAAGTTTTGAAAAGCCTCAAGTCTTGAGAGTGCATGCACCCCAAGTGCAACAAAAACACCAAGTGCCGCACCGCAAAAAACTTCAAATGGAGTGTGCCCTAAAAGCTCTTTTAAAACCTCATAAGGTTTTGTTTCATGGTGTTCAACAAATTCTTGCACTACACGATTCAATGTAGCCGCAGTTTTTCCTGCAGCACGCCTAAGACCTGCGGCATCTTGCATTATAATAAGCGAAAATCCTAAAGACATGGCAAATTCTACAGACGTTATCCCCTCAATTATCCCCACACTTGTTGCAAGTGCTATAACTCCCGCACTGTGAGAAGATGGCATACCACCGGTTGTAGTAAAGATTTTAAAATTAATTTTTTTATTTTTAATATAGTGAAAAATTACTTTTAAAGTTTGAGCTATACCGGCAGCCAAAAGCCCTGCGGCCAAAACTTCCAGACCCGTATTAAAAAACTGAATGTCATGCATTTTCAACTAACCCTTTCGCGCATGTCTTTTAAAATTTGCAAAAATACATCCGAATTAATTTCTGCCTTTTTGAGTATATCATGACAATTTAAAATTAGCTCGCTAAATTTTTCTTTAGCGTAATCAAGTCCAAAAAGTGTAACAAATGTCGCTTTATTTTCTTTTTCATCCTTTCCTGCGGTTTTACCCAATTCTGCAGTATTGGATATAACATCTAAAATATCGTCATACGCCTGAAAAGCAAGACCAAAGTTATAAGAAAATTCTTTCATTAAATCAAGCTGCATTTTGTTTGCTCCACCAAGCATAGCACCGCTTAGTATTGCACATTCAAATAATGCTGCGGTTTTATAAGTATGAATATACTCTAAATGCTCATAATCAACTTTTTCAATATTTTTTTCAGCCTCAATATCGGCACATTGACCGGCAACAATCCCAAAAGCACCTGCAGATTTTAAATAAAGATTAACAACCTCTAAAAGTACCTTTGTATCAACAAAAGCAGGTGTTTTTTCTATTATTGTCTGCGCCCCAAAAGATATTAAAGCGTCCCCTGCTAAAACTGCCATAGCCTCACCATATACCTTATGGTTAGATGGTTTACCCCTTCTTAAATCGTCGTTATCCATGCAGGGTAAATCATCGTGTATAAGACTTTGTGCATGGAGCATTTCAATAGCACAAGCGCATGGCAGGGCTTGCTCATAAGAGCCGCTAAACACTCTGCAGGATTCAAGACAAAACATTGCCCTCAATCTTTTGCCACCAAGCAAAGTTGTATATTGCATAGCTTCCCAAATTGTTTTATCGTAGTTTGCTTTTTCAATTTCGACAGCAAAATACCCCTCAAGTGTAGAGTGTACAAGCTCTTTATAATCTTTAATATCCATTTTCATCCTCAATTACTTCATGTAAATTTTTCATTATTTGCCTTTGCGTGTTTCTGGCACTACGTCTTTTTACTCGGCTGATTTTTGCCTTATTTTCCCCATGGGTGTGCTTTTTTGTTTCTTCTTCTTTTTGAGAACCGTATGTTACTTTTTGTTTATAATCTTTAGCTTCTTTTAAAAATTCAAGATAACTTTTGTATCTTTGGGAATTAATTTTGTTGAGATTTTTCAGCACCTCACAATCCTTTGAATGCTCATCACCTTCAATATGCAAGCAGTCCGAAAATTTACAATTTTGTGCAAACTTATAAATATCATCAAATAAAATATCCAAATCCTTTGGCAAAATAAAATCAAATTTTAAATTTGAAAACCCGGGAGTGTCGATTATTCTAAAATCTACAAAATCTAAAATCTCGCAATGTCTTGTAGTATGGCAACCTCTGCCTGTTTGCACACTGACATTTGATGTTCTTAAATTAAAATCAGGATTGAGCGCATTTATGACAGAGCTTTTGCCTACTCCTGACAATCCGCAAAGCACAATGGTTTTTCCTTTTATTTCTTTTTTTAAATCATCTAACCCGTATTTTTCTTTTGCGGATGTAAAAACAATGTTATAACCCAACGGTTTATATATATTTAATATTTCTTCAGTTTGTTTTTTAAACACAACTTCATCAAGCAAATCCTCTTTATTAAAGCAGAGCATAACCTCAATTTTATGATATTTTAAATAGGTTAAATACCTGTTTAACTGCACAAAATCAAGTTTTGGCTCAAGTAAGGAGGACACAACAACAGCTAAGTCTATATTTGCGACACTCGGACGCAAAAGCTGGTTTTTACGGGGCAAAACCGAACATATTGCATTTAGATTTTCAATTTCAACAAAATCACCTGTTAAAATTTTTTGTTTTTGTTTTTTTAAAACTTCACGAAGTTTACATTCAAAAACCTCATTGTCTTTGGATTTTACATAGTAAAAATCGGAATGTATTTTAAAAACCTGCCCTTGCATATATTAATAATAGTTAAAAAATTAAGGATATTCAATTTATTTTTGCACACATTAAAGTATTTATATTATAATATAGCTAAAGATTTTGGTTGAGGATTTTAAGATGACACTTACCGATTGGTTTAATAAAAGAAAAATGCAGCAAATTGCAGCTCGTGATAACGATATAAAAATTGACGATTCAATTTCAAAACTCTGGATGTTATGTTACAACTGCAATTCGCAATTACCAAAAAAAGACCTTGAACACAACAACATGGTCTGTCCAAATTGCGATTATCACTTTAGAATTGGCGCAAGGGACAGAATTAAATTAATTTTTGACGAAGGCACTTTTGTTGAAATGTTCCAAAATATTCAAGGTAAAGACCCTCTTGAGTTTGTAGACACACAACCATACACTCAAAGACAAAAATCTGCTAAAGAAAAATCTAATCTGGATGAGGCTGTTATTTGCGGAGTAGGCGAAATTAACGGACAAAAAGTTGCAACAGCGGTTATGGATTTTGATTACATGGGCGGCTCTATGGGCTCTGTAGTAGGCGAAAAAGTAACACTTGTTATGGAACATGCCCTAAAAGAAAATTTGCCTGTAATAGTATTTACATCCTCTGGCGGCGCAAGAATGCAAGAAAGCGCACTAAGCCTTATGCAAATGGCAAAAACAAGTTGTGCAGTTGCAAAATTAAACGAAGCTAAGCTTTTATACATAACTGTTTTAACAGAGCCTACATTTGGCGGAGTAACGGCAAGTTTTGGAACAATAGGAGATATTATAATTGCTGAAAAAGGCGCAAGGATTGGTTTTGCAGGAAGAAGGGTAATTGAGCAAACAATTAAACAAAAACTCCCTGCAGATTTCCAAACTGCTGAGTATCTTTTAAAATACGGTCAAATAGACCTGATTGTTACGAGAAAAGAAATGAAAGAAAAACTTTCAAAGTTAATTGAGCTACATTCAAAAAACAACTGTAAAAGGAATAAATAATGCAAATACTGGAATTTGAAAAACCTATTTATAAAATGCAGGAAAAAATAGAAGAATTAAAAAAACTGAGCGTGGATACAAATATGGACTACAACGACGAAATTAAAAAGCTTGAAAACCAAACACAAGAATACAAAAAAGAACTCTACGACAGTTTAGAGCCTTACCAAAAACTGCAAATAGCACGCCATCCTCAAAGACCTAATTTCTTTGATTACGTTCATTTTATGTGCGAAGATTTTATTGAACTGCACGGAGATAGAGCAGGTACTGATGACAGGGCAATAATCGGCGGTGTAGCTGAAATTGACGGCAGAGCTGTTATGTTAATCGGCACCCAAAAAGGTAAAACTACAAAAGAAAACCTTGAGTATAATTTTGGTATGCCGCAACCTCAAGGCTACAGAAAGGCTTTAAGACTTTTTGAGCATGCATCAAAATTTAATCTGCCGATTATCACCCTTGTTGATACTATGGGGGCGTATCCGGGTATGCAAGCAGAACAAACAGGACAAGGTATTGCAATTGCCGAAAATTTAAAAGAAATGGCAAAACTTGAAGTACCCGTTATTGCGGTGATTACAGGGGAAGGCTGCTCCGGCGGAGCTTTAGGACTTGCCGTTGCAAATAAAGTTATGATACTTGAACATGCTTACTATACTGTAATTTCACCTGAGGGCTGCGCTTCAATTCTTTGGAGAGATGCAAATATGGCACGTGAAGCTGCCAATGCTCTTAAAATTACAGGAAAAGACCTTTTAAAATACGGCATAGTGGATGAAGTCATAAAAGAACCAACAGGCGGCGCACACTATGACCCTGAGGCAATGGCTAATGAACTTAAAAAATCGTTGTTAAATGCACTTGATGAGTACAAAAATATGAGTGCTCAAGAACTTAAAGACGACAGATACAATAAATTCAGACGTATGGGAGTTTTTGCACAATAAAAAAGAAAGAAGTTTATGGGGAGAGGTTTTAAAAATTTCATAAAATTATTAGGGGCTTTTTGTCTTTTTATAATGACAAACACGCAAAGTTTTGCTGCAATTGCATTTCCAAATATTAATATTAGTATGCAAGGCGCAAATACACCACAAGAGTTTACTCAAGGCGTTCAGGTTTTAATACTTTTAACCATTTTAACACTTGCACCCAGTATAATTATTATGACAACAGCTTTTGTAAGGATTGTAATAGTCCTGACACTTGCACGGCAAGCAATAGGTACAACAAGCTTGCCTCCATCGCAAGTAATAGTTGGTCTTGCGTTGATTTTAACATTTTTTGTAATGTCGCCGACGTTATCTAAAATTAATGAAACAGCGTATCAACCATACATAAAAAACCAAATAACCCAACAAGCTGCTCTTGATAATGCCATTAAACCGCTTAGGGTTTTTATGTTTAAACAAACTCATGACAAAGAGCTTGAATTGTTCAGAAATCTTGCAAAGTTACCGAAATTTAAAAATCCCGATTCCGTTCCGACTTATGTTTTAATTCCTGCTTTTGTGCTCTCTGAGCTCAAAACAGCATTTAAAATAGGTTTTATAATATTTTTACCATTTCTTGTAATAGATATAGTTGTGGCAAGTATTCTTGTTTCAATGGGTATGTTATTTTTACCACCGACAACAATTGCTATGCCGTTTAAGCTCATTATGTTTGTTATGGTAGACGGCTGGTATTTAATCACAAAATCGCTTATTGAAGGCTTTGTAACATAAGGAGAACATAATGGAAGAAGAAATATTTTTAACTATTTTTCAAAAAGTCCTTGTGCTTACAATGGAAATGTGTGCGCCGGTTTTAATAACCTCAATTGTAGTCGGGCTTTTAATAAGCATTGTACAGTCGGTAACTCAAATTCAAGAGTCAACGCTTACTTTTGTACCTAAAATATTTGCCTGCATTTTGGCTCTAATTGTTTGTATGCCCTGGATGTTAAGCATTTTTATTTCAAGAACAAATGAACTTTTTGATTATATGAGAACTTTTATCGGGTGAGGTAAAAAATGCCTGATGCACCAAGCCTTTTAACGCTTTTTTCACCAAAAAACATCGTTGTATTTATGCTTATTTTTACAAGGATGTCAGGGCTTTTTGCAACGGCACCGTTTTTTTCAACTTTTCAAATGCCTGAGCAGGTTAAAATATGGTTTTGCGCTTTAATTTCTTTTATTTTATATCCGATTTTAAGCGCAAAAGCTCAGTTTATAATGCCAAATTCCATGCCTGAATTTGCAATACTAATTGCAATAGAGTTTTGCATAGGTTTTGCAATTGGCTTTATTGCAAACCTTTTGTTTGCAGGCGTTTCAATGGTTGGTGAACTTATAAGTATTCAAATGGGTTTATCTATGGCAAATGTACTTGACCCTGTTTCAGGGGAGAGTTCTACAATTATGTCAAGCTTGTATACATACCTTGCGGTATTGGTTTTTATAGGTTTAGGTGCTTACGAGTACCTTTTTGCAGCAATTTATAAAAGCTTTTTTGCAATGCCTGTAGGTTTTATGGGTGTTTTTAACGCAGGTGTAATAGAAGGCGCAATGACACTTGCGGGGCAAATGTTTCAAATAGCCTTTGGACTTGCAATGCCTATTTTTTCAGTACTTTTAGTGTGCGACATTTTGCTTGGCATGATGAATAAAGTCATGCCACAAATGAACATTTTTATGGTGTCGCTACCTTTTAAAGTATTTTTGGGATTGGTTTTAATACTTTTATTCCTAAAAGGCTCGGTTACATACCTTATGGATGTTATGGCACAATATTTACAAGGAATTCTGCATTTGTTTACATAAAAGGAAAAGTTTATAATATAAATTATGGCTAACGAAGAAAGAACAGAAAGCGCCACCCCCAAACGACGGGAGAAGGAAAGAGACAGAGGAAATATTGCAAAAAGTCAGGATTTTACATCCTCACTTATGCTGACTTTGGGCGTTGGACTTATGTATATGCTCTCATCGTCAATGCTGCAAAAAATTCAAAACATTTTGTATCAAACTTTTACTCATCTTGACCCAAAAGAAATTAACGAATCAAATCCAATGGGTATATTTATACCATACGCTCAAGCTACGGGCGAAATTCTTGTACCTTTTCTTTTCCTTTTATGTCTTGGAGCAGCACTTATTTTAAGATTGCAAACAGGAGCACTGTTTGCAAAAGAAGCCCTAAAGCCTAATTTTGATAAACTTATGCCCGGTAATATGGTAAAAGCACTGCTTAAAAAATTTAACTTTTTTGAACCAAAGACAATGATGGAGCTTGTAAAATCTCTGGCAAAACTAACTGCAGTAGGACTTGTAGGATTTAATGTAATAAATAAAAGAAAAGGCGACCTTTTTGCAACAATCGGAATGGATGTAAATACAAGTTTTGCAATTGTAGGGTCTGTTATTATGGAACTTATTGTAAATATCTGCATAATTCTTTTAATTGTTGGTATTATTGATAAAAAATTTCAGGATTACCAATATGAAAAATCCATTAAAATGACAAAACAAGAAGTTAAAGACGAATGGAAAAACTTAGAAGGAGATCCTAAAATTAAAAGCAAAGTTCGTGCTTTTCAAATGCAAATTATGCAACAAAAGATGATGTCATCGGTAAAACAAGCAGATGTTGTTGTTGTAAACCCAACGCACTATGCAGTTGCAATTAAATACGACCCCCAAAGTACTCCTGTGCCACAGGTTTTAGCAAAAGGTGTCGATTTTCTTGCTTTTAAAATAAGAGAAATTGCAAAAAATAATAATATTCCGATAGTAGAAAATAAACCTCTTGCGCAAAGTTTGTACAAATTAGTACCAATTGGTGGTATAATACCACAAGAACTGTATGTGGCAGTTGCAGAGGTTCTAAGATTTGTCTACTCGGCAAAAGGGAAGTAAAAGCGGGGAGAAAATTTAACAGTTGAACAAACTGGCACTATTACTTAAAAATAACGATATAGTTTTTGCAATTGGTTTAGTCGTCATAGTTCTTATGATGGTTATACCAATACCGCCGCAGTTGCTTGACCTTTTGCTTACAATAAATATCTCTCTTTCTGTTTTAATTCTTCTTGTATGCTTATACACAAAAGAACCTCTAGACTATTCTTCCTTCCCTACAATTCTTCTTGTTGCAACACTATTCAGGCTGGGGTTAAACGTAACTTCTACCCGATTAATTTTACTTGAGGCTAACGCAGGTAGCGTTATTGAATCTTTCGGGCAATTTGTAATAGGCGGCAATTACGTTGTCGGTTTTGTAATATTTGTCATTCTTGTAATTATCAACTTTATGGTAATTACAGGCGGTGCCGGCAGGGTTGCTGAAGTATCGGCAAGGTTTACTTTGGATTCAATGCCCGGCAAACAGCTCTCAATTGATGCCGATTTAAACTCGGGCTTAATTGATGAGAAAGAGGCAAAACTAAGACGTAAAAAACTTGAGCGAGAAGCAGATTTCTACGGTACTATGGATGGTGCTTCAAAATTTGTTAAGGGGGACGCCACAGCCGGTATTATAATTACGGTTATAAATATAGTAGGCGGCTTAATTATTGGTATATTGCAGCTTAAAATGGAGCCTGCAACTGCGCTTTCAACATATACCATTTTAACAGTAGGTGATGGTCTTGTATCTCAAATTCCGGCTCTTATTATCTCAACTGCAACAGGTTTAATTATAAGCCGTGCATCAGGTTCAGACCGCTCATTAAGCGAAGATATTGGACTTGAAATGTTTTCAAACCCAAAAGTTCTTTTTATTGTATCAGGACTTTTGTTTTTTATGGGTATTGTCCCGGGTATGCCAACAATTCCGTTTCTTTTAGTTTCGGCAGCCTCAGGCTGGTATGGCTGGAATAAGCATAAAGAAATACAGAAAAAAGAAATTGAGGACTTAAAGGCACAAGAGGATGCCAAAAAAGCTCAAAAACTCGGTAAAAAACGCAAAAAAGCAACTCGTGAAAGTGTACTTGAACTCTTGAACGTTGAAACACTTGAAATTGAAATAGGCTACAGACTTGTAAGTCTGCTAGATCCTGAAAAAGGCGGGGATTTATTAGACAGAATAGCTCAAATAAGGCGTCAAAGTGCGCTTGACCTTGGTATTGTATTACCCTCAATTCGTGTTCGGGACAATTTACAACTGCCGCCAAACACTTATCAGGTAAAATTAAAAGGTGTTTCAATAGAATCGGGTGAAGTTTATCCTGAGCGCTCTCTTGCAATGAACTCTATGGGTGGAGCGGAAGACCCCAATATTAAAGGTATCAACACAATTGAGCCCGCTTTTAAACTTCCTGCTATTTGGATTGAAGAAAAAGATAAAGAATACGCAGAAACTGTAGGTTACACTGTCGTAAGCCCGTCAGCGGTTATTTCAACTCACTTAACAGAAATCATAAGAAAAAATGCAAGTGAAATTATTACTCGTGCAGATGTTCAACAACTTATTGATAATCTTAAAAAAGAAGTTTCTGATGAGTACGTTAATGATTTAATGAAAGAAATATCAACCGCCGATGTTCAACAAATTATCCAAAATCTTTTAAAAGAGTGCGTTTCAATTAGAGATTTAAAAACAATTCTTGAAACAATGAGCCTGCAAGCAAGAACAAATAAAAATCATAATGCCCTAACAGAATATTGCAGACAGGCATTAGCCAGAAATATTTGCAAGCAAAATCTGGCAGACACAGGCGAATTGCTTGCAATTACACTCTCTCAAGACGTTGAACAACAAATAGCACAAGGTGTAAACCCTGACGGAGAAAGTTTAACACTAAATCCTGATTTTGTTAAAAAACTTATGGACAGTTTAAATCTTGAATTTACAAAAGCAGTTCAACAAACGGGGAATCGTCCTGTTATTTTATGCTCATCGCCCATAAGGTTGATTTTTAGAAGATTAATCGAGCGAACTTACCCACAAATTGTTATAATGTCATATAATGAAGTAACAAACAATACAAAAGCAAAGTCCATAGGAACAATAAGAACAGATTTAAAAACGGCAGCCGTATGAAAATGAGGAAAATATGCGAGAAATAATAAAAAAAGGTCATGATTACAGAATAATCCCTGAAAATTTTGAAAGTGCAACTATTTTTGAAATAAAAAATATTAATGATACCGATTTTGATATAGAACTAACAAAAGCAAGCGACGAAGAATTAAAAGATTACCAAGAAGGTGCTGAGGTTGAAATTTTTGGTTCAGGCAAAGATGGTTTATTGTTCTTTGAAACAAAAATCAAGAAAAGTGATGGGAAAAACCTTAAAGTAAGCATACCCGAAAATTATAAAAATATTCAAAGAAGAGAATATTCCAGGGTAAGGTTTATGGGTGAATTAGATATAAAAGGAGAAAACGATAACCTAATTTCAGTAGAAGACATTTCGGCCGGCGGTTTAAAACTCATTATGAAGAAACCACTGCAAGCTAACAAAGACTATGAAATAAAAATAAAACTCATCAATAATCTTACAATAAATTGCCTGCTGCATCCAGTAAGAATAGAGGAACAAGAAGGAACAAAAGATATATCATATAGTATTTCCGGATGCTATAAAAACATATCAAGTATAGACAGAATTGCACTTGTTCAATATTCGTTCAAAATTTTAATGGAAACAGAAAACAGAGAAAATGGAAGATAAAACAGAGGAAAAAATTTCTTATCAAAAAAGCTTAAGCACGCTTTTTGCTTCATCTTCAATGCTTGCGTTCGGAGCATTAAGTCTTCTTAATAATTTTTCTTTAGACTACTACAGCATTCTTTTTATGCTATCCATAGTCATACCTGTATCACTTTCCATGGGTTTCATAGGTTTTGTTATAGGCAAAATATTCGACGAGGGAGAAAATTTTCATCCGTTCCAGAAAATAAAGAAAAATATAACCCCAAAAATCGATAATGCATATAAAATTCAGAGCATGTTTTCTTCAGATGCCATGATGCAAGAAACATCTGACAGTATGTTTGATGAAAGTAATGAAACGAAAGAAGATGAACAAGATGAATAAAATCCTAAATAAATTAAAAAATATAAACTCGAACAAGAAAAAACGCCTTGGAGCTTATCTTGCTTTAATGACAGGGCTTTTAATAACCGGCATAATAATTATTACCATGGGTTATGTTTTCAATCATATCAAATATCTTGCAATAGAATACGACACAAGAATAAGAACCTTTAACTACTCTCTTTCATCACTATTAAGAGAAACTTTTGAAAACGCTTATGAATCTAACGATACGGAAAAAATATCAGAAATAACAAATAGTTTAAAATCAAGAGATATGCTCTCATACATATATGCAGTGGATACCAAAACAAATATGGTTTTTTTCTCCAGCATACCCGAAATTATAAATAAAGATTATCAAAGTGCTAAAAAAGACTTGTTCTTAAAATATCAAAACAAAGACATAACAGAAACAAGTTCAAGCACCAAAGACTATACATTATACATAGGGATGCCAGTTAAAAGGATTGCAACCACATACCTTACTTCACTGCTTGAAAACATTAAAATATTTATAGCATTTTTCCTATTTGTAGGTATACTCGCTAGTGCTATTATGTCGCAGGTTATTTTAAATCCTCTCACAGAACTTACAAAAGGGGTTAAAGAATTCGCAAATGGTAATTTTGATTTTAGGCTAAAAGAATCAAAATTCGCAGAGATAAACGAACTTGTAGATGCTTATAACTATATGGCTTTTCAACTTCATGACCTTTATGATTCATTAGAACTAAAAGTTCAAGAGCGAACTTTAGCTCTGGAGAGAGCAAATCAAGAAATAAAAGAAACTCAAGCAATGATGGTGCATTCTGAAAAAATGCGCTCATTGGGTGAACTTGTTGCAGGAATTGCCCATGAAATAAATAACCCTGTTAATTTCATCCACGGCAACATTATGATTTTAGATAAATATGTTAAAGATATGTTCTCATTAATTGACCTGTATATTGCAAATGAAAATTCAATTCCTGAAGACGAAATGAAGAAAATAAGCAAAACCAAAGCCGACATTGATATTGATTTTATAAGAGATGATGTAAAAGACTTAATAAAAAGTTGTATCGAGGGAACAGAGCGAACAAAAAACATTGTCCTTGACCTTAAAAACTTTTCAAGAATGGAAGAGATGGTGCTCACACAATTTAATATTCCAAAAGAAATAGACACCACTTTAAATATCTTAAATAATAAGTATAAAAATAGAATAACCGTTGTAAAAGATTACGAACCCAATGTGCCTAAAATAGAAGCTTATGGCGGACAGTTAAATCAAGTATTTATGAATATTTTAGATAACGCACAATACGCAATCAAAGGTGAAGGAACCGTTACAATAAGCGTTAAACAAGAAGGTGAAAATGTCGTAATAAAATTCTCTGACACAGGCGAAGGTATTAAAAAAGAAGACATTAAAAAAGTCTTTGAGCCGTTTTTTACAACAAAACCGGTAGGACAAGGTACGGGGCTTGGCATGTCAATTACTTATCGTGTTATAAAAAACCACAATGGACAAATCACAATTGACTCAGAAGTAGGCAAAGGCACAACATTTACAATAAAATTACCGATAAATTATAAAAACGAAAATCAAGAAAATATTGAACAAACCCGGGAGTGTTAGTAATGGAAGAAAAAAAGTACAAAATTTTAATTGTTGACGATGAACCTGATAATTTGGCACTTTTATACAGAACGCTTAGAGGCAGATACGATATTACAAAGGCATCCAGCGCTGTTGAGGCCTTGGAAATACTTAAAAATAAAGAGTTTAACTGTATTTTATCAGACCATAAGATGCCTCAAATGGACGGGGTTGAATTTTTAAGAAGGACTTATGAAGTATGTCCAAACACCACAAGATTGCTCGTTACGGCTTATTCTGACGTCAAAATACTTATTGATGCAATTAACTACGCAAAAATTTATCGCTACATAAAAAAACCCTTCAACCCTGACGAATTAATACATATAGTAGACGCTGGCCTTGAGTATCACCAATTAAAAGTGGATAATGAAAACCTTATAAAAGACTTAAAGGAACTTTTTTCAGGCACAATTAAGGCAATTATAGAAGCACTGGATGCAAAAGACTCTTTTACACTTGGAAGAAGCAGAAGAGTAACTTTTTATTCTCTCAAAATGGCAGAGAAATTGCATATCAGCAATGCTGAAAAAAGTAGAATTGAACTTGCGGGGCTCTTGCATGATATAGGTATGATTGGTGTTGCGGAAGATATTTTGAACAAAACTCAAAAGCTTACTCAGGAAGAATTTGAAGAAATTAAAAAGCACGTACACCACTCGGTTAAAATTCTTGAAGATATTAAACAACTCTATGATGTAATAGAAATAATTAAATATCACCACGAACATTATGATGGAAACGGATACCCATACGGGCTCAAGGGTGATGAAATTCCGCTTGGCTCAAGAGTTATAGCAGTTGCAGATGCTTACGATTCTATGGTATCAGACAGAGCATACAGGGCAGGTTTGAGTTCTGATGAAGCAATGAGAATTATAGAAGAAAAAGCAGGAACACAGTTTGACCCTGCACTTGTAAAACTATTTAAAGATGTACTGCCTGATGCAATTAAAGAAGTACGCGAATATGAAGAAAAAATGAAATTTAAAGAAAATTTCCAAACAAATGTAAATATAAACACAGAGGAAAAATGACAAGAACAGTTGAAGTATACACCGGAGCTTATGCCTCAGGAAAAAGCGAAACATCAATAAATCGGGCATTACAATATATAAAAGAAAATAGGGAAATAACACTTGTTGACTTGGATACAGTAGAACCTGCGTATTGTATGCGCCCTATTATCGGTGAACTTGAAGAACGTGGCATAAAAGTAATAGCACAAAGTGATTACTTCGGGTTAGGTGAAGCCGGAAGTTATGTAACAGGTGAGCAAATTAACTGCTTAAATACAAAAGGCGACATTATAATTGATGTAGGTTATGGTGCTACAGGCTTAGATACGCTTGATATTTTAAACGGCATTGAACAAGAGGAAAATCTTAAAATCTATCTTGTTGTAAATACATCAAAATTTGAAACATTCGACAAAGCAAGCATTCTTGAATATATAGATTTTTCTTCAGGACTTAACAAAACCTCCTGGAAAAAGTTTTCAGGATTTATTTCAAACACTCACTTGTCAAACGAAACAACAGTTTCAGACATCATAAGAGGATATGAAATATTAAAAGAAGTATCAAAAGAAACAAATATCCCTATTATTGCAATAGGGGCTGATGAAAAATTTAAATACGACTTTAAAGGCGGCAGCTACGACAATGTGCCTGTTTGGTTTTACGAAAGATTAATGCCAAAGGCATTGTGGTAACTACTCGTATGCTTTAATTTTAAAAATTGTTATCCTCTCATCAGCGAGTTGAATTCTTTTTATATATTTTTCATCCTCGGGACACTTCATAATAATTGCAACAGCAGGCTTTTTGCCTGTCATACGTGCATAATACAAAGACTGCCCGATACTTTCAGCCCACTTATGTGCCCAATCGTATTCAATTGCATATTCATCAGTTAAGCAGTCTATTCTTGTTTTATCGCTCAAAACGTACTCTATTGTGCCCTTGCAGTATTTTTGCACATAGTCTTTTTCTTTCATTTCCTTCTTGCAAACATTTGAAACAGGTTTGAAATTATCACTAAATTCATCCCCGTTTGTGAAAAAATAACCCAGAACAAGGACTAATAAAGCAAGAAAAATTTTAATATCACTTTTTTTAATTTTCATTACACTTTCTCAATCAAGCAAACACACTGAGCTGCAATTGCCTCGCCTAAGCCTATTGCATCAACTCCCTCGTTAGTTTTTGCTTTTATTGAAAGGGCTGACTCATCAATATTTAAAAGAGGCGCAAGTTTCTCTTTCATTTTACCAATATAGGGCATTAGCTTTGGCTTTTGACAAATAATATTTGAATCAACATTTACAATTTTATAGCCGTTATTTTGCATTATCTGCATTGTTTTTTGAAGCAAAAGAGCACTGCTTATATTTTTAAAACTTTCATCAGTATCAGGAAAATGTGTACCAATGTCTTTTTCACCCATTGCGCCTAAAAGTGAATCAATTATTGCATGAATAAGTACATCAGCATCCGAGTGGCCCAAAAGTCCTTTTTCATAAGGAATTTTTACCCCGCCTAAAATTAATGCTCTATCCTCAACTAATTTATGTAAATCATACCCTGTACCTATTCGCATAAAACATACCTTTCAACTGCCTTGCAAACACCGTCCTCTTTTACGTTAGGACAAACATAGTCAGCTATTTCCTTTAATTTTGGCGAAGCATTTTCCATTGCAACCTTAATGCCCGCATTTTTTAACATTTCATAATCATTATCCTGATCACCCGTCGCTAAAACTTCACCTTGTGCTATTCCCCAGTAATCCTTTAAAAAGTTCAACGCAGCCCCTTTTGTGGCATTAGGGTCTGTTATTTCCATATAATATTTGTGCGAGCGAACAATACATAAAATACCTCTGTAGCGCTCTTGCATAAACTTTATAAGCTCTTGCATTTGATTTTCGTCATAAACTATTGCAAGCAGCTTATAAACATTTTTAAGTTCAACATTATCAAAACTATCAACCGCGCGATAGGTGGTAAAACGCCCCTGACAGTAGTCATCCATGATTTTTTTATTATCATCTTCAACAATTAATTCATCGTTATTGTACAAATTTGTATGAATATTTTTTTTCCTTAAAACCTCAATTACATCACGTGCAAGGTCTTCTTTAACAGGTGCCTGATGAAGAATTTTATCCCCCAGCCTTACCATTGCACCCTGATAACAAACAACAGGAGTATCAAGCCCCAAAAAATCCGCAACCCCTTTTGCTCCGTCAAACATTCTGCCTGTTGCAACAACCATTTTAGTGTCAGATTTCTTAACTTTTTCAATTGTTTCAAGAACTCTTTTAGAAAAAATATTCGTTTCATCAAGAATTGTTCCGTCAATATCAGTTATCCAAAGTTTTATTGCGCCCAAAAAATCCTCTTTTCACTTTTTATTGTTTTTATTATACAATAAAATCATAAGTAAGTATGGAGAGAAGTTTTAAATATGAGCAAAGTAGAACGCCAAAGACCCTTTGAACAGGATGAAGTTAAAAGAAGGTCTAATTTTAACCCTGTAGAAGAAAATTTTACACCTGAGCAAGCAGCGCTTGAAGCTTCAAGATGTTTAAACTGCAAAAATCCGCTATGCAGAAAAGGCTGCCCCGTTAGTGTAAATATACCCTCTTTCATCCAAAAAGTTAAAGAAGGCGACATTCAAGGCGCAGGCGAAATAATAAGAGAATCAAATATGCTACCCTCTGTTTGCGGCAGAGTTTGCCCTCAGGAAAGACAGTGCGAAAGCAAATGTGTACTTGGTATAAAAGGTGATTCGGTTGCAATTGGCGCACTTGAAAGATACGTTGGCGATAACAGCGCACCTGTTAAAACTCAAATTAAAGAAAACGGCAAAAAAGTTGCAATTGTAGGCTCAGGTTGTGCAGGTATGTCAGCTGCAGCCGATCTTAGAAATGCAGGTTTTGAAGTAAGCGTATTTGAAGCGCTCCATGAGCTTGGCGGCGTTTTAAGATACGGTATTCCCCCTTTCAGATTGCCAAGAACAGTTTTAGATAGAGAAATTGAAAGCTTAAAAGAAATTGGCGTTAAATTCTATAAAAACGTAATTGTAGGTAAATCAATTACGCTAAATCAATTAAAAGAAGAAGGTTACGATGCAATTTTTATTTGCTCGGGCGCAGGATTGCCAAAAATGCTCGGTGTAGCTGGTGAAAACTTAAACGGCGTTTACAGTGCAAATGAATTTTTAACTCGTGTAAACTTAATGCATGCAAATGAACCTGACACACCGACACCCCTTAAAGTCGGCAACAGAGCAGCTATTATAGGCGGCGGTAACGTTGCAATGGATGCTGCAAGAACAGCGGTAAGGGTCGGTTATAAAGAAGTTTACATTGTTTACAGAAGAACAGAAGAAGAACTTCCCGCAAGAAAAGAAGAAATTCGCCATGCTAAAGAAGAAGGTATTATTTTTAAAC